>NZ_BAAGSN010000051.1:0-1345 GCF_054782415.1 Sinomonas soli | reverse complement strand
TCGCGGAGCATAGCGAAGAGGACGTCGCAGCGGCGGCGGGCGAGGGCGATGAGGGCCTGGTTGTGCCGTTTGCCCTGTGCTCGTTTCCGGTCGTAGTAGGCCCGCGAGGGCGGATGGCTCAGTGAGGCGAAGGCGGAGAGGAACAGGGCGCGTTTGAGGCGCTTGTTCCCTCCCCTGGGGGCGTGCTCGCCGCGGATCGAGGTTCCGGATCTTCGGGTGACCGGGGCGATGCCGGCGTAGGAGGCCAGGTGTGCGGCGTCCTTGAAGTCCTTGCCGACGACTTCGGTGAGGATCCTGGCGGCGGTCCTGACCCCGACTCCGGGGAGCGAGGTCAGGACCTCGTGAAGAGGGTGGGCCTCCACAAGGGCCTCGACCTGGGCGGCGACCTGGGCCCGCTGCCGTGTGAGGGCGGCGAGCTGCTCGGCCAGGATCGGGATCACGACCCCGGCGGCGTCGGTGCCGGGGACGGTGACGGTCTGCTCGCCCAGGGCGGTGAAGACCTCCTCGGTGAGCCGTTCGGCCAGGCGCGGGGCATGCTTCTTCAGCCTCGCCCGCACCTGCCCGCGCCCTGCCGCCTTCAGTCTGGCGGGGGTCGGGTAGCGGGTGAGCAGGTCCGCCACCGCCGGGTGGGCGGCCCTTGGCCCGAGGGCGCGCTCGAGGGCGGGGTGGATCTGGGTGAGCAGGCCGCGGAGCCGGTTGGAGACCGCGGTGGCCTCCTGCGCGAGGTCGTCGTCGAACCCTGCCAGCAGGGCCAGGGCGGCGATCTGCTCCTCGTCGGCGCGGATCGCGCGGAGGGTGTGGGGCATGGTCCGGGCGGCCTCGGCGATGATGAACGCGTCCCTGGCGTCGGTCTTGGCCGAGCCGGGGTGCAGGTCCGCGATCCGGCGCATGGCCAGCCCGGGCAGGTAGGCCACCTCGATCCCTTCCATGGACTGGGCGACGGCGACCGGCAGCGCCCCGATGGTGGCGGGCTGGTCCACGACCATCAGCACCGGGCCGTGTTCGGCGAGGGCGGCGAGGATGGCCCGGAGCCTGGCCTCGTCGTTGGGCAGGGCCCGGTCCAGCAGGGCCTTCCCGTCCAGGCCCAGGGCGACGGCGTGGTGATCGGACTTTCCGACATCGAGCCCGACGAACACCGCCGGCACGCTTGCGGACACTCCCAATGCGCTCCCCTTTCCCGCTCCCGTCAGGCCGTGGCCGGATAAGGCGATCACGCTCGGCATCCACGTTACGAAGGTCCCTTGGAACTTTGGGTCGTGCCTCTATCAGCGATCCGCGACCGCCAGGACGGGTCCCGGTGACAACACCCCCCGGATCATGGACGACTGGGGGCAGAACGTCATGC
>NZ_BAAGSN010000050.1:0-916 GCF_054782415.1 Sinomonas soli | reverse complement strand
CACGGTGAACTCCCGCCCGTCGACGACCAGGTCCGCGCCGGCCTCGGCCGCGGCGGTGACGATGGAGGCCATCCGGTCCCTGGACGCGGGCGTGATGATCGGGCCCATCTCCGCCCCGGGCTCGGTGCCCTCGGCGACCTTGACGGCCTGGGCGCGGTCTTTGACCTTGCCCACGAGGGCGTCGGCGGCCTCCCCGACGGCCACCGCGACGGAGATGGCCATGCAGCGTTCCCCGGCGGAGCCGAACGCGGCGGCGGCGAGGTGGTCGGCGGCGTTGTCCATGTCCGCGTCCGGGAGGATGATCGCGTGGTTCTTCGCCCCGCCCAGGGCCTGGACGCGCTTGCCGTGCGCGGTCGCGGTCTCGTGGACGTACTTGGCGATCGGGGTCGAGCCGACGAAGGAGACGGCGTCGACGTCGGGGTGGGTCAGGAGCCCGTCGACGGTCTCCTTCCCGCCGTGGAGGACCTGGAAGACCCCCGCGGGCAGGCCCGCCTCGGCCCACAGGCGGGCCAGGAGCATCGCGGCGGAGGGGTCCCGCTCGGAGGGCTTGAGGATGAAGGCGTTGCCGGTGGCGATCGCGACCGGCGCCATCCACAGCGGGACCATGACGGGGAAGTTGAACGGGGTGATCCCGGCGACCACGCCGACGGGCTGGCGGTAGGAGAAGACGTCGATGCCGGTGGAGGCCTGGTCGGAGTAGGCGCCCTTGAGCAGCTGCGGGATCCCGCAGGCGAACTCGACCACCTCCAGGCCCCGCCCGATCTCGCCCTTCGCGTCGGAGAGGACCTTCCCGTGCTCGGCCGTGACCAGGGCCGCGAGGTCCTCGACGTGGGCGGCGACCAGCTCGCGGAACCGGAACAGCACCGCGGTCCGCCTGGCCAGGGAGATGTCCCCCCACGACTCGGCGGCCTTGCGG
>NZ_BAAGSN010000049.1:0-926 GCF_054782415.1 Sinomonas soli | reverse complement strand
CGCGGCCGGCGACCTCGCGCTCGCGGTCGACGGTCAGTTCAGCAAGGCGCGCGGCGTCGTGCTGGACGGGATCGAGTGCCGCGGCGTCGAGCGTCTCGGCCTTCCGTACGACTCCCCAGACCCCGATTCAGGGTCACCCCGGTGGCGGCAGAACATCGCCCTCACCTTCCGCAAGAGAACTATCTGAGAGAAGGAGGCGCGACCCATGGAGAACATGACGCGCGTGATCTTCGCCGGGTTCTACGGGGACTACGCCCCCGGGGACACGGCCAGCATCCCCTACGACGAGGCACGATCCCTGATCCGTCAGGGCAAGGCCCGCGCCGACGACGGTGACGCCGCCCAGAAGGGCCGGCGGCCGAGCGCCAAGACCGATTCCAAGGAGGGCTGACCATGGCCACGAAGAACTACGACAACATCCGCATCTTCGGTGATGAGGACTCCGACGTCTTCGCCGCGCCGAAGGGCACGACCCTCCCGACGTCGCTGACCATCGACGCGGCCTTCGAGGCCCTCGGCTGGCTCTCCGACGACGGCATCGAGGAGGCCGTCTCGGTCGACATCTCGAAGTTCAACGCCTTCCAGGGCGGCAAGCTCGTCCGGACGAAGCCGACCAAGACCGAGAAGAGCGTGAAGGTGACGTGCTGGGAGACGCATCCCATCGTCACCGAGATCTTCTACGGCCACGGCGCCCCGACCGTCAGCGGCACGGGGGCGGACACGGTCGCCCGGATCGACAAGCCCTCGAGCATCGGCACGATCGAGCGCGTGCTCCTCGTGAAGAAGGTCGACGGCCCGGTTATCACGATCGACGTGTACGAGCTCGTGCAGGTCGGCGACCGCGGGTCGGCGGTGTCGAAGAACGACGCGATCCACGGCTACGACATCACGTTCGACGTGATCGGCGACCACTACCAGCTGACGAA
>NZ_BAAGSN010000048.1:0-3621 GCF_054782415.1 Sinomonas soli | reverse complement strand
ATGCAAGTCGGACGATGAAGCCCTTCGGGGTGGATTAGTGGCGAACGGGTGAGTAACACGTGAGCAACCTGCCCTTGACTCTGGGATAAGCCTGGGAAACTGGGTCTAATACCGGATACTACTTCCTGCCGCATGGTGGGGGGTGGAAAGCCTTGTGCGGTCTTGGATGGGCTCGCGGCCTATCAGCTTGTTGGTGGGGTAATGGCCTACCAAGGCGACGACGGGTAGCCGGCCTGAGAGGGTGACCGGCCACACTGGGACTGAGACACGGCCCAGACTCCTACGGGAGGCAGCAGTGGGGAATATTGCACAATGGGCGGAAGCCTGATGCAGCGACGCCGCGTGGGGGATGACGGCCTTCGGGTTGTAAACCCCTTTCGGCAGGGAACAAGCCTTTCGGGGTGAGGGTACCTGCGGAAGAAGCGCCGGCTAACTACGTGCCAGCAGCCGCGGTAATACGTAGGGCGCGAGCGTTATCCGGAATTATTGGGCGTAAAGAGCTCGTAGGCGGTTTGTCGCGTCTGCTGTGAAAGCCCGGGGCTCAACCCCGGGTCTGCAGTGGGTACGGGCAGGCTGGAGTGCAGTAGGGGAGACTGGAATTCCTGGTGTAGCGGTGAAATGCGCAGATATCAGGAGGAACACCGATGGCGAAGGCAGGTCTCTGGGCTGTAACTGACGCTGAGGAGCGAAAGCATGGGGAGCGAACAGGATTAGATACCCTGGTAGTCCATGCCGTAAACGTTGGGCACTAGGTGTGGGGGCCATTCCACGGTTTCCGCGCCGCAGCTAACGCATTAAGTGCCCCGCCTGGGGAGTACGGCCGCAAGGCTAAAACTCAAAGGAATTGACGGGGGCCCGCACAAGCGGCGGAGCATGCGGATTAATTCGATGCAACGCGAAGAACCTTACCAAGGCTTGACATGTGCCGGACCGTCCCAGAGATGGGGCTTCCCTTCGGGGCCGGTTCACAGGTGGTGCATGGTTGTCGTCAGCTCGTGTCGTGAGATGTTGGGTTAAGTCCCGCAACGAGCGCAACCCTCGTTCCATGTTGCCAGCACTTCGGGTGGGGACTCATGGGAGACTGCCGGGGTCAACTCGGAGGAAGGTGGGGACGACGTCAAATCATCATGCCCCTTATGTCTTGGGCTTCACGCATGCTACAATGGCCGGTACAAAGGGTTGCGATACTGTGAGGTGGAGCCAATCCCAGAAAGCCGGTCTCAGTTCGGATTGGGGTCTGCAACTCGACCCCATGAAGTCGGAGTCGCTAGTAATCGCAGATCAGCAACGCTGCGGTGAATACGTTCCCGGGCCTTGTACACACCGCCCGTCAAGTCACGAAAGTCGGTAACACCCGAAGCCGGTGGCCCAACCCCTTGTGGGAGGGAGCCGTCGAAGGTGGGACTGGCGATTGGGACTAAGTCGTAACAAGGTAGCCGTACCGGAAGGTGCGGCTGGATCACCTCCTTTCTAAGGAGCAGCGCCCCTGGCCGGGGGCGGCCCGCATGGGCCGTGCCGGTGCGGGGGGTATATGCGGCCTGCTGCGGGAGCGTTCGTCTCCCGGCGGGTGCTCATGGGTGGAACATCGACGGATTCGTGGCCCGTGCCCCTGGCACGGCCTGTGGCCCCAGTACGCCCCGCGCCTTCGTGTGCGGTGGTTGGAAGAGGTTCCGGGCCGGGTTTCCGGGGGGTGGGGTCCTTGGCACACTGTTGGGTCCTGGGGCAACACGCCCTGCGCCCCCTTCTATGCTGCCGGTCCCTGTCGGGGCCGGTGCGGGGGCGTGGTTCCCGCCTTCCCGTGCCGTGCGGCGTCCTGCCGCATGGGTGCAGGTTGTGGGGGTTGTTGTTTGAGAACTGTATAGTGGACGCGAGCATCTAGCAATTTCTTCCCGCCGCGCCGGCCTGCCTGTCCCCTTTCGGGGGTGCTGGTGGTGCCGTGGTGTGGTGGGTCGAGTTTTCTTGTAGGTGTGTGCATGCATGTTTTTGCGTGTGTGTGCGCCCTTTGTGGTTTCTTCTGTGTTGAAGTTTCCAAGGGCGCACGGTGGATGCCTTGGCATCGGGAGCCGATGAAGGACGTGGGAATCTGCGATAAGCCTGGGGGAGTCGATAACCGGACTGTGATCCCAGGGTCTCCGAATGGGGGAACCCCGCCGCACTTGATGCGGTGACCCGCCGTTGAACGCATAGACGGTGTGGAGGGAACGCGGGGAAGTGAAACATCTCAGTACCCGCAGGAAGAGAAAACAACAGTGATTCCGTCAGTAGTGGCGAGCGAACGCGGATTAGGCCAAACCGTGCGCGTGTGATACCCGGCAGGGGTTGCGCGCAGGGGGTTGTGGGGCCTGGCTTCGATCATCTGCCGGTGGTCGGGGGCGAGTGCAGCAGTGTAGGCGAACGGTCTTGAAGGGCCGGCCGTAGAGGGTGTGAGTCCCGTAGCCGTAACGCTGGTCTGCCGTCCTTGCCGGTGTCCCCAAGTAGCACGGGGCCCGAGAAATCCCGTGCGAATCTGTCAGGACCACCTGATAAGCCTGAATACTACCCGATGACCGATAGCGGACAAGTACCGTGAGGGAAAGGTGAAAAGTACCCCGGGAGGGGAGTGAAACAGTACCTGAAACCGTGCGCCTACAAACCGTCAGAGCCGGCCCCGCTGGGGGTGCGGTGATGGCGTGCCTTTTGAAGAATGAGCCTGCGAGTCAGTGCCACGTCGCGAGGTTAACCCGTGTGGGGGAGCCGTAGCGAAAGCGAGTCTGAACAGGGCGTTCAGTGGCGTGGTCTGGACCCGAAGCGGAGTGATCTACCCATGGCCAGGTTGAAGCGACGGTAAGACGTCGTGGAGGACCGAACCCACTTCAGTTGAAAATGGAGGGGATGAGCTGTGGGTAGGGGTGAAAGGCCAATCAAACTCCGTGATAGCTGGTTCTCCCCGAAATGCATTTAGGTGCAGCGTTGCGTGTTTCTTGCCGGAGGTAGAGCTACTGGATGGCCGATGGGCCCCACAAGGTTACTGACGTCAGCCAAACTCCGAATGCCGGCAAGTGAGAGCGCAGCAGTGAGACTGCGGGGGATAAGCTTCGTAGTCGAGAGGGAAACAGCCCAGACCACCGGCTAAGGCCCCCAAGCGTGTGCTAAGTGGGAAAGGATGTGGAGTTGCGAAGACAACCAGGAGGTTGGCTTAGAAGCAGCCACCCTTGAAAGAGTGCGTAATAGCTCACTGGTCAAGTGATTCCGCGCCGACAATGTAGCGGGGCTCAAGCACACCGCCGAAGCCGTGGCAGTCCCACGCGAACCCTAGCCTTCGTGGTTCAGGGGTGGGGCTGGGTAGGGGAGCGTCGTGCGGGCAGTGAAGCCCCCGGGTGACCGAGGGGTGGAGGCCGCACGAGTGAGAATGCAGGCATGAGTAGCGAAAGACGGGTGGGAAACCCGTCCGCCGGATGATCAAGGGTTCCAGGGTCAAGCTCATCTGCCCTGGGTAAGTCGGGACCTAAGGCGAGGCCGACAGGCGTAGTCGATGGACAACGGGTCGATATTCCCGTACCGGCGAAGGACCGCCCATGCCGGACAGCCGATGCTGACCGCCCGGACCCCGCACCGTCCTCCTTCGGGAGGGCACCGCGGGGC
>NZ_BAAGSN010000047.1:0-2677 GCF_054782415.1 Sinomonas soli | reverse complement strand
GACGGGGGGCTGGGAGCGCTCTTAAAATCCGCTCAGTCAGGGTTCGAGTCCCTGCTGGGGCACCACGAAAAACCCCGGGATCTTGCGGTTTTTGGCCGGTCCATGGAGGGCCGGGAGGGTCGGCCGGGGGCGTTTGGTGGGAGTTTTGGTGGGAGTTGAGGCGGCGCGGGTCCTCGGGAGACGCGATCGGCCACGGTTGGGAATGACGGCCCACCGCGGCCGGTTGGGAGATGATGTAGGCAGCGACGCGATGAAGGGAGGATGCAGATGCTGATCAAGGATGCGGCGAGGCTCCAGGCCGAGAACACTCTCCGCACATACTGGCCGTCGGGCCGTTTCCCGGTCGATGTCGCGAAGATTGCGCTCAGCATGGGGATCCGGGTCCACATGGCCGACCTCCCGCACAACACGTCGGGCATGATCATCAAGCACGCCAACGATGACGCAACGATCTACTTCGACCGCCACGACAGCCCGCAGCGGCAGAATTTCACCTGTGCACATGAGCTCGGCCACTTCGTCGAGCGGTCGACCAGGTCGAAGCCGGACGAGGATTTCCAGTTCGTCGATCTGCGCTCGAAGAACAGGCATGACGCCCATGAGTTCTACGCCAACGAGTTCGCTGCGAACCTGCTGATGCCGGAGGCCGCGGTCCGCCAGCAGCACCGCGTCATGCGCTCGACCATTGAACTGGCCGAGTACTTCGGCGTCTCACTGCCGGCCATGAAGCTGAGGCTCTCCAAACTCGGGCTGCCGGCGGCCTAGGGTGCCAGCCGAGGACGGTCCGCCCTGGGACGACTCTGTACCGCCCCCCGAGTATGCGGACTTCTCGGACCTCGAAGACGAGGACTTCTCAGACTTCGACGGCGCCTTCGACAATGAGCTCGACGACGTCGACGTTGAAGGTCCGCCAGAGGGCAACGGGGGAGCAGCCGTCCCGTCAGAGCCTGTCGCCGGTCCAGGGCCTACGCTCGGAGGAACGCCGGCGGAGCGGATGCAGAGCGCGCGTGCCCAGCAGATGGAGCAGTCCAACGAGCTCCGGAGCCCGTTCTTCATCTGGGCCATGCGAGCGGCGGGGATCATCGTCGGGCTCAACTTCGGCGTGATGAGCTTGTATATCTGGTCGCAGTGGGGCCATCTCTCGGACGCAGTGATGGTTGCGTGGATATCCGCCACAGTGGTGAAGATCCTCGGGATCGTCTTCATCATCGCCAGGTACCTTTTCCCGACGGGCAGCGGCACGGCTGACTGAGGTCAGCGGGCGCGCCGCCGGCGGAAGGCGTCCATGCTCAGGACCTCGGCGTTCGCTGGATCGGGGGCAGGGTCCGCAGGCGGGGCCCAGAGGGCGGCGCCGATACGCTTGGCGGCCTCGGCCTTGAGCTCGTCGACGACGTGCTGGTAGCGCTTGAGCATGCTCGAGGTGGACCAGCCCATGATGTCCATGACCACGCGCGGGTCGACGCCCATCACGAGCAGGGTCGTCGCGGCGGTGTGCCGGGCGTCGTGGACGCGGACCTCGGGGACGCCGTTGGCGGCGAGGAACTTCTTCCAGTCCTCCCAGTCGTCCTGTGCGTTGATCGGGCGGCCGAAGCGGTTCGTGAAGACAAGGTCGAGGGTGACGCCGTTGGCCGAGGTGAATCCGGTCCAGCGGTCGCCTTCCTCGAGCCGCACGCGCTCCTGGTACTCCTTGAGCCGCTCGAGCGCGGCGACGATCTGCTCGGGCAGGATCGGCTCGCGCTCGCCGGCAGTGGACTTCGGCTTTCCGACGAACCTCCCGCCGGAGTGCTTCTGCGGGCAGAAGTGCGCTCGCTTGCCGCACACGGGCTCCTTGCCCTCGGGCGAGCATCCGTGCTTCCACGGGCGGGGCTCGATGGTGCGGTCGATCGTGATCTTGCCGGTGCGTAGGTCTACACGGTCCCAAGCGAGGGCGAGCCGCTCCGCCTGTCGGAGGCCGAGCGCGAGGTTGAGGAGCCAGCGGGCGCCGTCCTCGAGCTTCTCGGCGGCAGCGATGAGTCGGCGCGCGTCGTCCACGCTCAGCAGGTTCGGCGTGAAGGGGGCGGGCTGCGGCGCTTCGAGCCGCTGCGCGGGGTTTGTGGCCAGCTCCTCGTACTGCACGGCGACAGTGAGGCCGCGGGAGAGGATGCGGTGCATCTGGGACACCGTTGACTCTGACCGGCCAGCCACCCGCATCTCCGAGTAGACGGCCGCGAGGTCCGCGGCTCGGATCTTGTCGAGGCGCTTCTTGGCGATCGGGCGTCCGTGGATCCAGGTGCGGATGTAGGAGCGGTAGCCGCGCTTGGTCCGCTCGCGCATCTTGGCCGGCGGGGCCATCGTGATCCATTCCTCCAGCCACGCTTCCAGCGTCGGCGCGCGGCCGCCCGTGACCAGCCCGGCGCGGGCCTTGGCGGCGAGTTCGCGTCGCAGCGACTCCGCGAGGGCCTTGTTGGGAGCGTAGCCGACCTTGCGCCGCGGCCGCCCTGTAGCGGTCCAGCCGACGACGACCTCAACCCTGAACCGGCCGTCCTTCGTCGGGTACACAGTGCCGTCGCCTGCTGCGCGCTTCTGCTTCTCCCTAGCCACAGCCATCCCCCTAAAGATGAATCCGTAGAAGTCCGATCCTACGGCTATCGCCGTCCGACGCCCCTCCCTGGGGTGGTTCCTGAGACAGAGACCGGGC
>NZ_BAAGSN010000046.1:0-1233 GCF_054782415.1 Sinomonas soli | reverse complement strand
ACCGCACGGACAGCGTGATGACCGGCACGGCCGAAGGCGACATCGACGTCGCCAAGGTCTTCTTCGGCGCCGACTACTCGGATGACCGGAACCAGGAGTGGGCAGCGGCCACGCCGGCGGCTTCGCTCCAGATGACGGTCCGCCGGGAGATCGCCGACGCGCAGGGCTGGAAGCAGGGCACCAAGGTCACAGTCACGATCGACTGATCGGGAGCCCGTTGTGCACGACCGCCCGGCGATCAGGACGCTGCGAGGCGTCGGGGAGCCGGTCCGGGGCATCGCACGGAGCCTCGGGGCGTCGAGGAACGCTGTCCGGCGCGCTCTGGCACCGGACGCGCGGGATTCTTACTGGCGGGCGTCGGCGTCGGAGGAGTTCGAGCCGGCCGTGCGCGACGTGCTCGCCGACTTCCCGGAAATGGTGGTCGCGGACATTGCGGTCATCGTCGATTGGCGCCGCTCGCGCCGCCAGCTGTCCGATCTGGTCGCCAGACTCCGACCCGAGTACCGGGAAACGGCCACAGACGTCGAGGCGCGGCCCATAGAGGGCCTGTCAGCCGGTCCAGTGGCTGCCTCTGACATCGAATGCGGCCAGTTGAGCTTCCGGGAGGTGGTCTGGTGAGCAGGAAAGCGCCCCAGGAGGCACCCGAGCCGCTCGAACCAACCGCCGGCCTGCCGGTGGGGGCGGCCGCGGTGTGGCGCGAGGTGGTCGAGGCCAACGACCTGGCCGGAAACGCTGACCGGACCGCTCTGGAGGCCTACTGCACGCTCGTCGCGCGCCTCCGTGAGGCCCGGAAGCGGGTCGAGGACGAGGGAATGGTCGTGAAGGACCCCAGAGGCCGCGTGATCCCGCATCCTGCGCTCGCGGTCGAGCGTCAGACGGCCGAGCAGGTGCGGGCGTGGGGCGACAGGTTCGCGCCGCTCGTGAAGCCGGCCCGCAAGCGCGGGTACATGGCCGACGCGACCGCGGCGAGCATCGCTGCTGCCCCACATCTGGCGGAGGCGAAGTACGCCGGCCCGGTCGCGGCCGTGAAGACGCTCGCGTGGATGATCGACGAGGCCCAGCGCGACGGCATGGAGGCCCTGCAGAAGGCCATGACGACGCACGTTCCGAACTACCTCAAGGCCTGCGCGGAGCTGCAGATAACCCCGGCCTCGGTCCCGGCAGCCGTGCCGGGCAAGAGCGAGCCGAAGAAGGGCGGGTCGAATGTCTCGGACTTCCAGGAGCGTGCTCGAC
>NZ_BAAGSN010000045.1:0-967 GCF_054782415.1 Sinomonas soli | reverse complement strand
GAGCTGCTACCGCTTCCGCTCTGAACCAGGAGGTTCTCGTGTCTCACGCTAACGCGGCGCTGACTCCGCGCCAACGTCTCCGGCTTGCCCGGCTGATCGTGGACGATGGCTGGTCGGTCTCGGCCGCAGCCGAGTACTTCCGCGTCTCGTACCCCACCGCGGCGAAGTGGGCCCGCCGCTATGTCGAGCTCGGGTCCGAGGGAATGGGCGACCGATCGAGCCGGCCGCACTCCCATCCGAACAGGACCCCGCAGCCCAAGGTGAAGAAGATCGTGCACCTTCGGATCAGAAAGCGCCTCGGCCCCGTCCAGATCGCTGCCAGGCTCGGGATGAGCGCTTCGACCGTCCACGCCGTCCTGGTCCGTTGCAGGCTCAACCGGCTCTCCCACATCGATGTGAAGACCGGAGAGCCGGCCCGCCGCTACGAGCACGAGAAGCCGGGTGCCCTGATCCATGTCGATGTGAAGAAACTCGGCAACATCCCGATCGGCGGCGGCTGGCGGTTCGTCGGGCGGCCCCAGGGCGGGAAGAACCGCGCGGCAACCGACGTGAACCGGCGCAAGGGCACGAACCGCGGCCCGCTCACCGGCCACGCCTTCGTCCATACCGTCATCGACGACCACTCCCGCGTCGCCTACGCCGAGATCCATGACGACGAACGAGCCGACACCGCCATCGAGGTCCTCCAGCGCGCTGTCTCCTGGTTCGCCGACCGCGGCGTGCGGGTCGAGCGGGTGCTCTCGGACAACGGACCCGCCTACCGCTCGCACGCCTGGAGGCACGCCTGCACCGAGCTGGGGATCAAACCGAAGTTCACCCGGCCCCGCCGCCCGCAGACCAACGGCAAAATCGAACGCTTCCACCGCACCCTCGCCGACGGCTGGGCCCACACGAAGCACTACAACTCGGAATCAGCCCGCCGCGCCGCGCTCCCGGCATGGCTCCACTTCTACAATCACCACAGGCC
>NZ_BAAGSN010000044.1:0-1577 GCF_054782415.1 Sinomonas soli | reverse complement strand
GATGATCGCCGCACGCACCCACGACCAGCCCGTCAGCACCCTTTACTCGACCGTCACCGTCATGTCAGATGGAGTGAACGGGCCGCTCGCATGGGGGAAGGATGGGCGGCCCGCTCGCACAGTGAGGGGAGACCGCATGGCACAGCAGCAGGATCCGGATGACTGGGTGGGCGCGACGGCGCGCCTCAGCAGGAGCGGGACCCAGACGCTCGAGGAAGACTCCGCGAGCGAGAGCCCGCTCGTGGACCTGACCGTCCCCGATCTGATCAGGTATGCAAAGGCCCGCGGAATCCACTGGCCTAGTCTCCTCGTACAGCTCTCTCATGAGCTCGCCGCGTCAGCTCCTCGAGGCTGACCTCCAGAGCCTGAGCAATAGCCACCAGGCGCCGGAACGGCATGCCCCGTTCCTTGGTCGCTGTCAGGTCCTCGCTGACCGTTTCGCGCCTCGTGCCGATGCGGTCAGCGAGGTCTTTTTGTGACCAGCCCTTCTCCGTCAGCAGGAGGCGGATCTCCATCGTCAGGGCGCGGTACTCCGCGTCCTCTCTGTCTTGTGCCATACGCCAACAGTACGTGCCCTTTTTCAGACGCGGCAAGGCGATTCCCGCACACTGAGTACGCCAAATTGAAACTCAAGTAGTCGGCGGATATTCGCACCTTCTGAGCCGAGTACCGCACAAGTAGTGCGCAAGTACCGCTTGACCGTGCGGAAAACCGCACATATGGTTGGCGTATGCCAACACAACAGCTCGACCCCGAGGCGGTCCTCAGGGAGCGAATCCAGGCAGCAATCGAAGACCAGGGTCTCACCCGCAAGGCCGTCTACAACGCGATCGGCATCTCCCGCAACACCTTCGAGGACAAGATGGCCAGCGGCCGCTTCTACGTCCGCGAGCTGATGCGGGCAGCAACGGCGCTCAACACCACTTTTCACGAACTGTGCAAGGACCTCTGATGAGCGCATCCGAGCAGTTCCTCCCACTGATCAACCTGGCACCGGTCGACGGCGCCGACAGCAAGGAGCCCCCAGCCGCTGGAACGGCTGAGGGCGAGCGCTGATCCACCGAACTCCACGAAAGGCAACCAGCATGACCATCGTATCTTTCCCGACCCCGGAACAGTCAGGACGCCAGCCCACCGGCGGCACGCTCGCGCTCGCTGGCCCCGTCTCGCCGCTGCGGCTCTTCACGGTCGCTGAGGCCGCAGAGCTGCTCGGCACCGGGGGCGACTACGTGCGCGGCCGGATCGCCGCCGGCGAGCTCCCGGCCGTCGAGCTCGGCACGAACACGCGGGCGAAGACCAGGATCGCGGCGCCCGAGCTGCAGCGCTTCATCGAGGAGCGGACGTTCGGGAAGGCGGCAGTCTGATGGCCGCACAGCATGCCTCCCGCCCGGTGCGCTCGTCCCGGCAGCTGATCGAGGCCGCCGAGCGCGCCTGCCTCTCCGACCAGCCGGCGCTCGCTGTCCTGTACCTGCGGCGCGCCGCCGACGCGCGGCGCTTCGAGAAGGCCGAGCACCTGATCGAGCTCGGCAGGCTCTACAAGCGGTCCATGGAGCTGCGCTGCTTCGCGTTCTTCCGTC
>NZ_BAAGSN010000043.1:0-1460 GCF_054782415.1 Sinomonas soli | reverse complement strand
CTGAGATCCGACGGGACCCCCTCACGGGGGGATCGGGTGATCCTATGCTGCCGAGAAAAGCATCGACGCGAGGTCCCAGCCGCCCGTACCCCAAACCGACACAGGTGATCAGGTAGAGAATACCAAGGCGATCGAGAGAATCACGGTCAAGGAACTCGGCAAAATGCCCCCGTAACTTCGGGAGAAGGGGGACCCCGACCGTGGAGGCCGCATGCCGGCCCGAGCGGGCAAGGGTCGCAGAGACCAGGGGGAAGCGACTGTTTACTAAAAACACAGGTCCGTGCGAAGTCGCAAGACGATGTATACGGACTGACTCCTGCCCGGTGCTGGAAGGTTAAGAGGACCCGTCAGCCAGCAATGGCGAAGCGGAGAATTCAAGCCCCAGTAAACGGCGGTGGTAACTATAACCATCCTAAGGTAGCGAAATTCCTTGTCGGGTAAGTTCCGACCTGCACGAATGGAGTAACGACTTCCCCGCTGTCTCGACCGTGAACTCGGCGAAATTGCACTACGAGTAAAGATGCTCGTTACGCGCAGCAGGACGGAAAGACCCCGAGACCTTCACTACAGTTTGGTATTGGTGTTCGGAGCGGCTTGTGTAGGATAGGTGGGAGACTGTGAAGCGGGCACGCCAGTGCCGGTGGAGTCATCGTTGAAATACCACTCTGGTCGCTTTGGACACCTGAACCTCGGCCCGTGATCCGGGTCAGGGACAGTGCCTGACGGGTAGTTTAACTGGGGCGGTTGCCTCCCAAAGAGTAACGGAGGCGCCCAAAGGTCCCCTCAGCCTGGTCGGCAACCAGGTGGCGAGTGCAAGTGCACAAGGGGGCTTGACTGTGAGAGAGACATCTCGAGCAGGGACGAAAGTCGGGACTAGTGATCCGGCGGCACCTCGTGGAAGGGCCGTCGCTCAACGGATAAAAGGTACCTCGGGGATAACAGGCTGATCTTGCCCAAGAGTCCATATCGACGGCATGGTTTGGCACCTCGATGTCGGCTCGTCGCATCCTGGGGCTGGAGTAGGTCCCAAGGGTTGGGCTGTTCGCCCATTAAAGCGGTACGCGAGCTGGGTTTAGAACGTCGTGAGACAGTTCGGTCCCTATCCGCTGCGCGCGCAGGAGATCTGAGAAGGGCTGTCCCCAGTACGAGAGGACCGGGACGGACGAACCTCTGGTGTGCCAGTTGTACCGCCAGGTGCACGGCTGGTTGGCTACGTTCGGATGGGATAACCGCTGAAAGCATCTAAGCGGGAAGCCCGCTTCAAGATGAGATCTCCACGCCCGTCAAGGGCGAGAGGCCCCCAGCAGACCACTGGGTTGATAGGCCGGACGTGGAAACGAGGACTGAAGACTCGTGAAGCCGACCGGTACTAATAGGCCGACAACCTCAACACACCACACCCCCCCACAAAGGGCGGTGCGGTGGAACCACACGAATGCTCCGCGTCCACCATACGGTCC
>NZ_BAAGSN010000042.1:0-1471 GCF_054782415.1 Sinomonas soli | reverse complement strand
GCCGCCGCTGCGGCCGCTGACCCCCGAGACGACGCTCGGGTACGACGTCATTGACTTCGCCCGCGACGTCCTGCACGTGGACCTGTTCCCGTGGCAGAAGGCGCTCCTGCTGCGCATGCTCGAGCTCCTGCCCGACGGCACCCTGCGCTTCCGCACCGTCGTGGTGCTCATCGCGCGGCAGAACGGCAAGTCGACCCTGTCGCAGGTGCTCGCGCTGTGGTTCATGATCGTGTGGGGCTGGCCGCTCGTGCTCGGCACGGCACAGGACCTCGAGACCGCCGAGGAAGTCTGGCAGGGCGCGGTCGACCTCGTCGAGGAGGACGAGGGCCTCTCCGAACTGCTCAAGCGGGTCGTGAAGGTCAACGGCAAGAAGGCCCTCGAGCTCACGAACAACACCAGGTACAAGGTCAAGGCCGCGAACCGCAAGGCGGGCCGCGGCTTCACCGGGAACCTGATCATGCTCGACGAGCTCCGCGAGCACCAGAACTGGGAAGCCTGGGGCGCGATCACGAAGACGACCATGGCCCAGGCCGAGGCGCTCGTGCTCGCACTCTCCAACGCCGGCGACAACACCTCGGTGGTCCTCGGGTACCTCCGCAAGATGGCCCACGAGGCCGTCGGCGACCCGGACGGGATCTGCGAGGAGCTCGCCGCGGCGGCCGTGGGCCCAACGCTCCTGGACGTCGAGGGCCTGCAGGACGACGGCGAGGAGTTCGACGAGGACGACCTCGAAGGCTTCGAGCAGGACGAGGACACCCTCGGACTGTTCGAGTGGTCAGCCCCTCCGGGGTGCGACAAGCGCGACCGCGAGGGCTGGGCGCACGCCAACCCCTCGGTGGGCTGGAACCCCGGCTTCACCGAGCGCACGATCGCCGCGGCCTGCAAGACGGACCCCGAGTGGGTGTTCCGCGTCGAGGTGCTCTGCCAGTGGCCCGACGGCGTTCTCGGCGGCCCGTTCCCGCCCGGGGCGTGGGACGCCTGCAAGAACACCCCGGAGACGCTCCCGGATGGCACGCAGCGGATCGCCGAGGCGGACCGCATTGTCGGGAAGGTCTGGGCCGGCGTGGACCAGTCCCATGACCGGTCAATGACCTACCTCGCCTTCGGCGGCTGGCGCGCCGATGGGACCCCCCAGGTCGAGATCGTGGCAGCCCGCCACGGCTCCGACTGGGTCAAGGGCTACCTGATGGACCCCAAGCGCCGCGAGCGGGTCACAGCGCTAGCTGGCCAGTCCAAGGGCGCGCCGATCTCGCCGCTGCTCGCGCAGCTCGCCGAGGACGCCGAGTTCGACGTCCCGGTGGTCGAGTGGGCGGGCAGCGACCTCACAGCGGGCTGGGCCGACGTCTTCGACTCGGTCCGCGACGGCACCGTGCGGGTGAATCCGCAGCCCGTCCTGGACATCGCGGCCGCGACGGCGGTCCTGAAGGTCTTCGGTGGTGGCGCGTCGATCCCGGACCACAAGGCGTCGCCG
>NZ_BAAGSN010000041.1:0-3433 GCF_054782415.1 Sinomonas soli | reverse complement strand
TCTCCGTGTCGACGGTTCAGTGGCTGCGCGAGCACGACTACGTCCGGCGCCTCGGCATCAAGGTCCCGGCAGCGACCGAGGGCATGCGCCCCGGTGACCACGCGGGCGACGGCTACTCCCGGCCCGCACCCACCACCTCTGGCGACGGAAGCAAGCCCGGCCAGACGCAGGACCAGAGCAACGGTGAACCCGGCCCCGACAGCGAAGGCAACGGCACCTCCGGCCTTCACACCCAGGGCGACGGCTCCACCGGCCCACACACCGCCCACGGCGACGGCGACACCGGCCAAGGCGGAACAGACGCAACGGAAAGCGGGACAGCAGTCACGCCCGGCGTCACAGATTCAGCAGGAATCGAGCAGGATCGACCAATTCTGGCGAATCCTGACCAATCGCCTGACTTCGGGATCCGGATAAGCCGGGACGGGTCGGGGCGGGTCGGGCCGGGACGGGACGGAACTGGAAGGGCCGGGGCGGGCCTGCCGCCCACCCCACCAGCCCCTGCTCCCAGATCGAAGAAGCGCACTAGACCGAGGAGGAGAAGATGACCACGAGCATTCCCCTGCCTGATTCCCTGACGTTCGCTGCTGCCTACCTGATCGAGGATCAGGACCTGCACGTGGCCGAGCTCTCCGTCGAGGCCTGCCGGCGTTGGGTAGAGGACGCCTACCGGCTCGGCTACACGACGGCCCGGGTCGCGGGCGGGTGCAAGGTCGAGGTGCTCGACGTCGACGATGTCCCCTGGATCATGGTCTCGGCCGAGGTCCGCAAGGTCAGCGAGGGCGCCCGTGCCGAGCTCGGGCAGGTGCTGCAGCTGCCGGCCCCTGTCGAGGCGGCTGCGAGGAGGGCTGCATGACGGCGACGGTGGTGGACCTCAGATCCCTGCCGGCGAACTGGCGTCTGGCGAAGCGGTACCCGGTGGTCCAGGAGGGCCGGGTGCGGATGGTTCCGTACGAGCTGGCGCGCAGGGTGGTCCGGTTCTCGGGGTACTGCGTCGGGGTGCACGACGGCGGGCAGGTGGCTGCCGAGCCGGGGTCGTGGCTGTGCTGGCGCTGCACGGATAGCCTGCGGAAGGCACTGCTCGGGATCGAGGAGCGGTGGCAGGTGCTGCAGGAGATGCTCCACCCGGCGGGTGGGGGAGGGAGCGAGGTCCGGTCGAAGTCTGTGGACCCTGCTGTCCCGCTGGCGCTCGAGTACGTCGAGGCCTCGGCCATGGTCGACGCGGCCGTGCGTGGGCTGGTGTCGCAGCTGATCGAGGACCGTCCGGACCTTCGCCTGGTCGGCGGCGAGAACACCGGCCCGGTCGCGGGGCTCATCGCCCGCTGGCACCTGCAGTGGATGACGGCGCACCCGTCGAGCTCGCTCGTGGCCGCGGCCCTGCCCGAGGTGTGGGATGCGTGGGGCTCGATGCCTCAGCCTGCCCGCGAGCTCAAGGCCCACGGCCGCTGCCCGAACCGTGCCTGCATCGGGTCGCTGCGGCAGCGCTCGGCGGAGCTTCTCGTCTGCGACGCCGATCCTGCCCACACCTTCCCGCTCAGCCGGTGGGTGGAGATCGCGAAGGTGAGGCGCCGTGGGTAGGCCGGCCGGGTGGCTCGACATCGACGACGTCCGGAAGCTCAGCGGCTGGTCGAAGCGCTGGGCCCGGGAGGTGGCGAAGCGCGACGGCTGGCTCGCGCTGAACACGAAGCCGAAGCTGTACGCCGAGCGGGACGTGCTCGCCTCGCTGGGCACCCATCGGGACCACGCGGTCGAGCAGCACCTGCTCGGCAAGTACGTCGGGCCGAAGGGCCGACACGCCGGGGGAGGGCGCGTCCTGACAACTGATAGTTGACGGAGTGTAACTTAGCTCTTGATGGTGATGTAGTGTCACCGAATCCGGGAAGCCCGGTCCGCAGACCCCTAACTGCAGACCGGGCTTCCCTCATGATCGGGCGCGGATCGGAGGCAGCTCCGGTGACGAACGGCTTGCACATCCCACCGTGGTCGGGGCGCCGCCGCCAGGACGCGCTCGTCCGGGTCAAGGCCGAGGGGCGACGGGCCAACGCCGCGTGCTGCATCTGCGACCAGAGCATCGACTACTCGCTCGAGTACCCGCACCCGCAGTCGTGCAGCGTGCAGCACGTGATGTCGAGGAAGCAGTTCCCCGAGCTCACGTGGGAGCCGAGCAACTGGAAGCCAGCGCATCTCGACTGCAACAAGGGTGCCGGCATCCAGCGGGAGGAGAGTCTCGGGCTCGTCTCCGAGGACTGGTGAACCCGGGAAAAATCTAGGACCCCGAAGCCTGGGACCCTTCGCCGGGTGAGCGTCCTCCCTCCCCCGAATTTCAGAATAATCCCCGTGATTCCGCGGTTTTTGGCGGTGAAAACGGACCCCCGGGGAGGTGTAGGCGCGTGAGTGTCGCTATGTGCCCGGAATGCCAGGAGCCGTTTGAGAAGTCTCACCCGCTCCGGGTCTTCTGCTCTGAGAAGTGCCGATATCGCAACCGCGACAGCAGGCCCCACAGGAGAGAGTACGACCGGCGCCGACATCGTGAGGGTTGGGCAGCAGGCGTTCCCGCGTACAACCGGCCGAGGAAGCCCCGCAAACGCGCCGAGTTCTATGGGGTGGAGTACGAGCCGATCGACCCGGTGAAGGTCTTCGAGCGAGACGGCTGGATCTGCGGAATCTGCGGCGGTGCAGTTGATAGCGCGCTCGTATACCCGGATCCCCTCTGCGCCAGCCTCGACCACAGGATTCCCTGGACAGACGGGGGCAGCCACCTGATGGAGAACGTGCAGTGCTCGCACCTCGTGTGCAACCTGCGCAAGGGGTCGAAGAGCCTGGAGGATGCACGATCGACCTGAGATAGGGCGCGTTGCGCTCGCCGACTTGCCGAAGGAGCCTCCGCCATGCCGAATCTGCCGAACAAGATCACGATCGACCTCCGCAAAGGCGCCGAGCCGGTCATCGTAGACGGCCAGCCGTTCCCCTGGCACATCAGCGCCGAGGACTCGCTCGACGTGCAGCTCTTCGACACCGGCAAGGGCCTGCCGTCCGTGCGCCTCACACTGATGGCGGACAACGTCGAGGTCATTCCCGCCGATCCTGAGGACGACCAGTGAGCAACCTCGCAGACTTCCTCGCTGAGGAGGCGATCAACGTCGCGTACGCGGCCGGCCAGGTCGGCGTCATCACCAAGCACACGACGGTCGCCTTCAACACGATCATGGAGGCTGGCGGCTCGTTCATCGAGTCCTTCTCGAAGGTCAACGGTGCGGAGCGGATCTCCATCGGCGAGGGCGACATCCGGTTCTTCAACCCAGAACGCAGTGGCCGCGTGCGAGGAAGCAGCTTCAGCCTGATCCTCGTGGACCTGGGAACGTGCGACCAAGACGTGATCCGAGAGGCCGCGCCAGCACTCGCCTCCACTGGCGGCAACCTCGTGGGTTACTAC
>NZ_BAAGSN010000040.1:0-6855 GCF_054782415.1 Sinomonas soli | reverse complement strand
TCCTCGCCGCCGTGTCGGCCGGCCTCGCGATGGAGAACCACCGCCTGGCTGCCGACGCCGAGCGGTACGCCGCGACGCAGACGATCGAGAAGCAGAACCTCGCCGAGGAGTTCGCCACCGCGTGCGCCCGCGAGGACTTCGCGAGCACGACGGCGGGCAAGAACATCTGCCGCAAGGCCGCCGACGTCGCGGCCTCACCATCCCCCTCGGCCGGCCCGGCGGGACCCGCGGGCAGGGACGGCGTCGACGGCAAGGACGGAGCCCAAGGCCCGGCCGGTCCCCAGGGCCCGCAGGGACCGAAGGGCGACACGGGAAACGAGGGAACCACGGGGCAGGCCGGCACGGCCGGGGCCAACGGGCAGGCCGGCGCACAGGGCCTCGCCGGGGCGCCCGGCGCCGACGGCGCCCAAGGCCCGCCGGGACCGCAAGGACCGGCAGGAGCCACCGGCCCAAAGGGCGACCCGGGGCCAGCGGGGCCGCCCGGGGCCAAGGGCGACACTGGGGCCGCCGGCGAGACCGGGCCGGCCCCGTCCTCGTTCACCTTCACCGATGCGCTCGGCATGACGTACACGTGCACGCCGAACCCGCCCGGATCCACCACTTACACCTGCGCCGCAGCCAAGTAGGCGCACCCGCCATCCCCTCTCGAGGGCCCTCCCCGCGCTCGCGGGCAGGGCCCTCGCCCATCCCCTGGGAGATCATCATGGGCTACACATGGCCTCTTCCGGCTGGCATCCCTGTCAGCCAGCCGTTCGGCACGAATCCGGGCGGTGTGAACCCTGTCGGCGGCCACACGGGCACCGACTTCGCGGCGCCGTTGGACACCCCGGTGCGGGCGCCGGGGACGGGCACGATCCTGCACGCGGACTGGATCACCGGGACGTACGACCAGAACCCGTGGTGGCTCACTCCGATGGGCGGCATCACTGTGGTGCTCGACTGCGGGGAGGTGGCGTTCGTCTTCGCCCACCTGAACAGCACCGCGATGAACGTCGGCGACCGCGTCGCGCAGGGCGACATCGTCGGGTACACGGGCAGCACCGGGACGGCGTCCACCGGCCCGCACCTGCACTTCGAGGCGCTCCCCGACGGCTGGAACACCGGCAACGGGACGTACGGCCGCGTGGACCCGGCGCGCTACTGCGGCGCGTACTGGGCGCAGGTACAGGCAGCCTCGGTCACCCAGACGCTCCGGCCGGACCAGCGCATCACCGCCGCCCAGGTCAACGTCCGCGACCGACCGACCACCTCCGCCAGCGTGGTGAGCTCGTTCGCGGGGGACACGATCCTCGACTTCAAGGGCTTCGTGCACGGCGAGTCTGTCAACGGCAACGACGTCTGGTTCGTCGGCGCCTACTCCGGCAACTTCATCTGGTCCGGCGGCTTCAAGAACACGGGGACGGCCGGTCTGCCGGACCTCACGCCGCCGCCGAAGGCACCGACGCCGGCCCCCGCGGCCCCCGCGGTGCGCGTTGACCAGCGCATCACCGGGCCCTCGGGTGTGAACCTCCGCGAGGCGCCGGACAAGAACGCCGCCGTGGTCAAGACGTTCGACCCCGACCTGGTCCTCGACTTCAAGGGATACGTCCGGGCCACCGACCCCTACGGCGACGGGAACAACATCTGGTTCGTCGGTGCCTACTCGAACACCTATGCCTGGTCCGGCGCCTTCACGAACAAGGCAACCACGGGCCTGACTGACCTCACCTCGACAGCGCCGGCACCGTCGGCCCCCGTTGTGAAGCCGTACGACTTCGAGCTCGACATCACCGAGGTCGTCCGCGAGGACGGCGTCGTGATCAAGGTCGAGAAGTTCCCGGCCCACATCGGAAACCTGCAGCTCGGCGCCGGCAACCCGACCCCGGACCACTCTGTGATCCACCAGTTCGGGACCCTGGGCAAGGACACCTTCGAGTCCACCGGCACCCAGTTCGCCAAGGAAGGCACCTTCGTCTCCGCCTACCACTCGGCCTCCGGACGGAGGATCCGGCAGCACGTCGCACTCAAGGACCGCGCCTACCACGCCGGCCCAACCGGCAACAACTGGTACGGAACCGAGACCGACCCAGCCCAGGACCCCGAGACCATCCTCACCGCCCGGGCACTCCTCCTCGCCGTCGACAAGAAGCTCGGCCGCAAGCCCGCACCCATCCGCCACCGCGACGTCCCCGGCTGCTCCACCGCCTGCGGCGCCGTCATCGACCTCGCCAAGTACGACGTCCCATTCCAGCCAGCACCAGCACCAGCACCAGACCCGACCCCGGCGCCGACGGCACCCACTGCGGGGCTCGACGAGGCCAGCGTCCTCAAGCGGTTCTTCGACTGGCTCGTCCAACTCTTCCTCAACCGACAGAAGTAGGAGCCCACCATGGCAGGCCACCTCGCCACCCCCAGCACACAGACCGTCTACCCCTGGCGCACCGCCATCCGCACCTTCGTCCAGACCGTCATCCCCGCCGTCATCGGCCTCGCCCTCATCCTTCCCGCCATCGTCGACACCGCGCTCGCCGGCATCGGAAGCGTGCTTCCCGACGGATGGGCGGCCTGGCTCACCGGCGTCGCCGTCTCGATCGCCGCGCTCGCGGCCCTCGTCGCCCGGGTGATGGCAATGCCTGCCGTCGTGGCGTGGACCGAGCGGTTCCTGCCTTGGCTGGCCCCGTCCAAGACCGACTGAGCACGCAGCAGGCGCCCCCGCGGCGCATGCTGCTCCGCTCCGCCCTGCACCGCCCCCTGACCCGCCTCCGCTGGTGGACCAAGGGCCAGAATCCACTGCCCCGCGCCCGGGGCCGACCGTGAGGAGCCACAGCTTTGGCCGACACCTACCCGATTGAGTCCCAGCTCGTCATCAATACCAACGGGCAGCTGATCCCGAACGGCAAGGTCTACGTCTACGACTCCGACGACACGGGCAACACGACCCTGCTGCCGCTGACCGACCCGAACGGTCTCCCGATCACGAACCCCCTGACCGCCTCGGCGATCTCCACCACCCCGGAGATTCGGACACCGGTGATGCTGGTGAAGATGGTCGGCGAGAATGGCGCAGAACTAACGGTGCTGTCAGCCAAGGGCGTGGTCGAGCAGGTCAAGGAAGCCATGGCCGCTGCTGCAGAGGCGGCGAGCAACGCCGCCGCGTCCGCAGCCCTGGTGGATGCCCCGGCTGGTGACGCGATCACAGCGGCACTGGACGGGAACGCAGATGTAGCCTCGGCCCTGGGCCGACGCTTGGACACGCAGGTGCCCCCCCTCGTTGCCGACGCCATGGCCAGTGACTCGACCATCGCCGCAGCAGGGGCAACGGCGGCACAGGGGGCTGTGAACGACGCGCTGAACACATCCACGAGAATCCCCAAGATCATCGACGCGACGAAGGTAGAAGCGAAGTGGCGCTCCCGGATCGGACGCCGGCTCCTCGCCCGCATCCTGGACAACGGCGTGTTCCAGTCTTCCGGGGTGCAGATGATCGGAGACGGCGGCGTCACGCGGGCATTCACCCGCACCGACTACCTCCGCGGCACCCGCATCCGGGTCGCCGGCCGCGCTCACCCTGTACTAGCGCAGGACGCGTTGCAGGCTGACGGCCGAGTCCCGCAGAGGACTCTCGATGAGTGGTCGTCCCGGATGAGCGCACCCCGCTCGCCGAAGGGCCGCGGCATCATCTGCCGTGGCGACTCGCTGACGGCCGGCGCGTTCGGCGATGGCGTGTCGTACCCGCAGTACCTCTCGGTGCTCGCCCCTGGCGTGCCGATCGCGAAGCGGGGCAACCCCGGGGAACGGTCCAAGGAAATCTCGATGCGGCAGGGCTCCACTGCGCTCACCGTGACCCCCGACCTAGCCATTCCTGCGACGGGCGCGACTGCCGCGTTCGCGATGAACACCACCCTGATCTTCACGAACCCGAACGGGACGAACGGCACGCCGGACGGCCTCGCGATGGTAGGAACGCTGAACGGTATCCGCGGCACTCTCACCGCGACCGGGGGCATGTTCACCTTCACCCGCGCCAGCAGCGGCGACGCGGCGACCGTCCCCGCAGGAACCCCGTGGATTGACGAGTACGAGTCGGTGCGCCGCGACTGGAACCAGGTGCTTTGGGTCGGGCGCAACAACGTCACCGCCACGCCGAACGACGTCGCCGTCTACGTCGCAAAGATGGTCGCCTACCAGACCAGCGGCGACTACCTCGTGCTCGGCGTCACCAACTCGACCGCCGAACCGTCAGGGTCAGCGAACTACACCACCATCCTCGGCATCAACGCCGCACTCGCGTCCGCGTACCCGAACAACTACCTCGACATCCGCGGGTGGCTCATCGCGAACGGCCTCGCTGCCGTATCGCTCACCCCGACCGCGGACGACACCACCGCGACCAGCGAGGACCGCATCCCGCCGTCACTGCTCGCAGCCGATGGGCTACACCTCAACGCGAACGGCTACAAGGCCGTCGCGGTCGCCGTCAAAAACTGGATCACCACGAAGGGCTGGATCTGAACATGCTGGTTTACGACATCGACGGGACACCGAGCACGAGCCTGCCACTCGACATCCCCGCGCTCCCGAACCCACTCACGCACCGCTGGGTCGCGGACTCAGTGCTCACGGACGGAGACCAGATCGTCCCGCCAGTACTCGGCACTGTCAGCCTCACGGACGCAACTGGAGGCGCGACCACCCTGCCCACGGAGGGGACAGTGGACGGGCTCAGGGCGATCACCTTCAACGGCACCGACGATGCCGCATTCGCGCTCGGCATCAACCCCGGGCCCGGTGGGAACGTCAGCGGCTACGCGGTGGTGAAGGTCACCGCCGACCCAGCCGCCGCTCGATCGATCATCCACCTGAACACCCTCGCGATGGGCTTCAACGCCACCCGCCGATTCAATGCGGGGTCTGCGGTGCTCGCCTCCCAGTTCGTCCTGGGACAGTGGTACGCCGTCGGATGGTCGGTGGAGCGCAACACTGGAACGGGAGACGCGAAGTGGCGCGTCGCCGCATCCACCGGCGAGAGCGCCGAAGTGGTGAGCCAGAACCAGGCGGTACTGTCCACCTACGTCGCGTTCGGCGCCGGCGTCTCAAGCACGAAGACGGCGATGGTCGTCCGTGACCTCGGCGTCAACATCGGCACCGCCCACACCGTCGCGCAGCTCCAGACGAACGTCGCCGCGCTGAAAGCGGAGTACGGGCTCGCCTGATTCAGCCGCCGCGCTGCCGGCAACACATGGATGAAAGCAGCCCCTCACCCGTCGCTGGGTGGGGGGCTGCTTTTTGGTTGCCTAGAAGTCGAAGGTGACCTCTGGCCGGTGCGCCGTGATGCTGGCCTTCTCAGATGCCGGCAGCGCGTCAACGGATGCCATGCCGCCGTTCGCGTAGACGGTCACCTTGGCGAACTCGGCTGGCAGGTTGGGGAAGTCGCCGACCATGACGAACTCCTTGACCGCGCCTGGGTCGGCGGTGTCCATGTACTTGTTCGACGCCTTGATGAAGCGGTTGTAGGTCTCGCTGTCCAGGTCCGGCTTGGACTGCCGCCACTCATCCACCACCTTGTAGGCGTTCTTCATGGTGTACTCCTTGCCCGCCGCATCGTAGACACTGAGCTCGTACATGTTCGCCAGCGCCGTGCCCTTGCGGTTGTCTACCTTGACCGTGGCGTAGGTGACCTTCCCCGCACCCGCCGTGGACCGCAGCGCCTCGAGGTCAGCCGGTGCCTTCCCGGGCAGATCCAGTTTCCCCACACTGTTGTCCTGGCTGACGAACACGAACCCGCCCGGCCTGTATGCCGTCGCGGATGGAGCGGCTGACACGGCTGCAACCGAGGGTGCTGGGCTGGCGGGTGAGTCGTTCGCGGCAGGTGACGTCGTACAGCCCGCCAAGCACAGGACGGCGACGGCAAGGATGATCGGTTTCATAGGGTCCCCCAGAGGTAGCAGTTTGCGTTCACAGGATACCCTCAGGTTTCCCAGCAAGCGCCAAGCTTCCCAGGGGCCAAGCGCGGTTCCCGAAGTTATCCACATGGGCTTGAATCAGGGAGCCCCAGCTATCGCATGATTGTCTGCATGACGAATACCGAGCACCTGGCACGGCTGATAAATGCGCACCGGGCCTCTTACGGATGGACCATTCCTGCGATGGCTGAACGCATCGGGGTCAAGGAGAGGACCCTCTCCGGATGGATTGCGGGCGAATATGCGCCCAGACACGAGTTCCGCCCGACCACCGAGAAGGCCTTCGAGTGGGCCCCTGGGTCTATCGCCAACCTCCTCAAGGCGGATAACCCGGAGGCCTACGAGCTCAGCACAATGGCCGCCGCTGACGAAGGCCCGGTCCGGCGAGCATCCGAACTGACCGACGACGAGCTGCTCATGGAGCTCGCACACCGGATGCGCGAATGGCGGACAGCCACGGCCTAGAAAAAGCGTGGCGCCCCGGCCTTCGACGGGGGGTGTGAGCCGGAGGCGCCACGGCGCAGCCCGGAACACGTTCTCACAGGGAGCAGCTCAACGGGGCCGCGCAGAGTCACATTAGCATCAGCTGTCACTCCGCCCGAGCCATTGGGCCTCGATCGTCCGCCGTGTCACGTTGGTCGACTCGGTCCAGATCTCGCTGACGGTGAGGTGGTAGCTGCCTTCAGCGAGGTACTGGACGGGGACGAGCTCACCGGCCCACCCCATGGCGAGCCCTTCACGGTGCGCTCATTGCCGTCCTCCCAACGGAGGCGGAGCCAGACGGGCATGGACATGGCCGGCCGCGTGGTGGGAGTTTTGGTGGGAGTTGAGCCCCGCAACCGCCTATTACCGACGGCTCGCGTTATAGAAGAAACCTCGGAATCACGCGGGAAAACGGTCGCCGCCGACGACC
>NZ_BAAGSN010000039.1:0-5163 GCF_054782415.1 Sinomonas soli | reverse complement strand
CGTGGCCCGCATGGGCTTCTGACGCGGAAGGGGCGATTGAATGGCTGTCCCGACGTCGGAGAAGGGCTACGCGAACAAGGGAGCCGGCTGGTGGGGCGCCCCGGACGACGAGGAGACACCGGAGCTGACCTGGCCCCGGAACGTCGACGTCTACGACCGGATGCGCCGCCAGGACGCGCAGGTGATCTCGGTGCTGCGCGCCGTGACCCTGCCGATCCGGCGCACATCGTGGAGGCTCGACCCGAACGGCGCGCGGCCCGAGGTCGTGCAGCTCGTCGCGGACGACCTCGGCCTCGGGGTCGCGGGCGAGCAGGAGCGGCCGATCACGCGCACCCGGGACCGGTTCTCGTGGACCGAGCACCTGCGGATGTCGCTGCTGATGCTCCCGTTCGGGCACTCGTTCTTCGAGCAGGTGTACCGGATCGACGAGGCGGGCCTCGCGCGGCTGCGCAAGCTCGCGTGGCGGCCGCCGAAGACGATCGCGCAGGTCGACGTCGCCTCTGACGGCGGCCTCGTCGCGATCGAGCAGCACGGGCCCGGCGCGCCGGGGTCGCGGCCGCGGATCGGCATCGACCGGCTCGTGGCGTACGTGAACGACCGCGAGGGCGGCAACTGGCTCGGCCAGTCCCTTCTCCGCCCGGCCTACAAGTACTGGCTGCTCAAGGACAGGCTCCTGCGGGTACAGGCGCAGGCGGTCGACCGCAACGGCCTCGGTGTCCCGGTGTACGAAGGTTCCAAGCTCCCGGAGAACATCACCGGGGCGGAGCGGCAGACACGCGAGCAGGACGAGCTGGACGAGGGACTGAAGCTAGCGCAGGGCTTCCGCTCCGGGGACAACGCCGGCGCGGCCATCCCAAACAGCGCCAAGCTCACCCTCAAGGGCGTCGAGGGCGACCTGCCGGACGCGGACAAGCCGATCCGCTACTACGACGAGCAGATCGCCCGCGCGGTGCTCGCGCACTTCCTGAACCTCGGCACCGAGACAGGCTCCTGGGCGCTCGGGTCGACGTTCGCGGACTTCTTCACCCTCTCCCTGCAGACCGTGGCGATGCAGATCGCGGACACCACGACGCAGCACGTCATCGAGGACATCGTCGACCTGAACTGGGGGCCGGCCGAGCCGGCACCCCGCCTCGTGTTCGACGAGATCGGCTCCCGCCACCCCGCGACGGCCGAGGCCATCAAGATGCTCATCGACGCCAAGGCCATCAACCCCGACGAGGACCTCGAGCGGCACCTGCGCACCGTGTACGGGCTGCCGGCCAAGGCCGCCGGGGGAGCTCCACCGCCGGACCCGACCGCCCAAGGAGGCACCGCATGAAGTTCAGATTCCGCGGGGACTCCCCGCCCGCCGCGGGGGCCCGCGCATCGGTCCTCGACCCAGCCCTGGACGGCAGCACAGCAGTCCTTCGCCTGTACGACCCCGTGGACTCATGGGGCGGCGACTGGGGCGTGTCCGCGAAGGAATTCGCCCGCGCGCTCGACGCGCTCCCCGTGGACACCTCCGAGATCCGCCTCCACATCAACTCCCCGGGAGGGGAGGTGTTCGAGGCGGTCGCGATCATGAACCAGCTGCGCGGCCACAAGGCGCGCGTCGTCGCCGTCGTGGACGGCCTCGCCGCCTCCGCCGCATCCTTCATCGCCGCCAGCGCCGACGAGACCATCATGGGCGGCAACGCCCAGCTGATGGTCCACGACGCCTGGGGACTCGCGATCGGCAACGCCGCGGACATGCAGGCCATGGCAGACACCCTCGGGAAGATGTCCGACAACATCGCCGCCGTGTACGCCGCCAAGTCCGGCGGCACGGTCGAGGAGTGGCGCAACATCATGCGCGCCGAGTCCTGGCTGACAGCCGAGGAAGCTGTCACCGCCGGCCTCGCCGACCGGGTGGCAGGCGACCAGCCCGCCGATGCCGCCATGGCGGCCTTCGACCTCTCCGTCTTCAACCACCCGGGCCGGGCCTCAGCCCCCGACCCGACCCCAGTCCTGGCCCGCATGTCCGCGGGCCGGCCTCCGGCCGAGCCGGTGGCAACCCCACAGGAAGGAGCGACCGACATGTCGGACGCACTCATGAAGGGGCTCCGTGAGCGGCTCGGTATCCCGGCCGACTCGGAGCTCGACGAAACCACCGCGCTCGCGGCCCTCGACGAGGCGCTCGCCGAGCACGCCGAGCACGAGGGGACGGCCCCCGCGGCCGGCCCCGGCACGGTCGTCCTCGACGCCGCCCAGTACCGCGACCTGCAGGCGGCCGCAGAGGAAGGCCGCGAGGCCCGCCGCCAGCAGCAGGCCGAGGCCCGCGCCGCGCTCGTCGACGCCGCCGTTCAGGACGGCAGGATCGCCCCGGCACGGCGCGAGCACTGGCTCAACGCGCTCGCGGCCGACCCGGGCTCCGCAGACACCCTCGCGGGCCTCGCCAAGGGCCTCGTGCCCGTCGCCTCCGTCGGCTACACCGGCGGCGTCGACGAGGCCTCCGACGAGGACACCCTCTACTCCAAGTTCTACCCGACCGAGAAGGAGGCCTGACCATGGCTCACCTCTTCAGCCCCGGAGCGGACGTCACCTTCACCGCTGGCGCCGACGTCACCGCCGGCCAGCTCCTCGCCGTCACCGGCAACCGCACCGTCTCCCCGGCGGGCGCGAAGTCGGCCGCCTGGGTCGGCACCGCCGCCTTCGACGCGAAGGCCGGCGAGAAGGTCACGGTCTGCCGCGGCGGGGTGCAGCGCATCCTCGCCTCCGGCGCCGTCGTGGCCGGCCAGCCCGTGGTCTCCGCGGCCACCGGCAAGGTCGCGGCGCTCGCGGCCGTCACCACCCCGACCGCCGGCGACGTGACCGACACGCGCGCCATGGTCGGAATCGCCCTGACCGGCGGCACGGACGTGCTCGTCGAGATCGCCCTGGACCGCTAAGGAGAGCACCATGGCCTACACCTACCCTGCCCCGCCGGCCACCGTCGTCGGTGGGGACACCATCGACATCCACCACCTGCTCAAGACCCCGAGCCTGGTGGCGCGCCGCATCCGCAGCCTGCTCGAGCAGCGCTACATCGCGGACTTCCTCCTCTCCGGCCGCTTCACGGCCGTCGGCGGCTCGATCCTGTACGAGACGGGCGAGCCGATCTTCACCGACGACGACCCCGAGGCCGTCGCCCCGGGCGGGGAGTACCCGCGCTCGTCGGCGCAGGCCGGCAGTCTCGCCGCGGCGAAGACCACCAAGTGGGGCCAGGACATCCCGGTCACGGACGAGGCCATCGCCCGGCTTGGCATCAACCCCGTCGACCGGGCCTTCACGAAGCTCGTGAACCAGTCCGTGAAGTACGTCGACTCGGCCGCGCTCGGCGTGATCGCATCGAAGGTCACCCAGTCGTTCGACGTCACCGCCGGCGGCGGCCCGGGCGCCTGGACGGACGGCAACGCCATCGTCGAGGGCGTCCTGCTCGCCAAGGCAAAGGTCACCGCCCTCGACGAGGGCTACGACCCCAACGTCATCGTCCTCTCCGACGCGCAGTGGGCCAAGGCCGTCGCGCGGCTGAACGAGAGCGGCCTCCTGCCCCGCGAGGCCGGGAACCCGCTCGTGACGAACGTCTGGCCGCAGGCGCTCGGGCTGACGTGGACGAAGTCGAACCACACGGCCTCGACCGATCCGCTCATTGTGGACACGACGCAGCTCGGCGGCATGGCCGACGAGGAGCTCGGCGGCCCCGGCTACGTCCGCGGCGGCAACGGCGTCGGCGTCGAGACCAAGTCCATCCGCGTCGAGGAGACGGACAAGTACCTGCTGCGCGCCCGCCGCGTCACGGTGCCTGTCGTGCTCGAGCCGAACGCGGCCATCAAGATCGCGAACACGGGGCTCTGAGGCACATGGCACACATCGTGAAGGCCACGCTCATCGTGGCGAAGGTCGGCGACACCGAGCAGTACTTCGAGAAGGGCATCGCCCTCCCGGACGGGGTCTCCGCCGAGGAGCGCAAGCGCCTCGCCGCGGACGGGCTCGTCGAGTACGTGAAGGACCCGGCCAAGGCCGAGACCGCGAAGTCGGACGACAAGTCCTAGCCGAGAGGGGGCGCCATGGCCGAGCCACTGGCGGCGATAGCCGACGTCGAGGCCGCGTGGCGCCCCCTCGTGGGGCCGGACCGGTCCCGGGCCGAGTACTACCTCGGTGTCGTCTCGCGCCTGATCCGGCGCCGCTGGCGGGACACTGACCAGCGGATCACCGACAAGTCCCTCGACGCCGAGGACGTCGCCGACGTCGTCGTGCAGCTCGTCCTGCCCAAGATCGGCGCGCCGCCCATCGTCGGCGCCCGGTCCTGGTCGCAGACGACGGGCCCGTTCAGCCAGCAGGTCACGCTCGGCGCGTCCCGCGGCGAGGCGTTCGTGCTCGAGGGCTGGATGGTCGAGGTATTCCAGGGCCAGCCGCGGGTCGGTCCGGTGTTCAGCATGCCGCCCTCGGGACGGTACGAGCACCTGTCCATCTGGCCGGAGGAGAGGCCGTGAGCATGTGGCCCCTGTTCCCCCTGCCGAACGGGCAGACCGTCGTGTTCGAGGCGCACAGCCCGGGCGAGGTCGTGGACGGCTTCGAGCAGCCCGCGTCCTACAGGCCCGCGGTCGACGTCGAGGGCTGCGGCGTCGAGCCCGGCGCCCCGACGGCGATGCCGCACGAGCAGAACCGGGTGAGCCCGGACCGGGTCAGCTGCACCGTCTACGCGGCGCCGGGCACTGTGGTGGACGAGGGCGACCGGGCCACCGTGCCCGGCTTCGGGCAGCTGTCCGTGCTCGACGTCGCCCCCTGGCTGGCAAACCCCTTCACCGGCGACAGCGCCGGCGTCGTGATCCTGTGCGGGAGGTTCGATGGCTGACATCCGCGTTGAGCTCGACCGCCGCGAGGTCGGCAAGCTCCTCCGGCACCCGGCCGTGCGCCAGATGCTTGAGGCGCGCGCCCGGCGCGTGGCCGCGGCCGCGGGCCCGGGCTTCGCGGCCTCGTCCAGGGACGGGACGAACCGCGCCCACGCCTCAGTCACTACGGCCACCACGGCGGCCAAGGTGCGCGAGGCCCGCGACGCGGTCCTCGCACGCGCGCTGGGGGCGGCCCGTGGCTGAGCAGGGCCTGCAGATGCCCCTCGGGCTCCGCTGGGCCATCCGCTACCTCACCACCCGCGTGCAGGTC
>NZ_BAAGSN010000038.1:0-7990 GCF_054782415.1 Sinomonas soli | reverse complement strand
CCGCCATGCCCGCACCCCGCAAGACCAGCGTCCCCGCAACCGCCAAGCAGCCCCAGGACCACCGCCCGAAGCTCTCCGACGAACTCGCGGTCACCTGGGAGGGCCACGAGTACACGATCGACCGCGAGGCACTCGAGGACATCGAGTTCATCGGCTACCTGCAGGACAACAGGTTCCGCGAGGCGATGCCCGAGCTGCTCGGGGCCGAGCAGTGGGATGCCCTCCGCGAGAACCACAGGAGCGCGAAGGGCCGCCTGACGCTGACCCGCATCGGGGAGTTCCTCGAGGAGGTCCACAAGCAGGCAGGCCTGGGAAACTCCTGATCCTCGCGCACCTGCTCAAGGTCTGTCCGGGAGCGGTGGAGGCCGACCTCCACCGTTTCTACGGGCTCGACCTCGACGGGATGTACGCGGGGCGCCTGCGGCCGCGCAAGGTCGCCAACCTCGTCGAGAACCTGCCCCGCGGAGCAGCCGTGTGGGTCCACACCGGCGGCCCCCGGGCGGTCTCGGACGAGACCGAGGCGCTGTGGGCGGTCGAGGCAGCCGTCGCGGCCGGCAACTGGCAGCGCGGCGGGGGCAAGGGCACCAAGCCAGAGATGCGGCCCTTCCCGGAGGGGCTGCTCACCGTCCGCGCCCGCGCGGAGGAACGCGCTGCACGCACCAAGGCAAAGGCCGAGCGGTTCCGCCGCAGGCACATGACCTGATGACCTGAGGGGAGGCTGCTCGTGGCCCAGGAGATCGCCACCGCGTATATCTCGCTCGTCCCCTCGATGCGCGGCTTCAACACCACCGTCTCCCGCGAGCTCCAGGGGCTCGACAAGCCGGCCGCGGCCGCGGGGGAGTCGACGGGGTCGAAGTTCCTCTCCGGCCTCGGCAAGACCGCGAAGATCGGCGCCGTAGCGATCGGGGGCGTCCTCTCCACCTCGCTCGTGAAGGGCTTCCAGCGCCTCTCCGCGATTGAGAACGCCGAGGGCAAGCTCCGGGGGCTGGGCAACTCCGCCCAGGACGTCTCGGCCATCATGAAGAACGCGCTCGCGGCCGTGAAGGGGACCGCGTTCGGCATGGACGAGGCCGCCACGGTCGCCGCGTCGGCCACGGCCGCCGGGATCAAGCCCGGCAAGGAGCTCGAGGGCGTCCTGCGCCTAGTCGGCGACGCGGCAACGATCGGCGGCTCCTCGCTGGGCGAGATGGGCGCGATCTTCAACAAGGTTGCCGCCTCGAACAAGATCCAGGGCGACAGCATCGCGCAGCTGCAGGACCGCGGCATCCCCATCCTGCAGTTCCTCGGCAAGCAGCTCGGCGTCACCGCCGAGGAGGCCGCCAAAATGGCCTCCAAGGGCAAGATCGACTTCGCGACCTTCCGCAAGGCCATGGAGGAGGGCCTCGGCGGCGCCGCCCTGCAGTCGGGCAACACCACCACCGGTGCGTTCAAGAACATGAACGCCGCCCTCTCCCGGTTCGGCGCGGCCCTGCTCAAAGAGGTCTTCCCGATCATCGGCCCGGTCTTCAACAAAATCACCGACGGGCTCGACAAAGCCACCGCGAAGGTCGGCCCCTTCATCTCCGGGCTCATGCTCATCGGCAAGACTGACGTGCTCACCCCCGACGTCGTCGCCAAGATGGGCCTCGACCCGAACGGGCCGTTCGGCAAGGCCATGACCGAGCTCGTCGGAGGCATCCGGGCCTTCGGCGCCGCATGGACCGCGAACGACGGCGACATCACTTCCTCGGGCTTCCCCGGCTTCATGGAGCGCGCAGCCTTCTGGCTGCGCGAGGTCACCGGCGGATTCCAGGCCTTCAAGGCCGCCTGGGACGCGAACGACGGCGACGTGACGTCCTCGGGCTTCCCCGGCTTCATGGAGGAGCTCGCGAACAAGTTCCGCGCCGTCCAGGCATCCCTCGCGAAGCTGGACTTCTCGTCCTTCCAGGGCTTCACGCAGTCGCTGATCGCCGAGGGCGGTCCCGCGACCACCCTGATCGGCGGCCTGGGAGACGCTCTGCCCAAGCTCGGCGGGTCCGTCGCCACGATCATCGGCGCCGGCCTCGACGCGCTCGCGGGCATCCTCGGCTTCATGGCGGACCACATGGACGTCATCCTGCCGATGATCCCCGTGGTCGTGGCCGGCTTCCTCGCCTGGCACGCCGCCACCTCCGCGCTGGCATGGCAGACCCATGCCCTGCAGGCCGCGCAGCTCGCCATGACGCCGGTCCTCGTCACGAACAACGCCCTCCGCGTGACAGCGGCGCTCCTCGAGGGCCGCAACGCGCGGGAGACCGCCCGGGCGGCAGCCGCGACCGCGGCGCAGACCGCCGCCACGGCAGGGAACACGGCCGCGACGGTCGGCAACACCATCGCCACGAACGGCATGAGCATCGCGCAGCGGGCGGCAGCCGCCGCGCAGCGCCTCCTCAACGGGGCCATGCGCGCCAACCCGATCGGGCTGATCATCACCGCGATCATGGCCCTCGTCGCCGGGCTCGTCTGGTTCTTCACCCAGACCGAGTTCGGGAAGCAGATCATCGCGAACGTCTGGGGCTTCATCCAGTCCGTGATCGGCGCCGTCGGGGCCTGGTTCACCGGCACCCTCGTCCCCGCCTTCCAGGCCGGGGCCGCGTGGGTGGGGAGCGCGTTCACATGGCTGAACGACACCATCGTCCAGCCCGTGTTCGCCGCCATCGGCGCCGCGATCCAGTCGGTCGGAGACTTCTTCAACTGGCTCTACGTCACGGTCGTGCAGCCCGTGTTCAACGCGATCGCCGCGGTGATCGGCTGGTGGTGGACCACCATCGTCATGCCCTACTTCGGCTTCGTGTCGGCGGCCGTGCAGGCAGTCGGCGGCTTCTTCTCGTGGCTGTACAACGACATCCTCGACCCAATCTTCCAGCTGGCCGGCGCGATCATCGCCTTCTGGTGGAACACCATGGTCATGCCCGTGTTCAACGCGGTCATCTCCTTCGTCCGCGACTCCCTCGCGGCAGTGTTCAACTGGTTCCGCGACGCGATCATCACGCCCGTGTTCAACGCGGTCGGCGCGACGATCAACTGGATCGGCTCCGTCTTCCAGTGGCTCTACGACTTCGTCGTGAAGCCCGTGTTCGACGCCGTCGGGGCAGCGATCAAGTGGGTCTCGGACAACGTGATCAATCCGGTCGTGGCGGCCTGGAACGACTGGTTCGGCGTGAAGCTGCCGGCAGTCTTCCAGTGGCTCTACACCTACGTGATCAAGCCCCAGTTCGACGCCATCGGCGCCGTGATCAACTGGGTCTGGCTCAACGTCATCAAGCCTGTCGTCGACGCCTGGAACGACTGGTTCGGCGTGAAGCTGCCCGCCGTCTTCAACTGGCTGCACGACAACGTGATCAAGCCCGTGATGGACGGCATCGGCTCGGCCATCAAGTGGGTCTGGGACAACACCATCAAGCCCGTCTTCGACTTCATCCGCAACGCGGTCGAGGTCGAGGTCCCCAAGGCGTTCGAGGCCGGCAAGGCCGCCATCGACACGATCTGGAAGGGCATCCAGGACGTCGTCAAGGCGCCCGTCCGATTCGTGGTCGAGACCGTCATCAACGGCGGCATCGTCGACACCTTCAACAAGGTCGCCGACGTGTTCGGCACGAAGCACCTCGGCCACATCGAACTGCCCCCGGGCTTCTCCGAGGGCGGCTACACCGGTCCCGGCGCGAAGAAGAAGCCCGCGGGCATCGTCCACGCCGGCGAGGTCGTCTGGTCGCAGGACGACATCGCCCGCTGGGGCGGCGTGGGCGTCGTCGAGGCGCTGCGCCGCGCTCGCGGATACCTCGGCGGTGGCCTCGTCGACCCGCTGCGCGGCGGCCTGTCCGTCACGCAGGGCTACAACCACGTCCACAAGGGCATCGACTTCGCAGCGGCAATCGGCACCCCGGTTTTCGCTGCGAACGACGGCGCAGTGACGTGGGCGGGCCCGGGCGTACAGGCGCCGGGCGTGTGGGGCGGCAACGAGGTCCACATCCTCGGCAACGGGATCGAGACCTGGTACGCGCACCTGTCGAGCATCGGCGTGCAGCTCGGGGAGCTCGTCCGGGCCGGGCAGCAGATCGCGCTGTCCGGCAATACCGGCATCTCCTCTGGCCCGCACCTGCACTTCGGGGTGTTCCAGGGCGGCTGGCCGAACGATCTGGACCCGAACGGCTTCCTGTCCGGGACACAGGCGGACGGGAAGCCGTTCAACCCGATCGCGGGGATCATCGACGGGCTGATGGACCAGTTCAAGAAGGCGTTCCCCGGCTCGGAGTTCGTCGTCGACATGGTCGGAGGGTTCGCGAAGAACCTTCTGAACATGGCAGCCGACGGCGTCATGGCCCTGCTCACGGGCAACCGTGACGGGAAGGGCAGCGCAGCGTCGACGCTCTTCGACGGCGGCGGCTGGCTCGAGCGCACGGCCGGCCCGATGCTCGTCGAGCACAACCGGGCCAAGCCGGACGCCGTCCTCTCGAACGAGCAGTGGACCTCGGTCCACAGCCTTGCCCAGTCGGTCGCGGCCGGCGGTGCAGGGCTCACGATCCAAGGCGACGTCTACGGAGCGAACGCAGAGGAGATCATGGACGAGATCGAGAAGCGCGGCCGCCGGTCGGCCACGGTGAACGGACTCGCCCGCATCGCGGCGGGGGTGGGGTAGTTGGCAGGTGTCGTCTATGGCATGCCGGCCACCCCGCCTCCGCTCCCCACCCCTTCCCAGATCGGCCTCCGCATGGTCTGGGAGGGCTGGGACGGGAACGAGTGGGAGCTCACGGACTGGCGCTCCGGCGTGTACCTGCCGGACGAGGGCATCGAGGGGCTTCACCTGCCCGAGTATGTCCACTACGTGCAGGACGCCCCGGGCATCGCGGGACAGACCTACAACGGCTCCACGGCCAAGCCCCGCGACGTGTTCTGGCCGCTGTGCATCTGGACCGAGGACGGGTCGATCGCGTGGGCCGACGAGGACGCCAAGTTCTGGCGCACCATCGACCCGGAGAGATCGGGGAAGTGGCGCGTGTGGGGACCGCGGGGAACATGCCGCACGCTCCGCTGTCGGCTCGAGAAGGCGCCGCACAGCTACGCCCGCGACCCCGTCTACGACGGATGGGCGGTCTACGGACTGAACCTCAAGGCCGACCAGCCCTACTGGGAGGGCCCGCAGATCACCACCGAGGAATTCCGGACGGCCACCGGTCGCGACTTCCTGCCGGCCGCGTCCGGTGACGGGTACTGGGTCTCGCCGGGCTCCACCCTCGAGAGCGCGGCCATGACGAACCCCGGCGAGGTCGACGCCTGGCCGCGGTGGTCCATCGGGGAGTCGGACTCCTCGAGCGTCGGAGTCGGGGGCGCCCAGATCGTGGTCCCGTTCGCCGTCCCGGCGGACAAGGTGCTCGTCATCCAGACGGATCCGAGGATCCAGACGGCGACGCTCCACGACCTCGACGACTTCGACGACGAGGGCGCGCCGATCAGCGGCGGCGAGGACGTCACCGTCGACCTCGGCGACACAGAGTTCGCGCCGATCCCCGCCGGCGAGGGCCGGAAGCTGGACATCAGCCTCACCGGGCCTGGAGCCATCAAGGCAGCGATCACGCCCCTCTACCGTCGAGCCTGGTGAACGGAGGAACCCGTGGACAACCCGTTCCGCCTCACCATCTACGACAAGGCCTTCCGCCGCGTCGGCTGGCTCGGCGATCCGATCAGCATCGACGCCGTCCCGGCACACAACGCGCTCGCGGTCGCGACCCTTGAGGTCTCGACCCGGAACAAGAAGCTGGGGCTGCTGCTCGAGCCGGGCGCGCGCGTCGTCGCCGAGCTCGACGGCGACCACCTCATCGGGGGCCCGGTCAGGGTGCGCGGGGGAGAGGGCCCCGGCGTGGACGGGACGGTGACGCTGGAGGTCCACGACGACTGGCGGCTCTTCCAGCGTCTACTCGGCTGGCCGGTGCCGACGCAGCCGGCCACGAACCAGTCCGCGGCGGAGTACAACACCGTCACAGGGCCGGCAGAGACCGTGCTGAAGACGCTCGTGAAGCGCAACGCCATAGACAGGATGGGGTGGCCCGTGACGATCGCCCCGGATCAGGGGCGCGGGGCGACGATCACGGTCTCGACCCGCTTCCACCCCCTCGCAGACCGGCTGATCCCGGCACTGGAGGCGGCCGCGATCGGGACGACTGTGCGCCAGTCCGGCACCGGGCTGGTGGTCGACGTCTACGAGCCGCGCGACTACCCCAGGGAGCTCACAGAGGCGTCCGGGGTGGTGCAGAAGTGGAAGTGGAACCACGCCGCCCCCGAGGCGACGGACGTCGTCGTCGGCGGACAGGGCGAGGGGACAGCGCGGACCTTCCGGGCATTCGCTGCCACCGACGGCCGCGCCGAGAAATGGGGCGACCAGATCGAGGTGTTCCGCGACGCGCGCGACACCTCCGCGGCCGACGTCTACGCCCAGAGGGCCGCGGAGACGTTCGCGGAGACCGCGGAGAAGACCGGCCTGCACCTCACGCTCGCTGAAACGAAGCACTTCCGCTACGGCGGGACGACGGGCCTGCACGTGGGAGACCGCGTGCGGGTGCGCATCGGCCCGGAGCTGGTCGTGACGGATCTGCTGCGGTCGGCTGCCGTGTCCTGGACGCGCGATGCGGGACGGACCGTGACCCCGAAGGTCGGCGACATCGCCGACTCCCCGCAAGAGACCATGGCCCGCGCTGTGCTCCGCACGGCGATGGGCATCCGAGACGAGAGGAACCGGTAGATGGCGATTGTCAGCATGGGCTATGACGGCCCGATCACCGAACCGCAGATCGCCACAATCGTCCCGGACAGCGGGAGCGCGCTCTTCGGCGTGGACGGGGGAGGGGACTGGCAGGTCACCGCCCACCCGACTCTCGCGGGAGTGCTGAACATCGCGCCCGGGGCCGGGTGGGGGCCGATGGTGCGCGACGTCTCCGACGCCATCGCACAGGTCGCCCAGACGTCCCTGCCGGGCACAGGGCAGTCCCGGTGGGACCTCGTCGCGATGCGCCGGGACTGGCGGCCCAGCGGCGGCCTGTCCGGCTTCGTGATCGTGGACGGCTCGGCGACGAAGGCCCTCCCTGAGGCGGCGGCTGCGGTCAGCGGGACGGGGCGGCAGATCTGGCCCGGGCAGGTCCACGACCAGCCCATCGCGCTCGTGCAGTGGGTGGGCGGGCAGTCGAAGCCGGCCGTCATCGTCGACCTGCGCACGTGGGCGGCCAACGGGGGAGTGCTCGCCAAGGACACCCTCGTCCACGGCGCCATGGACCAGGTGGGGTCGAAGGTCAGGATCGGCGGCGACGAGTGGTTCAGGGAACTGGACGCCAACGGCTCACCGGTCTGGACGAATCTCGACGCGCCCGGGCCATGGATGGCGCTGGCGCCCGGCAATGACTGGGTGGTCCCCACCGGGACAGCAGCCCAGTGCCGTCTGATCAGCAGGGGGAAGCTCCTCGAGGTCCGTGCCTTCCTCAGCTATGGGGGGTCCGAGACGGTTGTCCCCGGCTGGATTGCGGCGAGGTTTCCGGCCGGGATGGCGCCCTCTCGGCCCTACCTCGACGTTGCCCTGACGGATGGCAGCAAGAGGCTTGGGAGCATCTGGGTCGGCCCGCAGGGGATCGAGCTCGGCCCTGAAACGACGGGCAAGACCGTCCACATGGCGACGGTGGTGCCCTTCGGGTGAGCGCAGCAGCAGAGGACGGATGAACGTGTGGACCTTCAAGCGGCCGGGGGGCTGCTCACCGCGATCGGGGGACTCCTCGGCGTCGTCGGCGGGGGCGTGGCCTGGATGGTCAACCGCGCAGACAAGCGCCGCGAGCAGAACGAGGCCAACGTGATCGCCACCCTCAAGGAACGCATCGAGGAGCTGAAGGCGGCCCTGCGCCGCGCCGAGCAGAAAGTGCACGCTCTCCGTCGCACCGCGGGGCGGTGGCGGGAGCAGCTCATCGCGCACAACATCACACCGGACCCCGCCGACTGG
>NZ_BAAGSN010000037.1:0-8246 GCF_054782415.1 Sinomonas soli | reverse complement strand
CCCAGCCGGCAGAGCCCACGTCTCCCTTCGACGAGATCCGCCGCACCCGGCCCGACGGGTCCGAGTTCTGGTCGGCACGAGAGCTGATGCCGCTCCTCGGCTACGAGAAGTGGGAGCGGTTCGCGGACGCCGTCGGCCGGGCCGTCGTGTCCATGGAGGTACAGGGCCACGACTCGGGCCGCGAAGCTTCCCGGCTCCGGGAACCTTTCGGCCGCACCCGCCAGCTCGGCGAGAACTTCCACCTCTCCCGGTTCGCCTGCTATCTGGTCGCGATGAACGGCGACCCGCGCAAGGCTGAGGTTGCGGCCGCGCAGGCGTACTTCGCGGTCCAGACCCGCGCCGCCGAGACGCAGCCGCGCCGGGAGCTGACCTTCGAGGAGAAGACGCTCGAGGTCATCCGGGGACTGGCGGAGCGGGTCGACGCCCAGCAGCGCGAGCTCGCGGTCGCGGCGCCGAAGGCCGAGTTCTATGACGAGCTGATGGACGCGAACGGCTCCTACAGCATGGAGGCCGCAGCGAAGGCCCTCGGCTACGGCCGGAACGTGCTCTTCCGCGAGCTCCGGCGCATCGGGGTCCTGCAGGGCAACAACCTGCCCTACCAGCGGCACGCGCACCACTTCAAGATCGTCCCGGGAACGTACCGCAACAGGTCTGGGGAGACAGTCCCGACCGCGACCACGTACGTCCTGCCCTCGGGCCTCGAGTACATCCGCAAGCGGCTCGCCGCCGCGCAGGAGGCCATCGAGGCCGCCGGCATCCTCACCCCGGGAGTGACCGAATGACCGGCCAGGAGTTCCCCACGAACCTGTTCTTCGACGCCCGCGACCGCGCCGAGCTGCGCCCGGCCGAGTACTTCCACACCGCGAAGACCACCCCCGCCGAGCAGGCCGCGGCGGCCATGAAGCTCCGCGACGAGCTCGAGCGGCGCTCGCGGCTCGTCTCCCGGGCAGTGCAGGACGTCGAGCGGCTCCGCCGGGCCCTGCACACGCTGCGCGACTTCGACTCGACAGGCAACGGCGACCAGGCCATTGACCACGTCCGCGTGGCGAAGATCCGTGCTGCCCGCGCCGTCGAGGACACCCTCCGCGAGCTCGAGGCCTCGTACCGACGACACGAGGACAACACCCGCCGTGCCGAGGCCGGCGAGGACCCCGAGCCAGCGGAAACTCCAGGACCCGTCACCGAAGGACTTATCGCCGGGTTCCATGTGCAGACGTTCCCGACGCCGGCCGAGGTCGCGAACAACATCACGCGGCACCAGCGGGCGATCGCGCTCGGCGGGAGCTTCCTGTGAATCGCCCGTACAGGACTCGGAAGAACGCCGTCGTCCAGCGCATCACGCGCGGCGCCGACGGCACACGGCACGTGGATCGCCCGCTGCGCTCGCAGGCGGTCCTGGACTACCGCACGAAGCAGGAGTTCGAGCGGCAGCTGACGACCTTCGCGCGGCGGGCGTGGCCGTCGGCTCGGTTCATCCTGATCGACCAGACGCCGAAGCATGTGGAGTCGAACGGCGTGACGCGCGCCGACGGGTCGATCTTCATCGACGGCGAGGAGTGCGCGTACTACTTCCTGCACGACCCGGCCCAGCCGTCCGCCGACCAGCCCGAGCTCGTCCCGTGAGGGCCCCAGTCCCGGCGGTCGCCCGCCGCCGCCGTCACGCCGTCGTGTACATCCCGCTGGTCGTCATCGGCGCGGCCGTGTTCCTGGCCGCTGCCCCCGTCCTCAATGGCGCCGCGATGCTCGGTGCCGCCCTCATCCTCGCCGGCGCGGCCGGCGTCGTCATCGAAAGCGGTCCCCGCCATGACTGAACAGCCCGCAGAACTCGTCCCCGCTCACCCGTTCATCGCCACGGTCGACGACGCGATCACCAAGGCCCGAGCGTTCCAGGCCGTCGTCGTTCCCCTCGCGGCGCCCGTGGACGAGCAGGTATGGCTCGGCAACGAGCCGGACGGCCCGCGCACCGTCTCCGTGAAGGATCCGGGCATGGCAGCCGCCTTCGATCAGGCCTCCGACGCGTACGACGCGGCAGGGGCGGCGTTCGAGGACGGCCGCCTCACCGAGGCCAAGAACCACGCCTACGTGTTCCTCGCCGCCCTCACGCGCATGCAGATCGCCGAGGCCGCCGCCCCGGCCGACGACTGAACCGCTCCCCACACACCACACCCCCACAAGAGGGAGACACCCGTCCCATGAACGCCCTGACCGCGGAGAGCCTGTCTGTACAGCAGCTCCGCCCACACCCGAAGAACGTCCGCCGCGAGGTCACCCCGTCGGAGGAGCTCGTCGCCTCAGTGAAGGCCCACGGGATCCTCCAGCCACTCCTCGTGACCCCGCACCCTGTCCTAGACGGCGACTACCTCGTGATCGCCGGGCACCACCGCCTCGCCGCAGCGAAGAAGGCCGGCCTGCTCAACGTGCCGTGCATGGTCAACGAGACACTCGGCGACGAGGCCGAGCAGCTCGCCGTGATGCTCGTCGAGAACCTCCAGCGCACCGACCTGACCGTGGGGGAGGAGGCCAAGGCATACCAGGCACTCCTCGAGTTCCCAGGCTGGACCGAGGCGAAGATCGCCAAGCGCACCGGCCGCGCGAAGGACACCGTCCGCGGCCGCGTGAAGCTCGCAGGCATGGGCGAAGCCGCCATCACAGCCGTCGAGGGCCGCCGCGCCAGCCTCGAGGACGTCCTCAAGCTCGCCGACGCCGGACTCTCCGAGGAGCGGCAGGCCGAGGCCCTCGCCGGGCCCCGCGTGGACGCCTGGGAGATCAATTCGGCGATCGGCCGGTGGGAGAAGGAACAGGCCGCCCCAGCCCTCGTCGAGGAGCTGCGCGGGCAGGGCCTGCCCGTCGTCGACCGCGCCGAGATCCCCGATGGCGCGAACCGGATCTGGACCTACTACCAGGACGACCTCGACCGCTACGACATCCAGGCCGTCGTGGTCGACGCCGAGTCCCGGTGGGAGGCCGAGTACCACGGCAAGCTGAAGCCGACCGCCGCGGGCAAGGCGCAGGCTCCGCAGGAGCTCACCGAGGAGCAGCAAGCCGACGCCGCCCGCCGCGCCGAGCTCGAGGCGGGCCTCAAGATCGCCCGCCGCGTCCACGAGGAGCAGGTCCGCACGACCATCCGCACCGAGAAGACCATCGAGAATGGCCGGGCCCGTCAGGCCATCACCCAGATGTGCCTCGACCTCGTGGGCAGCTGGGGCGCCGGCGAGTCCCTCGCCGACTGGCTGGAAGTCCCCGACGCCAAGGACAAGGACGCCATCGCCGCCGCGCTCGCCAGGCTCAACCTCGGCGGCATCGTCCTCGCCTACTTCGCCTGCCAGCGGCTCTACCCGCGCTCCATGGAGGGCCTCGAGGACCTCGACGACTGGGACGGCCGCGGCGGGGTCGAACCACTGGGCCGCGCCGTGTCCGCGCTCGCGGTCCTCGGATCGGAGCTCTCCGACGTCGAGCGCGAGGCCATCGACTACTGGAACACCCAGCCGTGCGGCGACTGCGACGAGGTCGCCGACGCGAACGGCCAGTGCGCCTGCGACCGGGCCGAGGACGAGGAGGCCGACGATGACGACGAAGCCTGAGGACGCCAAGGGCAAGCCCAAGGCCAAGCGCCCCGCCCGCACCGGCTGCGAGCCGTGGTGGGCATCTCTGGCCCAGGCTGGCGTGCTCGCCCTCGCGTTCGCCAGCGGCGGCGCCGTGGCTCGCCTCAGCACCCCCATGGGCATGCTGCCCGCGGCTCTGATCGGTCTGGTGGGCGTCATCATCGCCGATTCGATCATGACGCGTCTCCGGCGCCGGCTCATGAAGGACTCCCACATCTGCGGAGCCAAGACCGGCGCGCAGGCCGCCCTCCGCTCGCTCAAGACCCGCGGCTTCGAGCTCGTCAAGCTCGGCAAGGACGGGGTCGAGAAGCTATGACCCGCCACCACCTCGCCCTCGCCCCGCTCGAGGGCCACCGCGACGCCCGCTACGAGAAGATCTCCGCCACCCGCCGCGCCAAGCGCCAGGAACGCATCGCCGAGTTCGAGTTCCTCCTCGAAGGCCGCGTCGCCACCGAGGAGGCCGCGCTCCGCGCCGGCTGGCCATCCATCGAAGCAGCGGAGATCACCCTCCGCCGCGAACACCACCCCCGCGCCGCCGAACTGGCCCGCATCATCCGCCGGCACCGCCGCCAGACGAAGAGAGCAGCATGACCACCCACCTGAACAGCATCGCCCAGGAATCACCCGAGCGCTGCCCGTCCTGCGACGGCATCATCAACCCCCACACCGGAGAGTGCAGGTGCTCCGATTGACTGCCGCCGCCATCCTCACCGACGAGGAACTCACAGCCTGGCTGAAGAACCTCCAGCACGACGCCCAAGCCGCCCAGATGGCCGCAGCAAAGGCCACCGGCGACCAGAACACCCTCACGATGCTCTCCTCCGCCGCCGACGTCGCCCGCCGCCGCGCCGAATGGCTGCGCTCGCGGGCCCTGCCCGCCGGCGCGTGCATGTGGTGCAGCGCCGTCGAGCGGCCCTGCGCTGAATGCACCCCCAAGCCGAAGGGAGACTGGGCGTGATCCTCGACGTGAACACCCTCGACCTGCGACAGGCGCTCCAGGCCTGCCTGCCGCACGTCTCCGACCCGAAGCTCGCCCCGGACCTCGCCGTCCTCCACTTCGTCGCCACCGACGAGAACCTCTTCGTCACCGGCGTGAACCGCGCCAGCCTCGGCCACGCCATCGTCTCCGTCTGGGACGACCGCGAGCTCACCGGCGACCCCGACACGGACTGCTTCGACCTCGCCCCCGAGACCGCCAAGGAACTCCTCACCCTCTTCAAGTCCGGCGGCCACGGAGCCTCCGAGGAGGGCATCGGGGAGTGCCTCCGCATCCGCGTCACCGACAAAGATGTCACCTTCCTCGACGTCTCCGGCCTCTTCCCCGGCAAGACCTACACCGTCCCACGCCAGCCCGCCGCCGAGTACCAGGTCGGCTTCGCCCGCATGCTCCTCGAGTGCCTCATCGCCGACGCCCCCGCACCCTCGAAGATCGCCGCCGCCGGCCCCGTCGTGAAGTGGTTCGCCACCGCCGCCCAGGCCTACAAGCAGCCCCTCCTCCTCGAACCCACCGACGACGAGCACCGCCTCCTCGTCACCTGCGGCGAATCCTTCGTCGGCATCCTCATGACCCTCCGGACCGACGACGGCGCTGCGCTCGCGGACGCCGCTCAGTGGCGGGATGCGTGGATGCATCGCCTGCAGCCGCTCCGGGCACACGGGACGGGCAGGCAGCGCGAGGAGGCGGCATGACGGCCGTGCTCGATGTCCCGCGCGAGGGCGTGCTGGTGGGCTGCTCGGTCTGCGGGCGGCCGATGCGGCCGTACGACGCGAAGGCCGCGGACTGGCCCGGCACCGTATCTCGACGCTCGGCCACGGCGTGCTATTCGTGCTTCAAGCGCCCGGCCGGCGCGCCCGTGAGGTTCCGGGGCGAGACGAAGTTGCAGGTCGAGGACGTCGAGTGGATGGCCGAGACCGGCGAGATCCCCGAGCGGGCAGCCACCCGCGCCGGCTACGCGAAGTGGGACAGCCTCCGCCTCGCTCTCATCAAGGCAGGCCGCGACGACCTCGTCCAGCGGCTCCTCAGCAACCACCACGGAAGGAATCCCGAATGAGCCCCCGCACGCCCAACGTCGTCCTCAGTGTCGGCGACAACTACGAGCTCGCCGTGAGCCTCCTGGACGAGGACAAGTGGGTCAACCTCGCCGTCAAGGAGCGCTGGAGCGCTCCGGGTACCCAGCGGAAGGTCCATGACGCCGCATATCCAGTCGAGCAGCTCCGGAGGCTGCTCGGCGGATGCTGCGCACAGCCGTCGGCAGACTGCGAGGCCGCTGCCGAGCTCGGCAAGCGCGCCGAGAAAGCCGAGGCGAAGCTGGCCAAAGTCATCGCGGAGCTGGAGAACTCCGACGCATACGACCTGACCATCAAGACGTACAACCGTCTGCACCGAGCAGCCACGGAGGAGGGGAACGCCCAGTTCACCCTGCCCACCGAAGCCGGCGCAGGTGTGAGGGCTACGGGCCCTACGCCGGACGGGCGCGGATACGAAGTCGAGTTCCGCCTGTACACCGATGCTTGGCGCGATCACGAAGGGCACGTCTGGTCTGAGGTCGACATCCTCACGGTCTTCTGGGACCACCGCCTGATCGAGGCAGGCCGGTGAGGGCGCTCATGGCCGGCGTCGTCCTGGCCGCCATGCTCACAGTCACGTTCGGATGGCCGGTCGTCATCCTTGGCTACCACCTCTGGAGGGGACAGTGAATCAGCCAACGGTCGAACAGCGCGACAAGCTCGCTGAGATGATCAGCTGCCACGACAGCTACCACTACTTCGAGGACGAGCGCGGTAGCGGATCGGAGTGCTCATGCGGGACGGAGATCTGCCCGGGTCTCGAGTACGCGCCCGCCGCTCACGTCGGACACCTCACGGACGCGCTCCTCGTCGACGGCTACCGAAGGCTCCGCACCGTGACGGCAGCCGATGAGCTCGACAAGCTACCCCTCGGGTCCGTGGTCGCCTGCATCACCCACATGTCAGGCTCGCCGCTTGTCATCACCTTTCAGCGCGGCTCGTTCGACACCATCGGGAGCGGGTGGGCCACGACAGACGCCCACGGCCTGATCACCTCCGAGAAGGTCTTCGAGTTCATCGGCCTCAACGGGCTTCCGATGGAGCTCACGGTCCTCCACGAGGAGCGCCGATGACCGCTGAGCAGCTGGCCGCGCTCGCGGTCACGGCGGCGCCCGTCCTCGCCGCGATGGTGATCCACACGTGGATGACATTCCGCCAGGGCGGACGCCGATGACGACTGACCAATGGACGTGCGCCACCTGCGGAGAAACCTACGTTGTCCCGTCCCTCGCCAGGGACTGCGAGAAGAAGCACGAGAAGGAGGAACAGTGACGAACACGCTCCAGCCCACCAAGCAGTGCCCCGGCTGCGGTCGCACCGAGCATGACCACGGCTACTGCAGCGACTGCCTCGACCGACTCACCAAGGAGGCCCCCATGGCCCAGGCGCCCAGCACCCACCGAGCCTTTGCCTGGCAGCAGACGGCAGACGAGGACCTTGAAGGAGTCATCGTGGAGCGACTGTCGCTCCACGATGACGGCTCGCGCGTGTTCGATACGAAGGCCATCTGATGAGCACGCGGCTCGACAGCGCGACCCGCGCCGTCTTCGCCTGGTTCGGGGAGCCGTCCCCGGCGGACCCGGCCCGCCTCGCCGGCATGATCGGGCTGATCTACGAGCCCGAGGTCATCACTGACCCCGACCGGCTCGACCTGCTCGCGGTCGGCGCCGTCGTCCGCGACGACCAGGGCCTCGTCCTCGAGGTCGTGAGCCGCGACGACGACGGGAACCTCTGGTACCAGACCGGCGACGCCGACGCCCTCGTGACAGCCGCGATCACGCTCCCCGCCACGCTCATCCACGACCCTCAGAACGACGCATGACCACCGATCACCACCGCACCCAGGAGAACACCAGCTTGACCAGCAACACCGCCCCGTCCCTGTCCAAGCGCATCCAGGCCCGCGACGGCGTCGCCGTCGTGCTCTTCACCAAGCCGGAATGCCGCCAGTGCGACATGACCAAGGGCGTCCTCGACCGCGACGACATCCACTACACGACCGTCGACGTCACCGAGGACCCGGAGGCGCTCGAGTTCATCAAGGCCCTTGGCTACATGCAGGCGCCCGTCGTCTTCACCTCGGCGCCCGACGGCGACCACCACTGGTCAGGGTTCCAGCCAGCCAAGATCCGCCAGCACATCACCCACCGGGAAGACGCCGACGCCGCATGACACAACGCGCAGAGAACACCACACAGCACACCACAAGGGGCAGGGGACCAACAGGATGGCATGGGCGAGATTCGGCGACACAAGCGCGAACCATCCCACCGTCCTCGCCGTCCTCGAGCACGACGACGCCGACGACCGCATCGTCAACGAGCTCTTCGGCTTCGTAGCCCGCTGCTCCACCCAGTCAGCAGCCCACCTGACCGACTACGTCATCAACCGCGGCACCGCGATCGCGCTCGCAGGCAGCATGGCCCGCGCGGACGCACTGCTCGGGCTCGCTGTCTGGGCCGGGTACATGACCGAGGAGACCGGGTTCGTAGACGGGCGCGAGCAGCGCCTGTACCGGATCATCGAGGACCAGGAGTTCATCCACCTGCGCCTCCGCGAGGAGGTCGAGTGGGAGCG
>NZ_BAAGSN010000036.1:0-881 GCF_054782415.1 Sinomonas soli | reverse complement strand
TTCGGGCCCGGAATCCTGACCTCCGACACCCCCGCACGGAGGAATCCGGAGGAACGGCACCCTCGGGCCCGAACCGACGGCCCGGCCCCGGGCCGAGCTGCCTTCCTCCTAACGGTAGCGAGACGACCTCCAAGTGGACGATCCTCACGTCCATCCGCTACCGCGCCTCTGCCGATCAGGAGCATCGGTGCTCTTTGGTCTGGGGAAAGCGCTTGGCTAGAAGGGACCAGGCGCCGGGCTGCTGCGCCGCAGCCGAACGTGGACTGAGGGTCCGGTTGGAGCAAGGGCAAGCGCAGTGGCCGAATCGCGACGCGCCCTGGCTGGCGGACATCGGGGACCCATTCCAGGCCGCCAAGTAGAAAGTCACTTGTCCTTCCGCGCGGCGGAGAACATCTGGTCCGCTGCGCCTTAGCGGCCACGGGTGTGCGTGTGGTGCGCAAGGCACGCGACGGCGCTCACTGGAGTCCCGCTCGAGGGGTCTGCGGGCGCCCCGGGGATACCTCACGGTCCCGACGCAACATACTCGGATCGCCGGGCGCTCTTCGACCTGGCCATCGGCCCTCGGCGACCAGCAGGCCCCTGGAGGCGGTTAGAGCGTCCCGAGACTGTATTAGGCTCCTCGGCTTCGAGGGGCGGCCTGAAGGCCCTTAGAACCGCCTTCACGGGCCTCTCAGGGCCAATTGAGCCTCGGCTGCTGCCGTGAATTGATGGGTGGCCCCAATTCCAGGTTTCCCCACGGCTCTCCCATCGCATTTTGACCCCGGAAACCGATATGGCCTTCGGCGAACCGATTCCCGGACCCGGGCGGAGGGCCCACGAGGGTGCCGTTCCTCCGGATTCCTCCGTGCGGGGGTGTCGGAGGTCAGGATTCCGGGCCCGAA
>NZ_BAAGSN010000035.1:0-41643 GCF_054782415.1 Sinomonas soli | reverse complement strand
CGCCAGCCCCAGATGCTCCACCACCAGGGCCCCCGCACCAGCATCCAGGGCACCGCCAGCAGCAGCACCCGCAGCAGAAGCACCCGCAGCAGAAACGCCCGCGGCAGCACCGCCGTCGGCCCCCACGCCCGACTCCCCGGCCCGGCCACCGGCCACGACCCTCAACCGGCCCTCCCGCTCCATCACAGCTGACTCGCCCACAGCGACCTAACCTCCCTCACCGCCTGGCGGCGGCTCCCGATGATGATGCCGGCTACCTCGAAGTCTTCAACGAGACAGACCTGTCTGTTCCGTCACGAGGAGTATGCACCGAGACAGACCTGTCTGTCCAGAGGGCTAGGATGGGCACATGATGGGTGGAGATGAAGGGCAGGCGGGCAGGGGCGCCGCGCGGAAGCCGGCCAAGGAGCGGATCCTGGAGACCGCCTACGGCCTCTTCGCGAGGGGCGGCGTCCGCGCCGTGGGGATCGACGAGATCATCGCCCATTCGGGGGTCGCGAAGGCGACGTTCTACCGGAACTTCCCCTCGAAGGACGCGCTCGTGCTGGCCTACATGGACCGTTGGTACCAGGTGCGCCACGACGCCATTGAGGACGCGATCGCCCACGCCCACGCACCCGATGACGCACTCCTCGCGGCCTTCAACGTCCTCGACGACTGGTTCAGCCGCGGCGCGGCCGAGGTCAACACCTTCCTCCACGTGGTGATCGAGTTCGGCCCGGACCATCCCCTCGGGCAGGCCGCGATGGCACATCTCGCGAATATCCGCGGACGCCTCGCCGCCCTGGCCGAGGGCGCGGGCCTGAGCGACCCCGACGGCTTCGCCTGGTCCTTCCACATCCTCACCAAGGGCGCCATGGTCGCCTCCATCGAGGGGGACCAGCGCGCCGCCCTCCGGGCCCGGGCCCTCGCGCGGGCCCTCATCGACCTCCACCGACCCGACACGCCCGGGCGACCGCAATCACAGCAGGAAGAAGACGCCGAGGTCGAGGTCCTTCGGAAGCGCGGCCAAGGCTGAAATCTCCCACTCCTGGGAGGCCGCGCTGACCTGGATGCCAACCCAAGGTTCGGCGTGTACCATGAGCGCGCAAGGTGCCGTTCGTTAGCTGAGGCTCCTTCGCGGACACATGCCAGCGACCCCCAACGTCGAGAGACGCCACCGGTCAGGACAGGCTGCCCCGGGCTAAGGGGCAACCCCGATTGGCTCCCCGGGTCCTCCCCGGGGTCACGACGCGAAGTGCCAAAGGTCTTACGAGGAAGGGCCCGGCCTCTCTGGCCGGCCGCCTGAAGGCACGCGACCTGCGTCCGGAGGAGGTGGCCCGCCCGTGTCCAGCGGTGACAGTAGTCCCTCCCCGCATACCTGCTGAGCCGCGCTCAGCCCCTCCCCCCCCACGCCGCGCGCCCACGCTGCGGCCGCGTTGACTCCAGCCCGGCCCGGCGTGCCCGGGCGCGCCCGCTTCACGATCCCCGGCCACCGCCGGGAGGAAGCAGGTCCTCCCATGCCCAAGACCCCCATGCCCACCGCCCCCACGCCCGAGGTCCCCACGCCGGGCGTCCCCTCCAAGGACTCGGCGGTCCTCGACTCCGCCCACGTCGGCGACATCAAGGGCGCCTTCGGCACCATCCGTCTGGGCGACTCCTCGTCCCAGTCGAGCTGGAAGCGGCGCCTGAAGACACTCCTGGCGATCGTGGGCCCCGGCCTGATCGTGATGGTCGGCGACAACGACGCCGGCGCGTTCGGCACCTACACCCAGGCCGGCCAGAACTACGGCACGTCCCTGCTGTGGACCCTCCTGCTGCTGGTCCCCGTCCTCTACGTGAACCAGGAGATGGTGCTGCGCCTCGGCGTGGTCACCGGCGTGGGGCACGCACGCCTCATCCTCGAGCGGTTCGGGAAGTTCTGGGGCGCCTTCAGCGCGATCGACCTGTTCATCCTCAACGCCCTCACCATCGTCACCGAGTTCATCGGCATCTCGATCGGCCTCGACTACCTCGGAGTGCCCAAGATCCCGGGCGTGCTGATCTCCGCGCTGTTCGTGATCGGCGCGGCCAGCACGGGCTCGTTCCAGCGCTTCGAGCGGTTCTGCATGGCCCTCGTGGCCGGCTCGCTCCTGCTCGTGCCGGTCTTCTTCCTGGCCGGCCCGGACTACGGGCAGATGGCGCACGACTTCGTGGTGCCCGGCATCCCGGCCGGCTCGGACCTGGCCGACGTCACGCTGCTCGTCATCGCGATCGTGGGCACCACCATCGCCCCGTGGCAGCTGTTCTTCCAGCAGTCCTACGTGATCGACAAGCGCATCACCCCGCGCTACATGAAGTACGAGCGGGTGGACCTCTGGCTCGGGATCGTGATCGTGGTGCTCGGCGCCGCGGCGATCATCGGCTTCACCGCCGCCACGTTCGCGCACCGGCCCGAGTTCGGCCACTTCACCGACGCGGGCGGCGTGGCGGAGGGCCTGGGCACGCACGTGGGCCACCTCGCCGGGATCCTGTTCGCACTCGCCCTCATCGACGCCTCGATCATCGGCGCCGCAGCCGTGGGCCTCTCGACCTCCTACGCGCTCGGCGACGTCCTCGGCCTCAAGCACTCCCTCCACCGCAAGGTCTCCGACGCGAAGGGCTTCTACGCCGCCTTCGCCGGGATCATCGCCCTCTCGGCCGTGATCGTCATCATCCCCGGAAGCCCGCTCGGCCTGCTCACCGTGGGCGTCCAGGTCCTCGCCGGGGTGCTGCTGCCCTCGGCCACCGTGTTCCTGCTCCTGCTCTGCAACGACAAGGAGGTCATGGGTCCCTGGGTCAACGGGCGCGGGATGAACATCTTCACCTCCGCGGTCATCGCCGTCCTCGTGATCCTCTCCGTGGTCCTCACCGCCGCCGTGCTGTTCCCGGACATCAGCGGCACCGCGATCCTGGAGATCCTCGGCGGCGGGGCAGTCGTTGCCCTGCTCGCGGCGGCAGGGCTCGCCGTCGTGCGCCTCCACGCCGCGGCGAGCGGGAAGGCGGCCCCCGCCGCGCCCGTGGACCGCTCCCAGCGGGCCACATGGCGGATGCCGCCGCTGGCGCTGCTGCAGCGGCCGCAGCTCTCCGCGGCCCGGCGGGCGGGGCTGAGCGTGCTGCGCCTGTACCTGCTCGTGGCGATGATCCTGGTCATCGTCCGCGTGGTCCAGCTCGCCCTCGCCGGCGCCTGACCCACTTCCTCTCCCCCACCCCGCCGCGGGTGACGTACAGTCGCCCCGAGACGCCGATGCCCTGCGCACCGAAAGGCCCCCGATGACCACCGCCGCCCCGGCAGCCTCCCTCTTCCTCTCCACCCTCCTGCGCCAGTCCGTCACGGACTCCGAAGGGCACCGCATGGGCGTGCTCGCCGACCTCATCGTCAGGCTCCGCCACGGCGACTACCCGCTCGTGACCGGACTCGTCGTCGCCGTGGGCGGCACCCGGGCGTTCGTCACCGCGGCCGACCTCGCCGCCCTCGAGCCCGGACGCGTCCAGCTCGCCGTGAGCACGGTGGACCTGCGCGAGTTCCGCCGCCGGGAGGGCGAAGTGCTCCTGTCCGAGGACGTCCTGGGCCACCGGCTCATCGACGTCACCCGCGCCGCGTTCGTGCGGGCCTACGACATCCAGCTCTCCCCCGTCCTGGACGGCTGGGCCGCCACCGGGGTGGACGTGCACCGGCGCCGCTGGCTCAGCCTCGGCCCGCGCCACGCCGCCCACGCGCCACGGGACTGGAAGGACTTCGAGCCGCTGATCGGCCATGCCGACTCCGCCCACGTGCGCCGCGCCGCCGGACGCATCCCGGACCTGAAGCCGGCCCAGATCGCGGACATCATCGAGGAGGCCACCGAGCGCGAGCAGCACGAGCTGCTCGCCCAGGTGCACGAGGATCCCGAGCTCGAGGCGGACGTCTTCGAGGAGCTGGACGAGGACCGCCAGTCGGAGCTCTTCCGGGACCGCACCGACGCGGAGGTCGCCGAGGTGCTCGGGCGGATGCAGGCCGACGACGCCGCCGACGCCCTCATGGACCTGCCCCAGGAGCGGCGCGCCCCCGTCCTGGGCCTGCTGCCCGAGCCCCAGCGCGGCGTGGTGCACCGGCTGCTCGGGTACCACGGGCTCACCGCCGGCGGCCTCATGGGCACCGAGTTCCTCGCCCTGCCCGCCACCGCGACCGTCGCGGACGCCGTGGCGGCCGTCCGCGGCGCGAACCTCCTGCAGCCCCAGGCCCTCGCCGTCATCTACACCCTCGCCCCTGACGGGACGCTCGAGGGCGCCCTCACCCTCGTCCACGCCGTCCAGGCCGACGCCGCCCGGCCGCTGTCCGAGGTCGCCGACCGGGACGTGGTCGTCGCCTCGCCGGACGACGACGTCATCGACGTCACCACCCGCATGGCCGACTTCAACCTGCTGGCCCTGCCGGTGCTCGCCGAGGACCGCCGGATCCTCGGGGTCATCACGGTCGACGACGCGCTCGAGGCCGCGATCCCCGAGGACTGGTCCCGGCGCGAGCCCAACCACCACGAGACCGGGTCGGAGGCCTGACCGGCGGGAGCCTGGCAGAGGCTTCGGCTAGGCGCGCTGGAGGCGGCGCAGCACGAGGGCCAGGCCCACGAAGGCGAGGGCGTTGGCGGCCAGGATCACCGTGACGGCCGCGGCCGGGCTGGCCGCGTACGCGGCGCCGAGGATGCCGCCGGCGGCGAGCAGCCCGACGCCGCGGACGAGGGCGAGCCACCCGAAGGCCACCGCGCGCGAGTGCGAGGGGACGAGCTCGGTGACCACGGCCTTGACGGTGGAGTCCAGCACGCCGTTGACGATCCCCCACACCGCCGCGCCCGTCCAGACGAGCGCCACGCTGCCGCCGAAGGAGATCGCGGCGACCGCGGCGGCCACCGGCACCGCGAGGAGCACGAGGGGGCCGCGGCGGTCGTAGAGCCGCCCGACCACGAAGCCGCTGAGCCCGTCCACGGCCATTGCCACGGCGAAGACCACCGGGACGAGGGCGTCGCCGAGGAGCCCGGTGCTCTGGGCATGGAAGGCCATGAGCGGGAACGGGGCGACACCGCAGGACAGGACCGCCACCGCTGCCGTGTACTGCCAGAACCGGGCGGGCAGGTGCGCCCGTGCCATGCCCTTCGCGTCCGGGCCGCGGGCGGGGGCGGGAGCACCGCCGTCGTGCTCGTAGACGGCGGGGTCCGGCACCCGGGTGCGCAGCCACGCCAGCAGGCCCAGGACCAGCACGCCGGGGACGGCGAGCACCGCGAAGGCGAGCCGGTAGTCGCCCTCGCTCCAGGCCAGGACGGCGGCCAGGAGCAGCGGCCCGAGCATGGCCCCGGTCTGGTCGAGCGCCTGGTGGACGCCGAACGCGCTGCCGCGGCCGGTCCTCGTCGAGGCGTGGGAGAGGAGGGTGTCCTTGGCCGGGGAGCGGACGGCCTTGCCGAGCCGCTCGGTGCCGTAGAGCAGCAGCGCCGGAGCGATCAGGCCCGTGGCGCCGATGAGGGGCACGCTCAGGACGGTGAGGGCGTAGCCGGTGATGGTCCACGCCCAGTAGTGCTGGGTGCGGCGCACGGCGAGGCCGGAGAGCACGCGCAGGCCGTAGCCGATGAACTCCCCCGCCCCCGCCACCAGGCCGACCACGGTGGCGCTCGCCCCGAGCGTGCCGAGGTAGGGGCCGATGATGCTGCGGGCGCCCTCGTAGACCATGTCCGCCAGCAGGCTGACGATGCCGAAGGCGAGGATGAAGTGCCAGGGACGCAGCAGAGGCGCGCGCTCCTGCGCCGCGGGGCTGCCGTTCGCCATGGGGGATCTCCTTGGGGCAGGGTACGGGGCTGGCCGGGGCCGCAGGCCAGACTACCGCGCGCACCCGAGGATATGCCGCGCTGGGGCGGGACGGGCCGCCCGGCTGTCAGGGGGTCCGGTTCTCGTCCGTTCCTGCTCACCGTGGCCGCCGCGAGGCGCGTTGGCGCGGCGTGTCGACGCCCGACACGCCGCCGGCTGCCCGGCAAGGAGAGCAGGAAGGTACGCGCCCCTCCTGCCTCACCCCCGCCTGCCCCAAGAGTCTGGACGGGCCCCGCGCTTCATCTGGCCGCTCGGGCCTCTCCACAGGCTATGTTGTGCATGTACAACGCTTGTTTTCTTGGGGGGACACCATCGTGAGAACCAGACCCGGGCCATGGGCCCTGCCCGCGGCCGCGCTCCTGCTCTTCGCGGGACTCGCCGGATGCTCGGCGACGGGCGGCGCCGCGGCGACCGGCCCGGCGTCGGCCGCCGCAGCGCCCGGGGCGGGCCCGGCATCGACCAGCCCGGCATCGGCAGGCCCGGCGTCGTCCGCCGCGGCACCGCAGGCCTCCCTGGCACCACCGGTCGCCTCCGCGATGGCGGACGGCGCGCTGAGCCAGGAGCGCTGCCAGAAGTCCGCCGACGGGACCTGGAGCTACGCGGCCCGGCTCACCAACCGCAGCTCGGGGCGGGCGACCTTCACGGTGGCCATCGGCCTCACACGGGCCACCGCAGTCCTCGACCATGCGATGGTCCAGAAGACCCTCGGGCCCGGCGAGAGCGCTGACATCTCCGCCACGGGATTCGGCAACGACGCCCCCTCCGCGGGGACCGACTGCGGCGCCGCCGTCTCCAAGGAGAGTGCCGAATGAGGCCTCTCCGCCGAGGAGGCTGGGCTGCCGCCCTGACACTGGCCGCGCTCATCGCGGCGGCCGGCCCGTCGCAGGCAGATCCCACCCCGTCCCCGACCGGCTCCGCGGCCCCCGCGCCGACGTCGACCGATGCCCCGACCGCAGCGGCCACGGCATCGCCCTCCGCCACGCCGTCACCCACGGACCGGGCCCCGGCCGCGCAGACCGGCACCGCGAGCGCCGCGCCCACCGACGCCCCGCCCGCGAGCGCCGCGCCCACCGCGACCGCCACAGCACCCGCGCCGCTCTCCCCGATCCAAGCCAAGTACGCCGCGCTCAATGGGGCGGCCGGATGGCTCGGCGCGGCCGTCTCGGCAGAGGACTGCACCACGCCTCCGACCGGCGGATGCGCCGCGGTCTTCAGGAACGGGGCGGTCTACTGGTCGGCGGCGTCGGGAGCCCACACGGTCGGGGGCGCCATCCGTACGCGGTGGGCGGCGGCCGGGGCAGCCGGCGGCCTCCTCGGATACCCGACCACGGACGAGGTGCCCATCCGCAGCGGCGGCGTCTACCAGCTCTACCAGGGCGGGGCCATCTACTGGTCCCCGGCCACCGGGGCCCACACCTCCCGCGGGGCGGTCCGCGCCGAGTACGCCGCGGCAGGCTGGGAGAACGGGTTCCTCGGATACCCGATCACGGACGAGGTGCCCATCCGCAGCGGCGGCATCTACCAGCTCTTCCAGGGCGGGGCGATCCTGTGGTCCCCGGCCAGCGGCGCCCACACCTCCGGCGGAGCCATCCGCGGCGCGTGGGCGGCCACCGGGTACGAGAACGGGCCCCTCGGCTACCCGACCACGGACGAGGTCCCGATCCGCAGCGGCGGCGTCTACCAGCTCTACCAGGGCGGGGCCATGTACTGGTCCCCCGGCACGGGCGCCCGTGCCTCCCGCGGCGGGATCCGCGCGGTCTGGGCGGGCACCGGGTACGAGAACGGGTCGCTGGGCTACCCGGTCACCAACGAGCTCTGCTCGGGATCATCGTGCATCCAGAAGTTCCAGGGCGGGACCATCACGTGGATCGCCGGTGCCACGGGCGTGCACCCGTACAACGAGTGCGAGTCGCTCAACAGCGGCCGCTCGAACTACCGCAGCTACGGCGCGTCCGCCGTCTCGTTCGCGATCGCCGAGTCCTACGGGTCCTACCGGGCCACGTTCGTCCGCTGCCAGAACACGGCCGGGGTGTACTGGCCGGACTGGACCACGGGCGCCACGGTCGGCCGGTCCGGGTTCAAGCCGCCGGGCGTGGCCTCAGGCCCGACCCGCTACGAGTACTCCCCCACCGGGGACTACTCGGTCACGCAGGCGTTCGGCCTCGGCAACCCGGGCACGGCGCTGCCGTACCAGACCCTCAACCCCAGCTCCCGCTGGGGCGGCAACCCGTGGAGCGGGACCTACAACCAGTACTTCGAGTCCTCGAGCTGGGTGGGGTACGACGAGAACATGTGGTACTTCGCCACCCGGTCCACGCACGACTACCGCCAAGGCGCGGTGCTCAACTACAACCGGCCGCCCGACGCGGGCATCGTGCAGGACGCCGGGTTCGCGATCTTCCTCCACGAGAACACCTCCCCGACCGCCGGCTGCATCGCGCTGCCCGACTGGAACCTGGTCGACTGGCTGCAGAAGGCCCGCAGCGGTGACCGGATCATCATGGGGGTGCGCTCCGCCCTGTTCCGCTGAGCGCTCCACTTCCGCTGAGCGCACCGCTTCCGCTGGAGGCACCGTTCGGCTGGTCGCACGACGGCGCGTGGCACCGCGTGCGGCGAAGGCCGCCCCCGGGTGGGGGCGGCCTTCAGCATTCCCGGCGTTGTGGACGGTCGGCGCCCCGGCGCTCAGCCGTCCTCGTGGCTGGTCGAGCCGGCGGGGATGCCGGGCACGTCGTTCGGGCCGTAGACCTTGGCGTCGCCCGGGTACGGGCTCGTCCAGTGGTGGGCCTGGTACCAGGTCCAGCGGTTGAACAGGTACGGGTTCGCGAAGTCCTCCTTCGCGCCGTTGCCGGTCAGGTGCTGCTGCTCTGCCCACGTGTCCCACTGCTCCGCGATGTCCTGCATGGACGGCGGGACGGCCGCCGCCTGGGCCGCGGCGCTGTTCACCGCAGCGGCTGCGGCGCCGGTCTTGCCCAGGGTGTCCGTGCCGCAGGCCGGGGCGGTCTTGACGCCCTCGGTCAGGGGCATCTGGTTGGGGACCGCGCTGTACGGGGTCAGGTCCGGCTTGTCGGTGAACGCGTCGAACATCGGCGTGGCGGCCGCGACCTTCTGGTTCAGCGGCTGGGCCCCGAGGATCTGCTGGATGGTGCGGACCATGTTGATCTGCGAGTAGAACGTGCTGACGGTCTTGCCGTGGACGGCGTACGGGCTGATGACCTGGACCGGGGCGCGGTGGCCGTCCACGTGGTCGGCGCCGTCCTGGCTGTCGTCCTCGGCGATGAAGATCGCGGAGTCCTTCCAGTACTGCGAGTGCGAGATCTCATCGACGATCTTGCCCACCGCGAGGTCGTTGTCCGCGACCTGGGCCTCCGGGTCGGCCGTGCCGCCCGTGTGGTCGCTGGAGAGCCAGGTCATCTGGAAGTTCTTCGGGCCGTTCTTCTCGAAGTCCTGCTTCCAGGTCGCGTAGCGGTAGATGTCCGGCACGGCGGTGTCGAACGGTGCCGCGTTGGGGTCGGCGATCGCGTTCAGCGAGGGGATCGCCGAGCTGGCGTGCATCTGGAGTGCCGGCGTGAACAGCTGCGCCGGATCGCCGCCGGCCATCGTGCTCGTCGCCGCGCAGTAGTAGTCCTGCCAGGTCGCCCCGGCAGGCTTGCCCTCGCCGTACTCGAACTCGCCGTAGTTGCGGGCGGTGTTCCCGGCTGCCTGGATGGAGGTCCAGAGGAATCCCGTGCGCTGGTGGCCCAGCACGTCCTCCTCGGTGTCGTAGGAACGCTTGTACTCGCCGGCGCTGGTCTCGCTGTAGGCAGGGTTGTCGCCCTGCATCATCCAGTTGTGGCCCTCGGCCGAGTTGGTCCCGATGTCGTAGGTGTTGTCGTAGAGGCCGAACTGGGTGGCGAGGGCGTGCTGGTTCGGGGTCACCTTCGCGCCGAACTGTGCCAGCGACGGGTCTCCGTTGCCCTGCTTCATGTCGCCGTAGACCTGGTCGTAGGTGCGGTTCTCCTTGACGATCAGGAAGACGTGCTTGATGGTCGAGGGGTCCCCGATCCGCCGGGGCACGGCGACCGCGGGGACCTTGGCCGCGTCCGCGGCGACCGCCTGCTTGACCGAGGCGGCGTCCCAGCCGTTCTGCTGGAACACTGTCTCGGTGTACTTGCGGATCTGGTCATCGCCCGGGAGCGCGAACCTGGTCAGCGAGGCGGTCGTCGAGTGCGTCCCGTGGCCAGTGGCCGGCGACGTGCCCGGGCCCTTGCTGAAGCTCAGCTCCGGGCCGCGGGCGTCGATGCCGCGGATGTTGGTGACCACGATCTGGCCGCCCACCGCCGTGACGTTGCCCGGGTAGTAGTCCGTGGGCAGGAGGCCGATGTAGCTGGCCGGGTCCCGCGGGTCCTTCCGGTTGACCTTGTAGACGGCGACCGCGTTCGCGCGGCCCAGCGAAACCAGCAGGCGGTCCCCCTGCATCGTGATGCCCGTGGGCTCGTAGCCGGCCTGCGAGGAGGCCCACGGCTGGGTCGCAATGGTCTGCACGACCTTGTTGCTCGCCGTGTCCACGACCGAGACCGTGTCGCTGTTGGTGTTCGCCACGTACAGGGTGGAGCCGTCCAAGTGCATCGCGGTGGGGTGGAGCTGGACGTCGACCGAGGACGGCGCGGCAGCGGCGTTGGCGGTGTCGATGACGCTGAGCGTGCCGGTGGTGGAGGTGCCGAGCGTCGTGTCCGCCGGGACCTGTGTGCCGTAGGACCCCATGGTCGCCTCGCCGGCGACCGCCTGGCGGCCGCCCTCGTTGGAGACGTACAGCTTGGTCCCGGCGAAGGCCAGCTGGCGCGGGGCGATGCCGGTGGAGAAGGTCTGCTTGACGCTCCCGCTGGCGGGGTCGAGGGCCACGACTGTGTTCTGGCCGTTCACGGCGGCGTACAGCGTGGCGCCGTCGGGCGAGAAGGCCATGCCGGCCGTGAGAGCCTGCTTGCCGTCCACTGTGGGGATGCTGATCTTCGTGCCGGCCCCGAGCGAGCCGTCCGCGTTGAACGGGTACCGGACCAGCCCCGTGGCCACGGGAGCGTAGAGGAACTTGCCGTCGGGCGAGAACACCGGGCCCTCCTGCCCCACTGAACCGTCCGTGATCTGCTGGTAGGACATCGCCCCGAAGCCCGCGTTGGCCGCCGCTGCGGCGAACGAGGTGGCGGCGAGCGTCCCCGCGGCGGCCACGGGCTTGTAGGCCTTGAGGTCGAAGACCTGCAGGGCGACGGAACGGTCGGCGCTCGTGCCCACCAGGTAGCGGCCGTCCGGGCTGACCGTCGAGCCCATGATCTTGCCGAAGGGCGTCATCAGACGGTCGCCGATGGGCTTGATCACCTGGTTCGACGCGATCTGCTCCCCGTTCTCGTACTGGGAGCCCACCTGATGCTGCCCGAACTCGAGGGTCGAGGCTGCGGCGATTCCGCCGCCCACGAGGACGAGCGCGCAGCTGGCGGCCGCGATCGAGAGCGGCGTGCGGCCGCGGACGCACCTCGAGAGCCGGCGCAGGGCCCCCGGGCGGGATGGCGCAGGCCGCGGCGGTCGTGGGGCGGATGGTGACGGTGCGGCCATGGCGGTTCTCCTCTTGTGGGCCCAGAACGCTGCCTCCACAGCTTTCACTCGTCGCTTTACGATTCTGTAAATCGACTGTGATGTTCTGTTGAACGCGGAGGGAATTGCCTCCTCGTGCACGCCGTAGGATGGAGGCGGTCCCCGGACGAGCGAGGAAGGGCGGGTGGGAGCGTGCGCGCAGCGTTCAGGCTTTCCCGCGCCGCCGTGGTCACCGCGGCCACCGTGCTGCTCGCCGTCGCCGCGCACACCGCCGCCGGCGGGGCGCTGCCGGACCCGCTGATCCTGCTCGGGCTGCTGGCCCTGACGCTGCTGCCCACCGCATGGCTGTCCGGCAAGCGCCTCACGCCCACCACGGTGCTCGGGCTCCTGGGCACCGGCCAGTTCGTCCTGCACACCGCCTTCGACGGGCTCTCGGAGTCCGCCGCATCCCTGCAGCTCTCCCCCGCAGCCGGCCACGTCCATGTCCTCGGCGCAGCCTCGCAGGGCGCCCCCGCAGGCCACGTCCACGGGTACAGCCCGGCGATGTTCGTGGCCCACGCGCTCGCGACCCTCGCGGTCGGCCTCCTGATCGCCAGGGGCGAGGCCGCCGTGTGGGCGCTGCTGGCGTGGCTGGGCCCGCTCGTCCGGCTGTTCCTCCTCCCGGCGATCCCGCCCGCGCCCAGCCTTCCGGCCTACGCCCCGCAGGCGTTCCCGAAGGTCTGGCGCGCCCTGCGGCTTCCGGCCCTCCGCGGCCCGCCGGTGCCCTACGCCGCCTGCTGAGGCGGCCTCCGGACACCCGCACACCCCCCGCGGGCAGCTCTCCCCTGCCCGCCTCCGCCCGGCGCGAGCGCGCCCGGGCGGGACCAGACGAAGGCCAAGACCACCCATGAAGACTCCCCTCCGCCGCGCCCTCAAGGCCGCGGCCACTGCCGCAGCAACCACGGCCCTGATCGCCACCGGCGCCGCCGCCGCCAGCGCCCACGTCTCCGTCAACCCGGACGACACCGGCGCCAACGGCTTCTCGCACCTCACCTTCAACATCCCCAACGAGTCCCCGACCGCCAAGACCAAGAAGGTCGAGGTCAAGCTCCCCACTGACACCCCGTTCACCTCGGTTTCCGTCAAGCCGGTCGAGGGCTGGACCGCCCAGGTCCTCACCGCGGCCCTCCCCAAGCCCGTCACCGTGGCCGGCGCGACCGTGACCAAGGCGCCCACGGAGGTGGTCTGGACGGCCGACGCCGCCCACGAGATCGGCCCCAACCAGTACCAGGCGTTCTCGCTCTCGGTGGGCCGGCTCCCCGCCGCCGGCACCACGGTGGTGCTGCCCGCAACCCAGACCTACACCGACGGAAAGGTGGTCAGCTGGGACCAGAAGGCGGAGGCGGGCCAGGAAGAACCGGAGCACCCCGCGCCGTCGTTCGTCACCACCGCAGCCGACGACGCCGCCCCGAGCCCGTCCGCCTCACCGCAGACCGCGGCCCCGGCCTCCCAGACCGCGGACGCCACGGGGGCCTGGAGCCTCGGGCTCGGCGCGCTCGGGGCGGTCCTCGGCGCCACCGCCCTCGGCCTCGTCCTGGCCGGCCGCCGCCGGGCCGCGAAGTGAGGGGGCGAGCCATGCGCACCACTGCACGGACCCGTCTCCTGCGCGCCGCCGCCAGTGTCCTCGTGACCGCGGCCGCCCTCCTCCCCGGCGCCGCGGCCCAGGCGCACGACGTCATCGAGTCGGCCAGCCCGGCGGACGGGTCCACCGTGGCGACCGTGCCGGCATCGGTGGTCCTGACCTTCGACCACACCCCCATCGAGGTGGGCACCGAGATCCTGGTCAAGGATCCCACCGGCACCAACCAGGCCGACGGCCCCGCCCAGATCGTGGACACCAACGTGACCCAGGCCCTCAAGCCCGGTGCACCGGCGGGCAAGTACACGGTCGTGTGGCGGGTCGTCTCGGCGGACTCGCACCCGATCGAGGGCACGTTCACGTTCACGGCCAAGGCCCCGGGGAGCGGCACCCCCGCCGCCGCGGGCACCGGGGGCACCCCGAACGCATCGGGCGCCCCTGCCGCCGCCCAGTCCACTCCCGCGCAGGCCGCCCCCGCACCGGCCTCCTCGGCATCGGGCTCGTCCGGCGGCGGGATCGCGCTGTGGATCGGGATCGGCGTGGCCGTCCTCCTCGTGGTCGCGCTGGGCGCGTACTTTGTCCGCCGGGCGCTCAGGCCCGGCCGCGAGGAGTAGGCGCGAGGGAGCAGGCGCTGCGGCAGGTGCGCTACGGCAGCACGATGAGGCCAAATCCGGCCAGCATCACGGCCGCCATCCCCAGGGCGGCGACCGCCCGGCGCCGCTCCCCAGCCGGCCGCCCGCGCCCACGGGGCCCCAGCGCGCGGAGCAGGAGCCCCGTGAAGGCCACGACCGCTCCCGCGAACAGCAGCACGCAGGCCCAGCACACGTCCAGAGGCCATGCGGCCGCGGGCCGAGGCATGGCGACGTACATCCACGCCATGGCGGCCATCATGCCCACGTGGTACCAGAGGAGGCCGCCGTGGTGGTGCCCCTCGACCTCTGGAACGCGCTGGGCCCGGGCGGGCGCGGCGATGAGGCAGACGTACCAGAGCGCGGCAGCGGCGAAGGTCCCCGCCCCCACCCAGGAGGGCACCCTCGGCGCGGCCGGCCAGGCCATCGCGGCGCTGCCCGCGGCCATGAGGACGTGGAGCGCCGCGTTGACCCGGCTGCCAGGCGTCTGCTGCCGCCCCAGGTCCGGCACGTGGAGGCCCGCCACGGCAAGGCACCCGAGGGCCAGGCCGACCTGGGCCGCGTGGTGGTGCATCATCGGCCGGTAGACTGGTGGGCCGGAGGTGGACTGGTGGGCGATCGACGGCCGCGCGGGCAGCTGGAAGCGACCGTGAAGCGGATCCTGTGGGAGGCTGAGGTCCCCCTCAGCGCGCGCGAGATCTTGGCGCGGTTCGACGCCGACGACTCCGGGACCGCTCCCGCGTTCACCACCCTCCTGACGGTGCTGGAGCGCCTGCGGGCAAAGGGCCAGGCTGTCCGGACCGCCGCCGCGGACGGGACAGCGCGCTTCTCCGCCGCGCAATCGGAGCCGAGCTTCATCGCCGCCGCCATGCTGACCGCGCTCACCGACAGCAGCGACCGCGGCGCCGCGCTCCTGCAGTTCGCCGGCAACCTCCACACCGACGACGCCGAGATCCTCCGCCGCGCTCTCGGAGGCGGGTCGCTGGGAGGTGCGTCCCCGGCCGGTGCGCAGGCAGAGGACGGGGACACTCGGTGACCGGCGTGCTCGTGGCCGCTGTCCTCGCCGCGTCCGCCGCCGCGCTCGTCCTCGCCGGGCCCGCGCTGCTCGCCGCCGGAAGCTGGCACGTGCGCCGGCCTCGGCTCGCCCTCGCCCTCTGGCACGCGCTGTTCGCCGCAGGGGTGGCCGCCGCCGTGCTCGGCCTGGCCTGGTGCGTCGCCATGGCGGTGGCGGCCGACGACGGCGCGCGCCTGCCGTGGATCGTCTCGGCGGCGGCGCTGGCCGCCGCGTGGGCCGGGCTGGCCGCGCTCGGCGCCCTCGTCGCCGCCGTGGGCGAGCGGGCGAGCCAGCTCGCCGCGTCCGAGAAGGCCTCCCGGGACGAGGCCGAGGCCCTCCTCGCCGCCTGCGCGAGCCGCCGGTCGCGGGTGGGCGGCGCAGCCGTGACCTTTGTCCACGCGGAGGCCCCGCTCGTGTTCTCCCTGCCCGGCCGCAGTCCCTCGATCGTGGTGTCCACCCTGGTGGAGCGCGAACTGGATCCGGCCCAGCTCCGCGCGGTCGTGGAGCACGAGTGTGCGCATCTGGCGCAGCGCCACGACGTGGTCCGGCGCGTCGCGAGGCTCAACAGCGCCTGCGTCCCCGCAGTCCTGGGCGGCGGCCGGTTCGAGCGGGCGGCCAACCTGCTCATGGAGCTCGCGGCGGACGACGCCGCGGCGCGGGTGTGCGGAAGCGGGCCGCTCGCTGCCGCCCTCGGGACGCTCTCCGCGATCGGCGGGAGCGAATCGATGCGGCTGCGCGCGGACCGCCTCGCCCGGCGCTCCGCCGCGCACCGGCCCGCGGCGCACCGGCACTAGCCCCCCTCCCCGGGCGGCTCGGCGGCGCGCAGCGGCTCGAAGGAGCGCAGGCGCAGGCTGTTCGAGACCACGAGCACCGAGGACAATGCCATCGCTGCGGCGGCGATGAGCGGGTTGAGGAGGCCGCAGGCGGCCACGGGGATGGCCGCGATGTTGTAGCCGAACGCCCAAACGAGATTCAGCCGGATGGTGCGCAGGGTGCGGCGGGAGAGCTGGATGGCGTCCACGACCGAGCGCAGGTCGTCGCGGACCAGGATGATGTCCGCGGACTTCATCGCGATGTCCGTGCCGCGCACCAGGGCGAGGCCGAGCTGGGCCGTGGCGAGCGCGGCGGCGTCGTTGATCCCGTCCCCCACCATGGCGACCCGGTGCCCCTCGGCCTGCATCCGGGAGATGGTCTCCGCCTTCTCGGCGGGCAGCACCCCGGAGACCACCTCGTCCACGCCCACCGAGGCGGCGACGGCGCGGGCCGGCGCGTCGGCGTCGCCCGTGAGCAGGACGGTCCTGAGGCCGAGCGCGCGGAGGGCGTCGAGAGTTGGGCGCGCGGACGGCCTGACAGCGTCCGCGAGCCCGATCACGCCCGCCGTGGAGCCGTCGACGGCGACGAGCACCGCGGTGCTCCCGGCGGCGTGCAGGCGCGCAACGGCGGCCGCGGCCTCCGGGGGAACGCCGAGCCCCTCCTCGCCGAACAGGCGCGGGCTCCCCACAGTGACCAGCGCGCCGCCGACCTCGGCCCGTGCGCCGAGGCCGGGGAGCGCCGCGAAGCGGGCCGCGCGGGGCAGGCTGCCGAGCTCGGCGCGGGCCGCATCCGCGATCGCGGCGGCGATCGCGTGCTCGGAGCCTGCCTCGACCGCGCCCGCGGACCGCAGCAGCTCGTCAGCGCTGCCGCCGCCGACGGGCTCGAGCGCGGTGACCCGCATGGCCCCGGTCGTGAGGGTGCCGGTCTTGTCGAACACCACCGTGTCGAGCACGCCGCTGGCCTCGAGCGCGTCCTGGCCCTTGATGAGGATGCCGAGCTGTCCGCCTCGGCCCACGCCGACCATCAGCGCGGTGGGGGTGGCGAGCCCGAGCGCGCACGGGCAGGCGATGATCAGCACGGCGATCCCCGTGCCGAAGGCATCCCTGGGTGCCGCTCCCGCCAGGAGCCAGCCTGCCATGACGAGGACCGCCAGCGCGATGACGGCCGGGATGAAGTACTGCGAGATGCGGTCGGCGAGGCGCTGGATCCGGGCCTTGCGGCGCTGCGCGTCCTCGGCCAGGGCAGCCATCTGCGCGAGCCGCGCCCTAGGCCCCACCGCATCCGCGCGGACCTCGAGACGTCCGCTGAGATTCACGGTGCCGCCGATCACGGCGGACCCGGGACTCACCTCGACGGGGACCGACTCTCCGGTCATGGGGCTCGTGTCCAGGCCCGAGGAGCCGGCGGTGACCGTGCCGTCCGCAGCCAGCCGCTCGCCCGGGAGCACCACGAACGTCTCCCCCATGCGCAGCTCGCCCACGGGCAGCACGTGCTCTGCACCGTCGCGCAGGATGCGGACCTCCCGGGCCGCGAGGGAGGCGAGGGCATTGAGGACGTCCCCGGCCCGGCGCCGCGACCGGGCCTCGAAGTACCGGCCCCCGAGCTGGAAGGTCACCATCCCGGCCGCGACGTCGAGGTAGATTGCGTCCGCCCCCTGGGGGGTGGCACCGAAGCCGAGCCAGTAGCCGGGCCCGGACGAGCCCATCGCGAGCGTCGCCACCGCCCAGCCGAAGGAGGCGACCGCCCCGAGGGAGACGAGCGTGTCCATGCTGAGCGCGCCGCGGGCAATACCCCGCACGGTGGCCCGGTGGAACGGCCACGCCGCCCAGACCACGATCGGGATCGTGAGGAGCACGCACAGGAGCTCCCAGTCGGGGAACCGCCACCCCGGCACCAGGGCAAGGAGGATGGTCAGGTCGCACAGCGGGATGGTCAGGACCGTGGCGACCGCGAGGCGGCGGCGGAGCGAGGCGATCCGGGTCTCGGCAGCGCGGGCCGACCACACGTCGTCGTCCGCCTCCCGGACCGCGGCCCGGTAGCCGGCCTTCTCCACCGCGCGGATCGCCTCGGCCGTGCCGCCCGCGGCGAGGCCGTGCACCGTGGCCCGCTCGGTGGCGAAGTTCACCACCGCGTGGACCCCGTCCAGCTTGTTGAGCCTGCGCTCGATCCGGCCCGCGCACGCGGCGCAGGTCATTCCGGAGATGCTCAGCTCGATCGGTTCGGCCACGGGGGCGCTGGCGGGGGCGGTCATGGGCGCTCCTCGAGGCGGGTCGGGGTACGGCGGTCGGCGAGCTGGCCGAGCATCTCGTTGTAGGCCTCGAAGCTCTCGTCCAGGCCCGAGTCCAGGTGCCGGTCGATCCGCGTGGTCTCGCGGCGGTCCTGGCGGGTCCACTGCGCCAGGAGGGCCAGGACCACGATCAGCAGGGGAATCTCCCCCGCGGCCCACGCGATGCCGCCGCCCGCGTACTGGTCGGCGTGCAGATCGGGCCACCAGGGTCTGGCGAGCCACTGGTAGAACTCCTGGGCGATCACGGAGGTGCTCGTCATGACGATCACCCCGAAGAAGGCGTGGAACGGCATCGCGGCGAGCAGGAGGCCCAGCTTTCCCAGATGCGGCACGGGCCGCGGCGGCTTGTCGACGCCGATCACGAGGCTGTAGAAGAAGTAGCCCACCACGAGCAGGTGCAGGTTGAACAGCTGGTGGGCCCAGTGGTACCGCATGGCCTGCTCGAAGATGGGAGTGAAGTACAGGACGTAGTAGGAGCCGATGAACTCCGCGAACACCCACAGCGGGTTGTTCAGGTGCTGGAGCACAGGCCAGTGGAGCAGGGCCTTGACCCACTCGTGCGGGCCCGGCGCCCGGCCCGGAGCAGCCGCGGAGGTCGCGCGCAGCGCGAGGGTGAACGGGCCGCCGAGCACGAGGAGCACAGGGCAGAGCATGTTCAGGCTCATGTGCAGCATCATGTGCAGGCTGAAGGAGGCATCCGCGTACTTCCCGAGGCCGGACGAGGTGGTCAGCACCACGCACAGCCAGCCGAGCAGCCACGCGACCGTGCGGCCCACGGGCCACCGGTCCCCGCGGCGGCGCAGGCGGCCCACGCCGACCAGGTAGAGGGCCGCCCCCACCGCAGAGAGCACGGCGAAGAGGGTGTTGAGCCGCCAGTCCAGCGCGAGCACCGCTGGGGTCGGGACCGCATCGACGTCGTAGCCGAAGAAGAGCTGGGCCACCGAGGTCGGGGCGAAGTAGTTCGGTGGGGGCACGCGGGAGAGGGCCACCTCGATCCCGGCCATGGCCGCTATGACGACGGCGGAGGCGGCGGCGGTCCGGCGCAGGACGGTGCGGGCCGCACCGAGTTCGGCCCCGCCCAGGCCACGGAGGCGCAGCTGGAGGGCACCGAGGCCGGCGAGGAGCACGAACCGGGCGGTCAGCAGCCACCCCGTCACGCTGGCGAAGGGAGACGATCCGGCGAGGAAGAACCACGCCTCGACCCCGCCGAAGGCGGCCATCGCCAGCCAGCACACGGCGGCCACCCGTCGGTACCGTGCCATCGTCTGCGCCCAGATCCCCTTGCGCTGCAGCAGGCGGTACGCGAGGACCACCGTGACGCCGAAGAAGACGGACTCCGCCGGGACCGCGTAGGCGGCAGCATCTCCTCCGAAGTCATGGTCGGGGCCGACCAGGACCTGGGCCACGAGCACGGGGCTGAGGATTCCGGCGAAGGCGACGGCGAGCAGAGCCGGGCCGGCGGCCCAGTGCCGGGCCATCCGGGCGCCGACCAGGACCACGAGGGCGCAGGCTCCCGTGACGATCCACGCGCCCGGCAGGTAGGAGGCCTGGACGAGGTAGGCCAGGGCACCCGGATCGAGGGCGTGCGAGACGGGGAATCCGTTGGAGTCGGCGCCGTCCGCGGCCACGAGCGCCACGGACGCGCCGAACCACGCCGCCGCAGCGCCGGTGATCAGGCGCGCATCCGCAGGGTCGGCCCGCAGCGGCCGCAGCGGGCCGGGCCGGCCGCGCAGGAAGGCCGCCTGGAACAGGCCGCCGACGCAGAGCGTGGAGGCCACGAGCGCCACCGCATGCAGCACGGTGCTCAGCAGCGCGGTGCCCATCCCGGGGAAGTCCCGACTCAGTTCACGGTACCCGCTGCTGCCGAGGGCGGCAGCGGTCACCGCCGCGATCGCGAGCGGAAGGGCCGCAGCCCCCCACAGGGACCGCGGCGGGATCCCGGCGTGCAGGCGGCTGGCTGTGGAAGTTCCCATCGGCGGGTACTCTACATGATGTAGAGCCATCCTCTACATCATGTAGAGGACAAGGCACTGCAGCCCTAGCCATGCCCAGGAGTCCAGACGTAGCCTTCACGCGGCGGCCGCCACAGCACGTCGGCCCGAGGGAGGCAGGGGATGAGTCTGCTCGCGCAGGTCCAGACGGGGATGGCCGTCGCCGATGCCCCGCTCCGCCGGGGCGCCCAGCGGTGAGCGGGCAGGGAATGGGCGTGGAGGACGGCGGGCATCGGCCCCGTGGACTCGGCGGGGTTCCCGTCGAGGACCTGGCCGCGCAGCTGGGCAGCGGCCCGGACGGGCTCACGTCGGAAGAGGCCGCGCGTCGGCTCGCCGCGGACGGCCCCAACGCAGTCGAGGAGCGCCGCAGGAACCCCGCCCTGGTCTTCCTGGGCTACTTCTGGGCGCCGATCCCGTGGCTCATCGAGGCGGCGCTCGTGCTCTCCATCGTCCTGCAGCACTGGCCGGACGCCGTGATCATCGCCGTGCTCCTCGCCATGAACGGACTCGTGGCGTACCGCGAGGAGCACGAGGCCGCGGACACGGTCGCGGCGCTGAAGAAGTCGCTCGCCGCCACCGCCCGGGTCCGTCGCGATGGCGAGTGGGCCGACCTCCCCGTGCGCGACCTCGTCGTCGGGGACCTCGTCCACCTCCAGCTCGGCGACATCGTGCCTGCGGACGGCTGCGTCTGGGGCGGTGCGGCGGTATCCGTGGACCAGTCCGCGCTCACGGGCGAGTCCCTCCCCGTCAGCAAGGCCCGCGGGGAGGAGGTGTACTCGGGCTCGGTCCTCGCCCGCGGCCAGACGGACGCCCTGGTGACCGCCACGGGGGCAGAGAGCTTCTTCGGAAGGACCACGGCCCTCGTGGGCGCCGCGGGGACGGCGAGCCACTTCCAGCGCGCCGTCCTGAGGATCGGCCAGATCCTCATCTACGCAGCGCTCGTGCTCGTGGCGGCCACCACCGCCTCGTCGCTCCTGCGCGGCGACACGCCCTTCGACGCGATCGAGTTCGCACTCGTGGTCATCATCGCCTCCGTCCCGGTGGCCATGCCGGCCGTCCTGTCCGTGACGATGGCCGTGGGCGCGCGCAGACTGGCATCTCAGAAGGCAGTCGTGAGCCACCTGCCGGCCGTCGAGGAACTCGGCGGCATCGACGTCCTCTGCGCGGACAAGACCGGCACCCTGACCCAGAATCTGATCCGGGTCGGCACACCGTGGTCCTCCCCGGGCACCGATCCCGGGCGGATCCTCCGCGCCGCGGCGCTCGCCTCGGACCCCAGCGGGAAGGACGCCATCGATCTCGCTGTCCTGGCCGCTGCCCCGCCAGGGTGGCAGGCCGCCGACGGCACCACGGCCTCCTTCACCCCCTTCGACCCGACGAGCAAGCGGTCCGAGGCCGCCGTCGTGCCTGCTGGCAGTCCGGAATTCCGGGTCACGAAGGGCGCCCCCCAGGTCATCGCCCGGCTGTGCGAACACGAGGACGCCGCAACCGCCCGGGCCTACAGCGACCAGGTCGGGCTCTTCGCCCAGCGCGGGGACCGCGCGCTCGGGGTGGCCGAGCGCCGCGGCGGCGGCTGGCGGCTGCTCGGCCTCCTGCCGCTGGCCGACCCGCCCCGGGAGGATTCGGCAGCGACGGTACGTGCCGCCGAGGAGCTCGGCGTCGAGGTCAAGATGGTCACTGGTGACGCCCTCGCGATCGGGCAGACCATCTCCGCAGCAGTCGGGATCGGCCCGAACCTCCTCCCCGCCAGCCGGCTCGCGGAACCCGAACGGGACGGCCGGGGCGACGAGGCCCTCGCCAGGCTCGTGGAGGACGCAGACGGCTTCGCCCAGGTCTTCCCGGAGCACAAGTACCGCATCGTCAAGGCCCTGCAGTCGCGCGGCCACATCGTCGGTATGACCGGCGACGGCGTCAACGACGCCGCGGCGCTCAAGCAGGCCGACGCGGGGATCGCCGTCTCGGGGGCAACGGATGCGGCGCGGGCAGCGGCCGACGTCGTCCTCCTTGCCCCCGGCCTGTCCGTGATCGTCGGCGCGATCCGGCTGGCCCGCGAGATGTTCGCACGCATGACGAGCTACACGGTCTACCGCATCGCCGAAACCATCCGGGTCCTCCTGCTCGTCACCGTCACCGTCGTCGCCTTCAACTTCCGCCCGGTCACCGCGGCCATGATCGTCATCCTGGCGCTCCTCAACGACGGCGCTCTCCTCGCGATCGCCTATGACCGGGCCCACGGGTCCGCCCGTCCAGCCAGATGGGACCTGCGGCAGGTGCTCACCGTCGCCTCCAGCCTCGGGATCCTAGGTGTCCTCGAGACCCTGGGCCTGCTGGTCCTCGGGCTCACTGTCCTCGGACTGAACACGCCGGAGGGGCACGGGCTCCTCGAGACCATGGTCTTCCTTAAGCTCTCCGTCTCGGGGCACCTCACTGTCTTCGTCGCCCGTACCAAGGACCGGTTCTGGAAGAGCCCAGCCCCCTCGACCGTGCTCCTCGTCGCCGTGGTGGGCGCGCAGATCGTTGCCACTGCGATAGCCCTCACGGGATTCCTCATGACGCCGCTCACCTGGACGCTCGCCGCCGTCGTCTGGGTCTGGTCCGCCGCGTGGTTCCTGGTCGAGGACCAGGTCAAGGTCGCCGCCTACGCCTTCCTGCGCCGCACCGGGAGCGGACCGGCCCCTGCTTCCTGAGGGGACGCTCCCTACACTGCCGCGCAGCTGCTGGACCCCGCGCCGGAGCCCGGCCTCGAGGCGTTCCACGTCGGCGCGGTGGCACAGCTCGGTGGCCGGCGTCATCACGGCCGCGCTCCCCGCTGCCACAGCGGACCTGAAGGCCTCCTCGAGCGGCCGCCCCTGCGCAATCCGCAGGACGAGTGCCGCAAGGAAGCTGTCTCCGGCGCCGACCGTGCTGACCACGGGCACCTCGGGGACCGGCAGGCGCAGGGTTCCGGAGCTCGACGCGAGGGCGGCACCCCGCGCACCGAGGGTCAGGGCCACGTAGTCCGCTGACCCCGCGGAGACCAGCGCGGCTGCCGCGTCCATCTGGCTCTGCTCACTGTCAAGGTCCGAACCCGCATGCTCGGCCAGCTCGCGCAGGCTGGGTTTGACCAGGAAGACGCCCTCAGCAAGGGCGTGGTCCAGCGCAGGGCCCGACGCGTCCACGATGCAGCGAGCACCGTTCTCCCGAGCCAGGCGAACCACGCGGGCGTAGAAGTCATCCGGGACGCCAGGGGGCAGGCTTCCACTGGCTACCACGTATCCCCCCGAGGGGACCGTGTGCGCCAGCAGGTCAAGGCACCCGCTCCACTCCGGCTCGCTGAGCTCGGGGCCTTCCAGGACGAACCGGTACTGGCTGCCGGTGGAGGTCTCGTCCACCGTGAAGTTCTGTCGCGTACTGCCCCTGATGGGCACCACGTGATGGGGTAGGCCCTCGGCCTCGACCAGCCGGCGGTAGGCCTCTCCCGTGGGGCCACCCGCGGTGAACAGGGCGACACTGCGGCCGCCGAGGCGCCGGATGACCCGGGCGACATTCACGCCTCCGCCGCCGGGGTCCACCCGGCTCGCACCGCACCGGAGCTTGTGGGTGCTCTCCACCTTCGCGGTGGCAGTGCTGATGTCCAGGGCCGGATTGACCGTCAGCGTCAGTATCTGCTTCGCCCCCGAAGGCCGCACGCCTGTCATGGGCCGAGCCTACGGGCTTCTCCTGCGTGTTCCGCGGCGGGGCACCGGGGTCTACGCTGGGCCGCGTGGTGAGCGCAACGGTGCTGGTCTGCGGGTCCGTGTTCGACGGCGTGGGGGAAGATCTGGGCGGCCCCTGCGAGATCCTGGTCGAGGGCGGGAAGATCACCGACATGGCCCGGAGAGTCCAGAGGCCAGACGGTGCAGAGGTCGTCGACCTGTCCGATCGGACCGTCTCCCCCGGCTTCATCGACTGCCACGTACACCTGACCATGGATGCCTCGGCGCTTCCGACCCAGACCCTGACGTCCTCCGCCGCCAAGGCACTCGCAGCCCTGAGCACGGCGCGGCAGTACCTGCTCCGCGGCTTCACGACGCTGCGTGACCTGGGGACGATGGACCCCGACTTCCCCACGGTGGACCTGCGCAACGCGATCGACGCGGGCCTGGTCGAGGGCCCGCGTCTCGTGGTCGCCGCGCACCTGATCAGCTCCACCGGAGGCCATGCCGACATCCGGCCCTTCTACGCCCCGCGCTGGAACCTGCCGCTGGCCGCGGCGGCGGACAGCGTGGGAGAGATCCGGCGGCTCGTGCGCCGGGAGCACGCGTTCGGGTCGGACTGGATCAAGGCAACGAACGCGGGCGGCTACTTCAGCCCCGGGGACGATCCGGCCCGGTGCACGTGGTTCGACGAAGAGTTCGAAGCCCTCACCTCCGCCGCAGCGCTGCTGGGAATGCCCGTCGCCGTGCACACGGGTGCCGCCGACGCCTGCCGACAGGCCCTGAAGGCGGGCGCACGCAGCCTCGAGCACGCCTACCTGATCGACGAGGAAGGCATCGAGATGGCGGTGGCGAGGGGCGCCTTCATCGTCCCGACCATGCAGATGACCCAGGAGGACCTCGCCGCGCTCGAGGCCGGGACCCTGCCCGACCAGGCGGTCTGGAAGTTCCGCCGCGACAGCGGGCGGATCCTGTCCTCCCAGCGGCTCATCGCCGAGAGCGAGGCAAAGGTCGCGTTCGGCACGGACTGCGGGATGTTCCCGTTCGAGCACGGAGTCCTGGAGTTCCAGGCCCTCGTCGCCGCCGGGCTGGCCCCCGCCCGCGCGCTGCGGGCGGCCACGTCAGTGGCGGCCGAACTCCTGGGGCGAAACGACCTCGGCGTCCTCGGACCAGGCAGGGCCGCGGACATCGTCGCCATGCCCGGGGACCCCCTGGCTGACATCGCCGCCACGGAATCGGTGGACTTCGTGATGAAGGGGGGCACCATCCACAGGCGTCCGGATGAGGCCCTCGCGCTGCCCACTGCTTGAGGCCTACCGCGTCTGCGGCGCTGATCCTAGCCTTGCCCCTATGGGTGAGAAGGAGACGGAGGCAGTCTCACTTCGCGTCGACGGCGTAGACCAAGGCAAGGCCATCGAGCGCAGCGGGAGGTGAGGTCCGGGTGAGGGCCCTGGTGGTCGGTGCCGGCATCGCGGGCCTGGTAGCGGCCCGGCAGCTCGGTCTGGCCGGATGGCAGGTCGAGGTCCTCGAGAAGTCCGCTGCCCCGCGCCCGGACGGGTACATGATGGACTTCTTCGGGCCCGGTGTCGAAGCCTCCGAGAGGATCGGGCTCTACCCCAGACTCAAGGCCGTTGCCTACAAGGTGGAGGCAGCCGAGTACGTCGACGCCGAAGGACGTCCCACGGCAAGCCTCGACTACGACAAGTTCGCCCGGCTTGCCGGCGGGAAGGTGCTCAGCCTCCTCCGCCCCGACCTGGAGCAGGCAGCCCTCCAGGGACTGGCGGACGTCGCCGCCGGCCGGGTCACGGTCCACTACGGAGCCCGGGTCGAGCGGGTGGACACCGGCCCCGAAGGGGTGCGCGTCGACTTCGGCGATCCTCCAGAGCGATCGCTCACGGCCGATCTCCTCGTCGGCGCCGACGGGATACACTCGCAGGTCCGCGCCGAGGTCTTCGGTGCGGAGGCGCAATACCTGCGCCCGCTCGGGATGCGCGCGGCGGCCTTCATCGTGGCGGAGCCCAGCCTGAACGCCCGCTTCCGGAATCGCTTCGTCCTCACCGACACCATTGACCGGATGGCTGGCATGTACAGCCTCCGTTCGGATGAGGTCGCGGCGTTCATGGTGTACCGGGACACGGCCGGCCCGGGGCCGGCGGAGAGCCCCCGGGAACGGCTGCGGCGCGAGTTCGCCGGCCTCGGCGGCGCCGTCGCACGGCTGCTCGAACTGTGCCCCGAACATCCCTACGACGATGTGGTGGCGCAGATCGTCATGCCGGTCTGGCACCGGCAGCGGACGGTCCTCCTCGGCGATGCCTGCGGCGCCGTGTCCCTGCTCGCCGGTCAGGGCGGCTCCCTCGCCATCGCCGGGGCGGCGCTCCTGGGAGACATCGTCGGCCCCGTCTCCACCACGGCGGCCATCGGCCCCGCCCTCGCCGACTTCGAGCGGCGCTGGCGCCCCACGGTCGAGATGGCCCAGGCATCCGGGAGGCGGACCGCCTCCTCCTTCCTGCCCGCGAACCGGGCCCAACGGCTCGTGCGGCGTTTGATCATCCGCGCAACCCGCCTGCCGGGCATCGACCGGCTCGTGGCGAGGCAGATCCTGCGCACCATCGCCACGTAGTCCACCGGCCCCGCACCTGCGTACACCGCCAGTGTCGGGCCGATGACATCCTGCGTACACCCTGTCGGAATCCCCGTGTCAGCGTGTGAACGGGTCCCGAAAAGACGGGTATGGATTACTCGGGCGCCCCAGGGGCCCCAATTTTTACGCTCCTACTACCACGCTGCCGGCACCCGGCCAGCGGCGGCGAGGGTAGGGGGGAACCTGCTCATGGAGCCCAGTGGAAGATCCAGTATTCGCCGTGCACGCGGCGCCCTGCGTGACGTGCTCTGGAGGCCGCCCCGGGCGCTGACCGTGCTCCTGGCGGGAGCCCTCGCCGGCGCGGCACTGCTTGCCGGACCGACCGCCACGGCCGACGTCGGGACCATTGCCCACGACACGCTGCGGACCGGGTGGGACAGCAACGAGAGCGCCCTCTCCCCTGCCGGAGTGGCCTCCCCGAACTTCGGCAAGCTGTTCTCCACAGCGGTCGACGGGCAGGTGTACGCACAGCCCCTCGTGGTCGGCCAGACCGTCATCGCGGCGACGGAGAACAACGCGGTCTACGGCCTGGACGCCACGACCGGCGCGGTGAAGTGGAGCCGCTCCGTGGGCCCGGCATGGCCGGCGTCCGCCATCGGGTGCGGGGACCTCGTCCCCAACATCGGCATCAGCTCCACCCCGGTCTACGACGCGGCGACGAACAGCGTCTTCCTCACGGCGAAGAAGAACGACGGCGGGAACACGCAGGTGCCGCACTGGTACATGCACTCGATCGACGTCGCGACGGGCGCCGAGCGGGCCGGGTTCCCGGTGCTGATCGACGGGGCCCCGACCAACGACCCGACGAGGCCCTTCAACGCCTTCACGGCCATGCAGCGGCCCGGACTGCTGCTGATGGGCGGAGTGGTGTACGCCGGCTTCGCGAGCCACTGCGACCACAGCCCCTTCGTCGGGTACGTCGTCGGGGTCTCGACCGCCGGGAAGCAGACCACCATGTGGGCCACCGAGACCGGGGTCAGCAACGCCGAGGGCGGCATCTGGCAGTCCGGCGGCGGCCTCGTCTCCGACGGCCCCGGCCGCATCCTCTTCGCCACGGGCAACGGCATCGCCCCACAGAAGTCCCCCGGCACCTCCCCGCCGACGACCCTGGCCGAGTCCGTGGTCCGGCTGCAGGTCGGCACCGACGGCAGCCTGACGGCGAAGGACTTCTTCAGCCCCGCCGCCAACGTCAAGATGAACCAGGACGACGCCGACCTCGGCTCCGGCGCACCGATCGCCATCCCCGACGGCTACGGCACCTCGGCGCACCCGCACCTGATGGTGCAGACCGGCAAGGACGGCCACATCTATCTGCTCGACCGGGACAAGCTGGGCGGCATGGCCCAGGGTACGGGCGGGACCGACGCCGTGGTCGACACTGCCGGGCCCTACAACGGGGTCTGGGGGCGGTCCGCGTTCCTCGGCACCACCCAGGGCGGCTACGTCTACCAGGTTGAGAACAAGGGCTATCTGAGGGCGTCCAAGCTCGTCCCCAACAGCTCGGGCGGGGTCAAGCTCGCCTCCGTGGGCACCTCCCCCGGCACCTTCGGCTACACATCCGGGTCCCCGGTGGTCACGTCCTCCGGGACCGACGGCTCCTCCGCCCTGGTCTGGGTCATCTACACCGACAACAACACCGGCGCCAACGGGCAGCTGCGCGCCTACCGGGCCATCCCGGACAGCACGGGCAAGCTCGCCCAGGTCTTCAGCGCCCCGATCGGCACCGCCGCGAAGTTCACCTCGCCAGCCACCAACGGCGGCAAGGTCTTCGTGGGCACCCGCGACGGACACATCCTCGGCTTCGGCATCCCGACGACGGCCGCGGTGGGCTCGACCAGTGGCGACCTCGGCCAGGCCGCAGTCGGCACGAGTTCCACCACGAACGTGACCATCAAGGCCACCCGCGCGGTGACGATCAGCTCGATCACCACGGCCGCCCCCTTCGGGATCGGCCCGGTGGCCCTCCCGAAGGCCCTGGCCTCCGGTGCTAGCCTCTCCCTCCCCGTCACGTTCGCCCCCACGGAGGCCGGCGAGTCCGACGGCACGCTGACCGTGAAGACGTCCGACGGCGAGACCGTGCTGCTGGGCGTCCACGGCGTCGGCACCAAGGACGGCCTCGGCGCCACCCCGACCACGCTCGCCTTCGCCAACGTCCCGACCGGCACGGTCAGCCAGCAGACGGTGAACATCGTCAACACGGGCACGACGGCGGTCACGGTCACCGCGGTGACGCTGCCCGCCGACCCGAGCCTCGTCACGGATCCGACCACCGTGCCGGCGGTGGGAACCACCATCCAGCCGCTGGCCTCGGTCCCGGTCTCGATCGCCTTCAAGCCGACCGCGGCCTCCTCGATCACGGACTCGATCACGGTGACGAGCAACCTCGGCGGCGTGACCGTCCCGGTGACCGCGACGGCCATCTCGGGCGCCTCCCACCTGCAGATGCCGAAGACGCTGGACTTCGGCGACGTGGCGGTCGGGACCTCCTCAACGCGCTCGTTCCAGATCCAGAACACCGGCAACATCCCGATGACGATCACCAAGGCGAAGGCCCCCCAGGGCGTGTTCACCACCACGACGCCGGTCTCCGAGGGGCTGACCGTCCCGCCGGGCGACTCGGTGTTCCAGAGCGTGACGTTCACGCCCACGGCATTCGGGCAGGCCGGCACCGCGGACACGTACTACCTGATCACGGCCGACGACGGCTCCGGCGCTCAGCAGGTCATGCTCACCGGCAACGGCATCGACGATCCCATCGCGGCGTATGCGGCGAAGATCGGCGCAGGCCGGTGGGCCTCCCCGCTCGGCCAGTCCCTGTCGACCCAGTACACGGTGGGCACCGGCAAGTGCCAGGACTACACCTCGGGCATCATCTGCTGGTCCCCGACCACCGGGGTGCACGAGGTCCATGGGTCCATCTATGCGCGCTACGCCGCGGCCGGCGGCCCCAGGGGCTTCCTCGGGTTCCCGACCACCGACGAGTCCAAGACCCCGGACGGCATCGGGCGGTACAACCACTTCTCCGGCTCCGGCGGGGGTTCGATCTACTGGACCCCGACGCTCGGCGCGCACGAGGTGCACGGCTCGATCCGCGCCCGGTGGGCCGCATCGGGCTGGGAGAAGGGCCCGCTGGGCTACCCGACCACGGACGAGATGGGCACCCCGGACGGCATCGGCCGCTACAACCACTTCAACGGCTCCGGGGGCGCCTCGATCTACTGGTCGCCGAAGACCGGCGCCCACTCGATCCAAGGTGCAATCCGGGCCAAGTGGGCCCAGAAGGGCTGGGAGCGGGGCCCGCTGGGCTACCCGACCACGGACGAGAGCAAGACGCCCGACGGTGTCGGCCGCTACAACCACTTCAACGGCTCCAGCGTCGCCTCGATCTACTGGTCCCCGACCACCGGCGCGCACTCGATCCGCGGCGCGATCCGTGCCAAGTGGGCCGCCTCCGGCTGGGAGAAGGGGCCCCTGGGCTACCCCACCACGGACGAGATGGGCACCCCGGACGGCTCCGGCCGGTACAACCACTTCTCCAAGGCGGCCTCGATCTACTGGACGCCATGGACGGGCGCGCACTCGGTGCTCGGCGCGATCCGGGCCACGTGGGCCTCGATGGGCTGGGAGCGCAGCTGGCTCGGCTACCCGACCTCGGACGAGTACTCCGTCCCGGTAGGCCGCGCCGAGGACTTCGAGAGCGGCAGCCTGACGTGGAGCGCCTCCACCGGAAGGGTGAACGCCGGCGGCTGAGCCCTCGGGGCGGCGCGGCTCAGGAGAGCTCCGACATCCTCGAGCTGCGCCGCCACCGGACGGCGTCCCTCAGCGCCCTCGCGAGGCGGTCGCCGGTGATGCTGGCCAGGACGTAGCCGGACGCTCCGGCCCGGAAGGAGGCAGTGATCTCGCCAGGGCGGTCGCGGAGCGAGAGCATGACGCAGGCAATCATGGGCGCGGCCTCGGTGACCGCCCTGCAGATGTCGATCATGCTCTCCCCCGCGAGGCCCAAGGAGATCAGGCACACATCCGGGGCCGCGGCGGCGACGGTCCGCACCGTCGCCGCCGCAGCGCGGCACCGGCCGACGACCTCGAAGCCGGCGTCTTCGAGCACGTCACTGAGTGTGTCCCGTGTCAGGGCGTGGTCCTCGACGATGAAAACCTTCAGCCGGGCCCCCACCGGCCGATCATATTGCGGGCCCATACGGCTCTCCGTCTCACTCTGCAGAAGCACGTGCCCCGGCCCCCCACACCACACAGCCTGCTCCCGTCGTCGGGCGCCAGTCAGAGCCAAACGTCCCCTCCGGCGCTGCCCGAAAACTCCTATGCCAAAGGCGGCGATCGGAGGGAGAATGGGATGAGCGCAATGGCCTCAAGCATCCGGGACCTCCCCCGCGCAGTGAGCAGACACCCGTGGCCAACGCCCGCGGACCAAGGAAGACGACCATGCTTCCCCGAAGCAGACAGTCCCGCACCGCCCTCCACATCAGCAACGCCACGGCGTGGCCCGAGCACGAGCACGACCTCCCAGCATCCCCGGCGCGCTTTGCTCCGGCCCCGCACGACCAGCGCCCGCGCCTGCTGCGGGAACTGAGGCAGGTCGGCCTCGGGGACGCCGAGGCCCAGGCTGAGGCGGACCGGCTCCTGGCAGGAGACATCTGGAGCGGCTGAACACAGGCCGCCCCTGCTTGGGCCCTGCCAGCGCGGGTAAGGGTGGGTCGCCATCCCATCCCCGTCAGGAGGACCCATGACCGACACCCCCCGGACGCCGCAGCTCGACGACGACGCACTCACCAAGTACCTGCACAGTCACCTGATCGCCGGGAACTCGGGCAGGAGACTCTTCGAGGAGGCTGCGAAGGCGTGGGAGGGAACCTTCTACTCCTCTGCCCTGAGCAGGCTCGCCCGAGAAGTCAGCGAGGACGCCGACGAGCTCGAGCGAATCCTCCAGTCCCTCGGGCTGGAGCCCCGCGCCCACCGGAAGGCCATGGCGTGGGCCGCGGAGCAGACCGCGAAGCTCGACCCCCTCAATCCGACGCACGCTGCCTCTGGATGGGCGCGCCAGCTCGAACTCGAGTCACTCCTCACCGCCGTAGCCGAGAAGTCCCTCCTGTGGAAGGCCCTGCTCCTCCTCGCCGACCAGGGGCTGGGCGTCGACGCGGCACGCCTGGAGCAGCTGCACGAGCGCGCACTGCACCAGCTCAGCACCCTCTCCGAGGTCCTGCGGTCTACCACGGCGTCTAATTTCCGCGCTGCAGCGGCGGACTGAGCGCCGAGGCACGGGCCGCCGCAGCAGCACCGGTGCCGGCGGGCGTGGGCCGGAATCCGAGCTTGGCCAGCAGGGAGGAGAGGTGACCCGCGAGCGCGCCCTGCTGCAGGCCCAGCTCCTCGCAGATCTGCGCGTTGGTCCTGCCGTGCAGGATGAGGGCCAGGATCGCATTCTCCAGGGCGGTGGCGCCCAGCACAGCCTCCGCGGCCAGGGCGGCCCGGGCTGCCCGTGCCGCATCCGGTGAGTGCAGTCCGCCTCCTGTGGCCGCTCGCCTGATGGCTTCCGGCAGCCCGGCGGCGCGGGCGCTGTGCGGGACGAATCCCGCGGCGCCGGACAGGACCAGGCTGCGCAGGGCCTTCTCCTCCTCGTACGTCGTCAGGATGACGCACCGGGTCCGCGGGGCCGCCACGTGCAGAGCACGGCAGGCCTCGATGGCCGTCCCGTCGGGCAGGCGGTTCTCCAGGAGCGCAATGTCCGGGGCGAGGTCAGACACGGCCTGGAGCGCGGACGAGATCCTGCCGGCCTCCCCCACCACGTCGAAGCCCTCGTCGCCCAGCAGCTCCGACAGCGCCTGCCTGAGGAGCGCGTGGCCGCTGAGGAGGAACACCCGGACGGCGTCGCGCCCGGCTTCTGTCCTCGTCACCGGAGGGTTCATTCGACGCCTCCTGCCCGAACAGTCCGCTGCCTCACCGCCGCGCTGTTGGCTCAACGGCGGCCTTGGAGCACCAGAGTCCGTGATGCGGCCCCTCCGGCGCCAGAGCCGAGCGGCCCTAACCAGCAGGGGCGTCTCGTCTGCTCAGGCCAGGTCCTTGCCCTGACGGCGTGCTCGCTGGTCCCTCAGGATGATGCTTATCTGCCCATCGCGTGCCGAGTGTCTCCTGTGAGTCAGTCGGAGCCTTCGCTGATCCTCCCGTAGGCCGTCGCCTCGTCGATGACGGCCTGGACCCCGTCCGGGATGGACCGGATGCGCACCCCGTGGCGCCCTTCCGCCGCGGACTGCTCCATCACCGGCCGAACGGCCTCGACGACCGCAGGATCCTTCCCGTCCAGGTACCGCGCGTACCTCCTCGGCAGATCGGCCATGGTGTCCCCCTCGTATCAGCCAGTTGATATGGACCACGTCCCTTGCCGGATTACCTACCCATCCACGGCCCCGCCGAACAGAAACGCCGGGGCCGGCCGGAGAGCGGGCCGCTCCGCACTACCCGGCCGCACCGAAGAGCGAATCGAGGTGCTCCGCTCCCCGCACGTCCTCGAAGGCCCTGCGGTCGAGCTTGGCCCCCTTCTTCAGGACGCTGATCTCCCCGGTGGGCTCCAGGACCACGCAGGCGACGTCGGCCGGGTCCGCTATGCCGGCCAGCCGCAGCCTCGGCCAGAGGTCCCCCTCCACGAGATGGCTGCGCCTCAGGTTGCCGTGCAGGACCTCGGGGCCGGCCATGAGGAGCAGCGGGGGGCTGTCCAGCACCCGCCGTGGACGGGTGCGGCGCTGGACCTGCCCGGCGAGGGCGTGCATCAGGAACAGCGTCACGAGGGCCAGGGCGCCTCCGGCCAGGTCGGGCGTGTAGCCGAGGGCGGCACGCCCCACCACGGACCCGGCGGCGACCGCACTGGCCAGACCGTAGCTCGAGACCCTGGCCAGGGGGCCCTGTCCCAGAATCCTGACGAGGATGATGAAGGTCCAGTAGATGAGGGTCGTAGAGACCACCACCTCGACGGCCTGGGTCGGCGTGAGCGACAGCTGGCTCCACATCGTCGTCCTCCTTCTGGCGGCGGGCAGTCCCATGGCGGGCCGCCCCTCGCAGTAGCTACCCGCATCCGAGCAGCGGACACGCATCAGCTTGAGCCCGCGGGAGACCTCGCGGCGCCCGATGCCGTAAGCCCCTAGCGGAGGGCCTTGGACCGGCCTAGCCTCGGCGGCATCGTCCTCGTGCTCGCGGCAGCGAGCGGACTCGCTGCACCCCAGGCAGGGCCGCGAGGACGCAGCGCGGCACGTCAAGGATCCCGGCGGAAGGAACAGTTCCATGGGCGAGTACAGGATCGTGGTCGGGGTGGACGGATCCCCCGCCTCAGGGAAGGCACTCGAGTGGGCGATCGAGGAGGCCCGGCTCCGCGGGGGAACCCTTCGCGTCATCACGGCGTGGCACTACCCGGTCCTCGGCGACGCCGCCGGCGCCGGCCCTGACGTGGAGGTGTTCCGGCAGAGCGCGGCGGATGACCAGGCGGCGCTGCTCTCCGTGGCAGGCGGCGACCGCAGCGCGCTCAGCGCGGAGGTGATCGAGGGCAGCGCGGTCACGGTCCTCCTCGATGCGGCGCGGGAGGCGGACCTGCTGGTCGTCGGCTCACGCGGCCACGGCGGCTTCGCCGGGCTGCTGCTGGGCTCAGTGTCGGCGCAGCTCGTCCACCACGCCCCGTGTCCGGTCCTTGTGGTGCGGGAGAAGGAAGGCGGGCGCGGGGCCCAGCCCTAGGCGGGCGCCGCGCAGACAGTACGGCCGCGGGCCGACAGCGGGTGGCGCCGTCGGCCCGCGGCCGTGTCAGGGTGCTTCGGGGCTCAGCGTCCGAAGATGCGGGAGAAGAACGCCGAGACGGCGCTGGGCTCGTTCTCGTGGCCCTGGCAGCGCTGGGAGTTCGGGACTCCGCGCATCACCTGCTGGACGTGCTGGCCGCAGCCGGCCCAGGTGACTTTTCCGCATTTCCTGCAGGTGACCTGACGGCACATGGGGTGTTCTCCTTCTCTAGGGTTCCTGCCGTGGCAGGGGGACTACTTGGTGATGGCCTGGATGGCGACATAGACGGCCACGAGCAGGACCAGGCCCGCGAAGCCGCGCTTGAGGACGTGCTCGGGCAGCCTGCGCCCGAAGCGGCCGGCCACGAGCGAGGCGGCCATGGCGGCGACGGCGAAGGCGCCGATCACTGCCCAGTCGAAGTGCATCTCGCCGACGTGGGCGGCGAGGCCCGCGAGCGAGTTGATGACGATGATGACGAGCGAGGTGCCCACGGTCATCGCCATGGGGAGCCCGAGCACGAGCGCCAGGGCGGGGACGATGAGGAAGCCGCCGCCGACCCCGAGGAGTCCCGTGAGGAACCCCACCACGGCGCCGGTCGCGATCGCCTTGGGCAGGCAGGACCGCCAGTTCACCCCGCCCGTCGGAAGCGCGCAGGATCCGCCCACGGCCTCGGTCTTCCGGAGCATCCTCAGGCCCGCCACGATCATGATCGCGGAGAACGCGAGCAGGAGGACCTTCTGGTCCATGATCCGGTTCACGGCCGCGCCGAGGTAGGCGGTGGCGGTGCCGGCGGCCCCGATGATCAGGGCCAGCCGCCAGTTGACGCCGCGGCGGACCCTCGGCAGGACGGCGACGGCGGAGGACGCGCCGACCACCACGAGGGAGCCGGGGATCGCGGCCGCGAGCGGCACGCCCACCCCGTACACGAGGGCGGGCACGGCGAGGATCGACCCGCCGCCGCCGACGAGCCCGAGGAGCCCGCCGACGACGGCGCCGAACGCGAGCGCGGTCAGGATCACCGGCTGTCTCCGAGCCGCTGGAGCGCCTGGTGTGCCGTGGGCTCGCTCGCGGAGCGGTTCCACGGCATCTTCGAGAGCATCGCGCCCATCGCGCAGCTGTTGGTCGCCGCGGAGAAGGTGAGGCCGGCGCCGATGCCGCCGGCCACAAGCCGGAGCTTGGGCGAGACGAACCGGCCGCCGAGGATGCTGGCCAGCACGAGTGAGCCGGCGGTCATCCGGACCTGCCGCTCGAGCGCCCACGTCTGGGTTCCGCGGACGACGTCGCCTCCGGCTGCGGCGAAGGCCGGGACGCCGCCCTCGAGCACGCTGGCGCCCGAGAGGCCGACGGCGGCGAGCCGCTTGCGGGCCTGCTCGGCGCGTGCTCCGGACTGGCAGACCAGGACGACGCGCGTGCCCATCCGGCTGGCGAACTCCTCGGTGTGCTCGCTCAGGAGGGGCAGCGGCACGTGGTAGGAGCCCCGGATGTGGAGCGAATCGAACTCGGCGCCGCTGCGGACGTCCACGACCATGAGGTCGTCGTGGCGGGCGGCCCACTCCTTCAGGGTGGCGGGTGCGACGGTGGCGGGCATGGCGGTGGTGCTGTCGGTCATGTCTACTTTCGTTCTGGTGTGCTGGTCGCCTCGGTCCGAGGCGGTGTGCGGGGGCGGATCAGGTGGTCGGCAGGCCGGCGGACTCCCAGGCGAGCATGCCGCCGACCATCGTCTGCGCGGAGTAGCCGGCTGCGGTGAGCTGGTCGGCCGCGGCGGCGCTGCGCCGGCCGCTGCGGCAGACGGCGATCACTGGGCGGGAGCGGTCGAGCTCGTCCAGGCGCGCGCCCAGGTCGCCGAGCGGGATGTGCCGGGCGCCCGGGATCATGCCGTCGGCAAGCTCTGCTGCCTCGCGCACGTCGACGATCTGGGTATCGCCGTCGAGCTTCTCGGCGGTCTGCTGGGGGGTGATCTCCATGGGTCTGTCCTCTCGAAGGGGAAGGGTGGGTGTCAGCGGCAGGGTTGGGAGGTCGCGCGCGGGGCGCGGAGGGTCAGTGCGTAGAGGCCGAAGGCCGCGAAGACGGCGACCAGCCCCACTCCGACGAGCCCGGTGTCGAGGCCGGCCAGCACCGCCAGGGGCCCGCTGTGGACCTCGAGCAGCTGCGCGGCCACCGAGGCGATGCCGGCGGCACCGACCACGAAGGCGACGGCGACGGAGACTGCCGTCACGGTCAGGTTGTACGCGGCCTTGCGGACCGCGTCCCCCGCGGCCCAGCGGTAGATCCGGCTCATGGCGATGCCGTCCGCGCTGTCGAAGAGCGTCATGCCGGCGGTGAAGAGCAGGGGCAGGGCCAGGGCCGCAGCGGGCGGCACGCCGGGGCCGAGGGAGCCCGCCGCGAGCAGCCCCACCGAGGCTGCGGTGTCCAGCCCGAGGCCGAACAGCAGCCCGGTCGGGTACATCTTCCACGGGGCGTCCACGAGGCGGGCCAGCGGGCCCAGGACGCGGAAGACCACGCCGCGGGAGTCGAGCTGGCGCTCCAGCTCTGCGGGGTCGACCGCTCCGCTGCGCGCCCTGCGCAGGAGTTCACCCAGACCCCGCAGGGCGGGGATGTTGAGCGCGCCTGCCAGGAGCAGGAATCCCCCGGAGACGGCCGCGCCCCACAGGGAGGCTCCCTGCCGCAGGGGGGATCCCTCGTCGGAAAGCCCGTCGGAGAAGGCTCCGACACCGGCCAGGACGAGCGCCACGGCGCCGACGACGACCGTCGAATGGCCCAGCGCGAACCAGAAGCCGGCCGAGACGGGTGCCCGTCCCGAGGCGACCAGACGCCGGGTGGCGTTGTCGATCGCGGCGATGTGGTCGGCGTCGAACGCGTGCCGGATCCCGAGCGCGTAGGCGCCCGCCCCGAGCCCGGCCACGAGGGCCGCGCTGCCGCCCCCGGCGCGGAGGGCGGGCAGCGCGATCGCGGCCAGGAGCCCCCACCCGGCCACGTGCAGGGCGAGGACCGCCAGGCCCATCCGGGCCAGGGGCGCCCGGTGCCCGCTCGTGCGCTGTGCAGGAGTCGGCATGGTCTTCCTCTCGGTTCTCGTCCTCGCGGTCAGGGGGTGCTAGGCCGCGACGGGGAGCCCGGCGGCTGCGGCGCGGTCGAAGGCGTCGTCGATCTGGACGACGTCATGGCCGGCGCGCTCGAGCAGGCTGGCCGCCACGCCGGAGCGGTAGCCCGAGCCGCAGTGGACCCAGAGGCGCCCGGCCGGGACCTCGTCGAGGCGGTTGAGGAGCTCGTGCAGCGGAATGTTGACGGCGCCGTCGATGCGCGACGCCTGGTACTCGTCCGCGCGGCGCACGTCGAGGATCACCTCGCCCGGCTGGCGCTGGGCCAGCATGCCCTCCCAGTCCACGCGGGGGTAGGAGGACACCGCGGCATCCGGCGCGAGGGCGCGCGGGTCCTCGCCGAGGGCCGCATCCGGGGAGTCGATGCCGATCCGGGACAGGTCGCGGATGGCGTTCTCCACGTCCTCGCGGGAGCCCACGAGGGTGAGCTTCCTGTCGTACGGGAAGAGCCAGCCGAGGTAGGTGCTGAAGCTGCCGCCCGTGCCGTACTCGAAGCTGATGGTGCCCTTGAGGTGCTCGGAGGCATAGGCGACCCGGTTGCGCAGGTCGACCACCCACTCGCCGGCCACGAGCCGCGCGCGCAGCTCCTCGGGGTCGAGGGACTCGGGCACGCTCAGGTCCGGCTCGCCCGGCCCGGCGGAGTTGCCCGGGCCCATGTGCACGTAGTAGCTGGGGTAGGCGGTCAGATTGGCAATGAGGTCGCTGACGAAGTGCTCCTCGTCGGCGTCCGTGTAGACGTGGTTGGTCTGGAACTGCTCGCCGAGGGTCGAGCCGCCGGCCCCGGTGGCGGGACCGGAGGAGCAGAACGAGCCGAAGCCGTGCGTCGGGTACAGCTCCGCCTTGGCATCCGCCTCGTCGGCCAGGCGCCGGGCGGAGGCGTACTGGTCGTGCGTGAGGCCCACCATGTGCTCGCGGCCCAGCAGGTCCGTCCGGCCCACCGAGCCGTAGAGGACGCTGCCGCCCGAGAAGACGGCCTGCTGGTCGCCGTGCGAGACGACGAAGGAGAGGTGGTTGTGGGTGTGGCCGGGGGTCGCCACGGCCTTGACCGTCAGCTCGCCGACCGCGACGGTCTCGCCGTCCGCGATGGGGGTGCGCTCGAAGGAGACCTCGTCGGCGGCGTTCACCAGGTAGGCGACTCCGTGCTTGCGCGCGTAGACCAGTCCGCCCGTGAGGTAGTCGTTGTGCATGTGGGTCTCGGCAACGTGCGTGACCTCGACGCCGGCCTCGGCGGCGGCGGCCTCGACGCGGTCGATGTCACGCTGGGCGTCGATCACGAGGGCGCTCCTGCCGTCGTGCACGAGGTAGCTGCGGTCGCCGAGCTGCGGGGTGTCGATGACGATGACGTCCATGGTTCGTTCCTCCCTGAAGTCCGTGGGGCCGTTTCCGGCCTAGATCCAAAATACCTAGGGGGGTATTTCGAAGTCAAACGGCACTGCGGGCGGAGCGTTCAGATGCGCACGTAGGCCCACCCGTCCCACTGGCGCCGGGCGAGGTGTCCGACAGCTGCGGGCACGGTGCCGACGCCGGGGGCGAGTTCGCCCTCGGCGACGCCGGCGGAGCGCAGGCTGTTGCCGCAGGCGAGGACGCCGACGCCCGCCGCCGTGAGGTCGCCCAGCTGGCCGGCCGGCCCGGCCGCCTCCTTCAGCAGCACCACGGCCGGTCTCTGGACCACGAGCTCCACCCGGGCACCGTCGCCGAGATCGGCCGCCGCATTCAGCGCCGTGCGCATCGCGGCCGGGAGCCACGCCTCGGGCGCGGGGCCGGTGCCATGGACGACGAGCCCGGGACGGGGCGCAGCGGATTCATGCATGGGGATACCCCTCTTCCCGCCCAGCGTGCGGCCGGGCGTCGATGACTGGTGCAGCTCAGGCAAGGGTGAGGAACAGCCGGCGCAGCTCCTCCATCGTCAGGCCGGTGCCGTCAGGGTTACCCGGGGTGCTCGCGCACTCTCGCATCGCTCCGGAGATCAGCTCGAAGCCGGCATTGTCCAGGGCGCCGCGGACCGCGGCGAGCTGCGTGACGACAGCCCGGCAGTTCGCCCCCGACTCGACCGCGTCGATGACGGCCCGGAGCTGCCCATGGGCACGCTTGAGCCGGTTCGCGAGCCGATGCAGCTCGACGGACTGGGGCAGGTCCTGCGCAGCAGGCCCGTCGACCGAGACGCCCTTCATGGTGGTTCCCCTTCCCGTGTGGCGCCGGACAGCCCGGCGCCTTTCACAGGATAATACCCGGTAGGGTATCCTGACCAACCTCTCGGGCAGCGGTCAGTGCGAGCCCGGCTTGATCAGGCTCTGCGGTGGAGCATCGAAGTCGCCGTGGTCGTAGAACCCGAGGACCTTCTTCATGTAGACCGCCCACTGGGGGCCAGCGATGTACGCCCCGTCGACGACGGGGTAGTACTTGCCGTTGACCGTCACGTTCCGCCCGAGGCGGGCGGCGCTCCCGTTGAAGGGGTCGCCGAAGAACGACGCCGTCGCGAGGCCCTTGGTGTAGCCGACCACCCAGGTCTGGTTGTTGTACTGGTTGGTGCCGGTCTTCGCCGCGTCCGGGACGCCGAGCTTCTGGGGGATCAGTAGCCCCGAGCCCTTCTTGATGACGTCCTGGAGCACGTTGGTGGCCGCCTTCGCGGCGTCGGGCTTCAGCGCGCCGGCCTGGCAGGACGGGTCCCGGCCGCCGATCCTGTTGCCCTTGGCGTCGTCGACCTCGGTGACGGACAGCGGCGCGCAGTAGGTGCCGTCCGCAGCGAAGGTCGCGAACGCGTCCGCCATCGTCAGGGGCGCGACGTTGGAGGCCCCCAGGATGTTGCCGAGCACGGACAGGTCCAGCTTCTTCCCGCCGCCCGCACCGTCGTGGAGGCCCATGGCGTCCGCGGCACGCTGGATGTCGCAGAAGTCGTCCAGCGCCGCGGCGGAGGCGAAGGTGGCGGTGTTGATCGACTGGTAGATGCCCTCGCGGACCGTCATGGGGCGGTACCAGCCGGGCTCGTCGTTCTGGAGGTCGACCGACCCGGGCACCGCGGAATCGAAGGATCCGCTCACGTGCCCGCAGGTGGTCTTCCACGGGTACCCGGGCGGGTACCGCCGCTGGGCTGCGTTGACGATCTGGTCCGTGGGCTTGCCCTCGTCCAGCCACGCCGCGAGCGTGGCCGGCTTCATGGTCGAACCCGGCTGCATCCCGCCCACTCCCCCGAGCGGGTTGCCGGCCGGGTCCGTGCGGTCCACGTTGAAGTTGTAGGCCGTGACGAATCCGGTGCCCTGGCCCGCAAGCACCCGGGAGTTCTGCGCCATGGCCAGGACCTTGCCGGTCCCCGGCTGCACGGTGACGAGGGAGGCCCCCCACTTGTCCGGGTTCGCCCCCGCCGTCGCGTCAGCCTGGGCCTGCGCCGGCCCCTGCAGGCGGGGATCGAGGGTGGTCCGGATCGTGAGGCCGCCGCGCTCGACCTTCTGCCTGCGATCCTCCGCGGTCGCACCGTACGCGGGGTCGTTGAGGACCTGGTGGAGCACGTAGTCGCAGAAGTAGGGAGCCTGCGCCGCGTAGGCACAGCCCTGCTGCGGCGGGCTCAGCTTGAGCTTCAGGGGCGCCTTGACCGCGGAGTCGTGCTGGGCCTTGGTGATGTACCCGTGCTGGAGCATCGCGTCGAGGACGAGGTTCCGTCGGCCCACGGCCCGGTCCGGGTAGGCCACCGGGTCGTAGTAGCCCGGCCCGTTCACCAGCCCGGCGAGAAGGGCCGCCTGCGGCAGGGTGAGGTCCTTGGCGTCCTCCGAGAAGAAGTACCGGCTGGCGGCCTGGACGCCGTAGGCGTTGCTGCTGAAGGAGACGATGTTCAGGTAGCCCTGGAGGATCTTGTCCTTCGATTCCTTCTTCTCCAGCGAGATGGCGAGCTTCATCTCGCGCAGCTTGTCGCCCACGCCCTTCTGGCCGTTCAGGACTACATCGGAACCCTGGCCCTGCGCCACGAGGTCTTCGTTGAGCACGTTCGTGACGTACTGCTGTGTGAGCGTCGACGCTCCCTGATGGGCTCCCCCGACGTCGCTCGCCAACGCGCGCAGGATGCCCATCGGGTCGATCCCGCCATGCTGGTAGAACCGGTAGTCCTCGATGGCGACGATCGCGTCGCGCATGCTCTGCGAGACCTGGTCGAGGGGCACATTGGTGCGGTTCTCGCTGAAGACGCTGCCGATCAGGGAGCCGTCCGCGGCCAGGATCCTCGTCACCTGCGCCGGCGGTGTGACCTCGAGTTCGCTCGGGAGGCTGTCGAAGAACTGCACCGACCCCTCCGCCGCCCCGCCGGCGAGAGCCACGGCGGGCGACATCAGGCCGGCAGTCAGGACTCCGCAGAGGAGGCTTACCGCCAGGAAGGACAGGATCCTCCCCACGCCGATCGAGGTGGAGCGGAGCACTTTCCTGCCAGAAGCCATGGGCGCCATGCTAGCCGCGTCTCATGGGAGGAGAGCTGGGCGTCCTCCCGGCTGCGCCGGGGTGCTGTGGTCCGGTGGGCTGCCCCGCTGTGTGGGGTCCAGCGCGGTTGTCCGGGTTTCAGGCGGCCATCTTGCGGCGCATGCGGTCCAGGAGCCGGCGCAGCAGGCGCGAGACCTGCATCTGCGACACCCCCAGCTCCGCAGCGATCTCCGACTGGCTCATCTCCTCCACGAACCGCAGCCGCACCAGCCGACGCTCCTGCTCGCTCGC
>NZ_BAAGSN010000034.1:0-2221 GCF_054782415.1 Sinomonas soli | reverse complement strand
CCCGCTCGTGACCGGGCTCGTTGTCACCGTGGGCGGCAGGCGCGCGTTCGTCATGGGGGCGGACCTCGATGGGCTCGAGCCCGGGGGCGTCCAGCTCCAGGTCCCCACGGCCGACCCGCGCGAGTTCCTCCGCAGAGAGGGCACTGTGCTCCTGTCCGGGGACGTCCTGCGTCTCCGGCTCATCGACCTCAAGCGCGCGGCGCTGGTCAACGCCTACGACGTCCAGCTCACCTCCGTCTCCGACGGGTGGGCGGCCACGGGGTTGGATGTGCTCCGGCGCCGTTGGCTCAGGTCCGGCCTGCGTCACGTCCCCAGCTCCCCACGGGACTGGAAGGACTTCGAGCCGCTCGTCGGCCACACCGATTCCGCCGAGGTCCGCGCTGCCGCCAGCCGACTCCATCACCTGAGGCCGACTCAGATCGCGAACATCCTCGAGGAGGCCACCGGGCGTGAGCGGCGTGAGCTGCTCGTCCAGCTCCACAGGTACCCGGAGATCGAGGCAGATGTCCTCGACGAGCTCGAACGGCCGGTCTGACGCCAAGGCCGCTCCAGCGCCCGGAACGGGCGAGTCCCATCATGCGGATGCACCTGTCCAGGCATTCAGGCATCTGCCTGCTGGGAGCTCCCGGGCAGCAAAGGCTGTGTCCGGGCCGCGGCCGCCTTCCCACCGCCGAGGCGCCCGCCCCTCCTGCCGTCCCCCTTCGCCGCCGCTGCGAGGGAGCATGCGTCCCTGGATGAGTCCCGGATGGCCTTCCTCAGGGGCCCGCGCCAGATCCCGCCCCTGCTGTCGGCTGGGTCGAAGCGGTTTGCGGCCAGCGGCCTCCAGCCCCGTCCTTCGCCCGCGGAAGCGGGAGCCCGAGCGTCTCTCAGTAGTCGGGGCTGAGGTCCCAATGGGACCACTTGCCCGTGAGTCCATCCCATCGGGCCCCGCACCACGGCTTGGATACAGACTGGACTTCCGCGGACGGGACGGCCCTCCAACACTGGGCCTCGCGGATGACACCCTCAGCCTCAGCCTTTGCCTCGTGCAGGGTCTTTGCCCCCAATGCCAGCGGGGGTGCCGCACCGAAGTTCCCTGCCGGAGTCGCGAGGTGGAGCCTGAACGCCTCGATCCCGGCTGGATCCGGCCTGGCCGCCGGGGCCTGTCCGGGGCCTCCCTCATCCGACGAACGGAGGTCTGCGCCCATTTGACAGTGATCTAGTTCATCCGCATTATGGGTTCCCAGCCCACAATGCGGGTTTGAAGCTATATGCACGACGATGTGAGGAGATGCAGTGACGCACGCTCAAGCGGCTGAATCGCGGGTGGGGGATGTTTCGAGGATCGGGCTGATTGTCCCGAGCTCGAACGTCACAATGGAAACGGAGCTGCCGGAGCTGTTCCGGCGTCAGTCGGCCGCAACGGGGAACCGCTACACCTTCCATTCGGCGCGTGCAGCCCTCAAGAACGTCACGAGGGAAGAGCTTGCCGCGATGGTGTCGAAGGCCGCCGAGTGCGCTGTGGCCGTCTCCGACGCGGACGTCGAGGTCATCGCCTACGCTTGCCTCGTTGCCGTCATGGCGCAGGGCCCGGGCGCCCACGTGGAGTCCGAGTCCGTGATCGCGGATGCCGCCCGCTCGAACGGCCACCCGGCCGCGGTCGCGAGCAGCGCGGGTGCCCTCGTGCGGACCCTGAAGGATCTGGGGGCCCGTCGGATCGTCATGGTTACGCCCTACATGCCCGAGCTGACCCGGATGGTGAGCGACTACATCGCAGGGTCGGGCATCGAGGTTCGCGACGTCATCGGCCTTGAGGTGGCGGACAACCTGGAGGTGGGCCGGCTCGATCCCGCCGGGCTCCCGGGCATCGCGAGGCGCCTCGACCGCGAAGGGGTCGACGCCATCGTCCTCTCGGCGTGCGTCCAGATGCCGTCCCTCTCCGCCGTCCAGGAGGTCGAGGACGAACTGGGCCTTCCTGTCATCACGGCTGCGACGGCTACGGCCTACGAGATCCTCAAGGCGCTCGGCCACCGCCCGCAGATCGAGGGCGCAGGGAAGCTCCTTTCCGGCGCGCTCGTCCCGGTTCCCATTCGCTGAACGAACCACCCCCGCTAGAGATCTGGGCCCGCCGGCGCACCGGAACGTACGTCAGGCCAACGGAGGAATGATGAGTCAAGCAATAACCCGCCAGCAGGCCGCGCGGCGGGCGACGTTCGCCAGCGTCGTCGGAACCACGATCGAG
>NZ_BAAGSN010000033.1:0-595 GCF_054782415.1 Sinomonas soli | reverse complement strand
CCACACGGTCGAGCCCCCCAACCCACCGTTGGGGGGCTCCCGCATTTAACACGGGGACGGCACAGTCCGGACCACCCCCGCCGGCACCACCGTAGACTTGATAGAGGTTGCCAGACGTCGCCGGCAGGTGAGCACTGGCCCTTCAAACCAATAGTGACGAGAAGCGGCCCACAGGTCGTCGATCCAAGGAATCCAGGGAAAGAGGAGCCATCATGGCAGAGCAGAACGGACGCGGCCCGGGCGGTCGGGACTACAACGGTCCTCGCAGGGGCTCAGGCGACGGCAGCGGCTCTGACAGGCGAGGCGGCTCCTTCCGCGGTACCAGCAACTCTGGTGGCAGGCCGCGCGGATTCCGGGATCGCAACCGTGACGATCAGTTCGGGGAGCGCCGCTCCTACGGCGACCGCGACGATCGGCAGCCCGGTCGTCGTGACGGCGGTGAGCGCGGGGGCTACGACCGTGGTGAGCGTCGCCCGTTCGGTGACCGTCCCCAGCGTGATGACCGTGGTCCGCGGCAGTTCGACCGCCAGGACCGTGGTGAGCGTCGCCCCTTCCAGCGTGATGACCGTGGTGAGCGTCGCCCCTTCCAGCGTGA
>NZ_BAAGSN010000032.1:0-2133 GCF_054782415.1 Sinomonas soli | reverse complement strand
TGCGCCTCCTGCTCGCCATCGACGCCCACGGGAGGGTGCACGCCGTCTCCTCATGGCTTCCCGTCCACGCCGGCGGCACCGTGACCGGGTGGACCCTGGACTTCATGCGCCGAAGCGGCACCGGGTTCCGGCCAGCGATGGAATTCCTCATCGCCTCCGCCGCACTGGACCTGAAGGACCAGGGCTTCCAGACGCTCAGCCTCTCCGGCGCCCCGTTGGCCCACAGCGGGGCCCCCGGCCCCGCCGACTCGGCCCTCGACCGCGCCCTGGGACGGATCGGGTCCCTCCTCGAGCCCGTCTACGGCTTCCGCGCCCTGCACGCTTTCAAGGCCAAGTTCGGCCCCCGCTGGGAACCGCTGCACCTGGCCTACCCCGATCCGGCGTCGCTGCCGGCGATCGCCGGCGCCCTCACCCGCGCCTACCTGCCCCACGCCACAGCCGCCCAGCACCTCGGCCTCCTCGGCCGCATCGCCGCCGGGCTCCTCCGCCCCCGCACACGGCCGAGGATGTCCCCGACCCGGCCACGGCCGGGGAAGGACCCCGATCGGGCACACTGACCGGCCGTGGCACTGCCGTGCCCGCGGGGGCCGCGGTCTACGGCCGCGGGGCTCAGAATCCTCTCAGCTGCGGGGGCCGACACTGGGGGGCGGAGCCGTGGCGGAAGGGGCCCGCAGGCGAAGGCGGGAGGACTGGCATGGCAGAGGACGACCGGGGACACGCAGGGCTGCTGGCGGGGCCGGCCCTGCCGCTGCGGTCATGGCTGTGGCTCCCCGCCGGGGCGGCGCTGTTCGCCGCTGCGGTGCTGTTCGGGGCTGTCGCGTCCTCCTACGGCCCGTTCACCCCGGAGCTGGGGGTCGACGCCGCCTGGGGCCGGGACCGGAACCCGGTGCTCGCTGCCGCGGCCCTGGCAGTGCACTACTTCCTCGGCCCTGTCGGCGGGGTGATCCTGGCGGCGGCGGCCTGCGCGGCGCTGCTGCTGCGCCGCCGCCCCCTCCACGCAGCGGCCTTCGGGTCCATCACCGCCGCCGGATGGGCCAGCTCCGAGGCCGGGAAGGTGCTCGTGGGCCGGCTGCGCCCCCCTTCCCGGGCCGTGCACGCCCTGGTGTCCGAGACACGCCCTGACAGCTTCCCCAGCGGCCACACCGCCCTCGCCTTCGCCCTGGCCCTGGCCGTGGTCCTGGTCCTGGCCCACACTGCGCGGCAGCGCTGGGCGGCCGGGGCGGCCGGGGTGCTCTTCACCGCCGCTGTCGGGCTGTCCCGGGTCTACCTCGGTGTGCACTACCCCACGGACGTCATCGGCTCGGTCCTGGTCGGCACCGCTGCCATGCTGGTCTGGCTGCCGGTCTGGAACCGGGCAGCGGGGCCCCGTCTGGCACAGGCCCTGGAGCGCCGCCAAGGACGGCCGCAGCCCGGGCCCGCCGGGGAAGGGGGCCGGCGGTGAGCGCGTTTGCCGGCACCGTCCTGCAGATGCCGCCGGGCCTGGCCTGCGCCGTGGTCTTCGCCCTGGTGTTCCTCGAGGACGCCCTCTTCGTGGGCTTCGTCATCCCGGGGGAGACCGCGGCGATCCTCGGTGGGGCACTGGCCTCCACCGGGCGCGTCTCCGTCTGGGCCATGCTGGCATCGGTGGTCGTCGCAGCCATCGCCGGGGACACCGTCGGCTACGCCATCGGCAGGCGCTTCGGTCCACGGCTGCTGCAGGCACGCCTCCTGGACCGGCACCGCGACCGGCTCGGCCGGGCACAGGACCTGCTGCGGCACAGGGGCGCCCTGGCCGTCGTCCTCGGACGGTTCACCGCCTTCTTCCGCGCCGTCATGCCCGCCCTGGCCGGCACCGCCCAGATGCCCTACAGGTCGTTCCTCGCCTTCAACGCTGTCGGGGGGACCGTCTGGGGCAGCGCAGCGGTCCTCCTCGGGCTCGCCGCCGGAGCCTCCTACGACGCCGTCGCACGCTCCGCCGGCGCCGGTGCGGCCGTGGTCACGGCACTGGCCGTCCTGGCTGCCCTCCTCCTGTGGCGCCGCCGCCGGCGCTGGGCCGGAGAGCGGGAGACCGCCGAAACGCCCTGAACCGCCGGCCAGCGCCGGCCCGGAGTTCTCAGCGTCCTCTCATCGACGCCCGTCTAGCGTCGCAGCCAT
>NZ_BAAGSN010000031.1:0-6739 GCF_054782415.1 Sinomonas soli | reverse complement strand
AAATGCCCGCAAGGCTGGCCGGCCCCTCGTGGGGTCGGATGCGCGCTGTGCTGGAAATGCCAGCACTTACGGCACGGCGGGCAATACCAGCCATTCGGGCATTGCCAGCGGCGTGGCGGCCCGACGTCGACCGCGAGCGGTAGGTATCTTGAGGGGGACAGTCAGCCGGCTGCGTTGAAGGGCCCCGCGTTACGCGCGCGCGAAACGGGGCCGAAGTGTTTGCTCTATCCGGGAGGACGAGACGATGACCGCACGCGTCATAGCGGTATGCAACCAGAAGGGCGGTGTAGGCAAGACGACGGTCGTCTCGTGCCTTGCCGAAGCCTTCGCCCACGTCGAAGGGAAGAGGGTCCTCGTCATCGACGCCGACCCCCAGTTCAACAGCACCACCGCCCTCGGGGTCGAGGTCGACGGCGATGAGCCAAAGCTCACGTTGAACGATGTGCTCTACGGAGACCCCCAGAACGGCCAGAAGATCCAGCCGGGAGTTGCCCGCGCCGCCATCACCGCCGCAGGGGAAGGGTGGGGGCCTGAAGGCCACGGCGACAGCGCCCAGACCATCGACGTGATCCCCGCGGAACGTGCCCTCTTCGCCCGCGAGTTGGACAACATGCTCGCCCGGGAACGCCGCCTCAAGACGGCCCTCTCCGGGGTCACCGACGACTACGACGTGGTGCTCATCGACTGCCCGCCGTCGCTCGGCCTCCTCACCATCAACGCCCTCACCGCCGCAACCCACGCTCTCCTCATCTCGGAGGCCCGGGCCAGCTCCGTCGACGGACTCCGGGAGATCGTCACGACCATATCCGAGGTGCAGGAGCAGCTGAACGACCGCCTCGAGATCGCCGGCGTGGTGATGAACAAGATCCAGAAGAGGTCCGACATCGAGTTCTGGGTCGACCGCGTGAAGGGAGGATTCGGCGAGAAGCTGCTCGAGCCGCTCCTGCCGTTCCGCGAGCCCTACGCTAAGGCCCAGGCTCACAAGATCCCGCTGTCCGCGCTCGGATCCGAAGGAAGGATCCAGCGGCTCATCACCGCGGACCTTGCCCGCAACGTCTGGAAGGCCACCGCTTCGTGAACAGGACACCCCCAACCCGGGGCGACCTGTCCGGCATCGTCCTGACGAAGGCGCCGAAGCGCAGCCTCGTCGCGGACATCGCCGCCCGCCCCGCCACCGAGGACCCGGAGGAAGTGATCCTCGAACCCCGGCCGACGCCGGAGCCAGCGCAGCGCGCCGAGACAGCGGCGGACACCGCGCCGTCCTCCGCCCAGGCTTCCCACGTGAGCCCAGCGCCCATGGACACAGCCGCAGCGGCCCCGCCGGCCCAGCAGGCACCTGCCCCGGCTCATGACGCCACGCAACCCCCCGCGCCCGAGCCGGCCGCCCAGACGGCCCCGGAGGCGCCCCCTGTCCAGAGCGCCCGAGTCCTGGCAGACTCGCTACCGGGACGGCCAGCGCAGCAGGCCCCGTCCGCCCCGGCCCCGCAGTATCAGGCGCCCCCGGCCCCGCCGGTGGCGGCACCCCAGCCCGCCCAGCAGGAGCCCCCTGCCCGGAAGCGCGTCGCCGACACGAAGATGAAGCAGACCATCCGCATGGACGAGGCCGACAACAAGCGGGCCAAGCGCGCCTTCAACGCGACCCGCCACCTGCACGGGCTCAGGAACTGGGAGGACTTCGTCGCCCGCGCGCTTATGAAGGAGGTCCTGAACCTCGAGGAGAAGTACAACGAGGGCCAGGAGTTCCACGCGACCGAGGAACTCCCGAAGGGGCGCCCGCTCAACATGTGAGCGACTGGCGGAGCGCATCACGCGTTGAGGGTGCGCTCCGCCCGCTCCACCAGACGCCGCTCCCGGGCGCTGCGGACACGGGCCACAGGGCCCTGAGTCGGTTGGCGAGGCCAACGCCGCGGCCATGGCCGCGGACTTCGGGTGCGTGAGCGAGTACGCCCTGTACCGGGTCGAGGACGCCGACTCGGCCCCCGTGGCCGATGTCAGGAAGGGCCGCACGCTCCGGGGTGGCCCGCTGGTCGAGGGCACGACGCTGGACGCCGCCCGCACCGCAGCGACTGCCCGGCCCGCGCCCACCGCACCACAGCCGGACTCGGCCGCTCCCGCTGACCCGACTCCTGCAGCCCCTCCGGGGATGAACCCGATGCGCGCACCCCGTGACCCCGGCCCACCACTACCCGAGTAGCGGCGCCTCCAACGTCTCGACCACAACGGGGACGTTCGCGCGGAGGGCCCGGCACCCGTGCGTCGGCGGAACGCTGAAGAGTATGGGCCCGCTACGGCTGGGGAGCCCGGACCCGATGCGCTGGTGGTACCAGCTTGGTACCATCGGGGTATGGCCATGACACTCAGACTCCCGGAGGACCTGGACCGCGAGCTGGACCGGCTCGCTGCCGAAGGCCACACGTCGAAGAGCGCGCTCGTGGTCGAGGCCGCGCGGCAGCTTGTCCAGCGCAGCCGCCGCGAGGCCCTGATCGAGCGCGGATTCCAGTTCGCCCTCTCGCACGACCAGGAGGCGCTCCAGCGGCTGGCTGACGCGTGAGCGTCTTTCTCGACCTCGACGAGGCGCTCGTCCTCGTCGAGAGGATGGGGTTCCACGTGCGCGACGCCGGCCTGCTTGGTTCGGCCCTCGCCCGGCCGGCAACGACGGTCCTCGGACAGCCCGCCTACCCCACGCTGTCCCTCCAGGCGGCTGCCCTGCTCGAGTCCGCTACCCGGAACCATCCCCTCATCGACGGCAACAAGCGCACCGCCTGGGTGCTGGTCGTCGTCTTCCTCGCCATGAACGGAGCGGAGCACGACATGCGTCCCGACCAGGTGTTCGACCTGGTCGTGGGCGTCGCCGAAGGCGGAATCGCGCTGAAGGAGTCCGCCCAGACCGTCGCTGCCCACCTACGCTCAGCCGACGCCCGATAACCCCCGCGGGTCCACCTGCCCGGCCCAACGGGCCCCAGCGCCACCGGCGAAGAGCACCCCAGGCCGCGCCCCGTTCACACAGTTCCTCGCCCTATCTCACGAAGGATCCTAGCCACGACCCCGAACCCGGTCAGCCAGTCCAGTACGTCTCGGTAGCCGGTAGCAGTGGCGGGGAACGACCTGTCCCCGAGACGTCTGCCTGTGCCATCCAGGGCGACGACATGGTGGGTGTCTGCGTGTGCGTCGATCCCCGGTGACGATGGTTGCTTGCGATATGTCCACGGTGCTGCTCATGCTGGAGATGTCTCCCTTCGAGAAGGGATGACCTCGCCGGGCTGGGCGGAACAACAATGACGAGTCATCGGTCGAGCAAGGTCCTATGAAGTCACGTCCCGTCCGGTCCGGCCACCCAGAACCTAGGCGCGGACCCCGGGCCGGGCCGACCAGTCGGAGTCAGGACAGCACCCCGAAGGGGCGTCAGTTATTCAGCAAGCCAGACCCGGCCGGAGCCGCAACCCCATCTTCATTGTTATTCGGACAGTCCCAAGCCCGGATGGCAGGGCAGCGGCCGTGCTCGGCGGAGCCAAGGCCTTGGGCACCGGGGGGCGGACGCCGCCCGGGCCTCGGAAGGGCGGTCCGTGGAAGTGAGTGAGTACCTGCCAAGTGGCGGGTCCCCCAGGAAACGGGTACAGGTTCGCATGGTGCCGTTTCGGAAGCCCATGCGACATTTGGCCCCAGGACAGCGCGAGCCCGCCCAAGAAGGCCGTGCCGGGGACAGGGGGACAGGGATGGCCAGGACCGACAGACCGTTCGACGGCACCGGGGAACGATTCGGTTCCGGCAAGGCCGGTGCCGCTGCCCCGCGGCCCGGGGAAGGCGGTGGCTTGCCGGCCGCGGTGCAGCAGGCGTTGCACGTGGGACGTCCACGGCCGGACGAACGCGGTGCCATCGCCGTTATGGTGGCGGCGCTGATGGTCGTCCTCCTCGGGTGCGCAGCCTTGGCCATCGATGTCGGCGCCATGGCCGCGAAGAAGGCCGAGCTGCAGAACGGGGCGGACGCGGCGGCCCTGGCCATCGCCGCCGACTGCGCCCAGAGCGGCCTGGGCACCTGCCAGGGACGCGCCGGCACAACGGCCCAGACCTACGCGGATGCCAACAGCAAGACCAACCTCGCTGCCGCGGACGCCCCCGTCCTCGGCGCGGGCACCGTGGATGTCACCGCCAGGGCGGCCGACGCCTCGGGCCTGGGCATGCCCACCTTCTTCGCCCAGATCTTGGGCATCAGTCGGGTGAATGTCAGCGCAACAGCCAGCGCCGCCTGGGGCGGACCCTACGCTGGAACCGCCGCCGTGCCCGTGACCTTCTCCGAATGCCAGTTCGACCTCTCCGGCACGGTCCAGGTCCTCGAGATCCACGGGTCCAACAGCTGCCGCGACTCCAGCTCCGGCCAGATCATCCCGGGCGGATTCGGCTGGCTCGTCTCCAACACCGGCTCCTGCGGTGTGACGGTCACGCTGGCGAATCCGACGATGGGCTCCAAACCGGGCAACAGCGAACCAGACGGCTGCAGCCCTGTCTTCGCCTCACTGCAGAACCAGGTCATCCTCCTGCCCGTGTTCGACAACGCCGCCGGGAACGGCGCCAACGGGTGGTTCCACATCAAGGGCTTCGCCGCGTTCCAGCTCACCGGCTACAGATTCCCCGGTGACTCCTGGAACAACACCGGGACGCCCTCATGCACCGGCTCCTGCTTCGGCCTCATCGGCAAGTTCGTCCGGTACATCGGTCCGGATGCCCAGGGCTTCACGCCAGGCGGCCCCGACCTCGGCGCCGAGCTCGTCAGGCTCACCAGATGACTTCTCCCGACCCCAGAGCCGGACACGCACCCCGGACGCGGCGCAGCAGCGGGACTGTCCGATTCTGGCGCGGCGGGCGGTTGGGCTGATTCTGCCTTCGAAGGCAAAGGCGAAGGCAAAGGCGTTCAGAGCCGGCTTCCACGTGGTGGCCCAGTTGTACCGGGGGCGGGCCGGCGCCGATGAGGATCGACTCGATCGCCTCGGGCACGCCGTGGCCGCGGATCTCCTCCGAGCCGAAGCGCGCCGCTGCCTGTCTTCCGAAGGAGGGCCGTGTTCCGTCTGCGTTCGCGAAGGCGTTCCGCGAAGGGCAGGGTTCAGCCTGCATGCTGCCGGGCCCTCGGGGTCACGGACTGCCGAACCCCAGCCCGACCTCGCCGAGCGCCGCGTCGAGGGTGCCTTCTCCCCAGCTCTCGGCGATCCGGCCGGCCTCGAACCGGAAGATCTCGTTCTCGGTCCAGGACAGGGTCTTCCCGGTGGCCGCGCGCCCGGGGAGGTCTCCGGTGTGCGTCGCCCGCCCGCGCAGACGCACGGCGACCAGGTCGCCTTCGCCGATCAGCTGCTCGATCTCCAGGCGGGCGTCGGGCAGGGCCTGGAGCAGGGCGGGCACTGCGTTCAGCAGCGCCTCGTACCCATGTTCGGGATCGGGGCCGTCGTGGTCGATGAAGTGCGGGGAGAAGGTCTCTTCAGCGGCCTGGCGCATCCTCTGGGCGTCGGTGCCGCCGCGGACCGCGTCGGTGAACCAGCGCCGCACGGTCTCCTTGTTCGCCTCGGCTGTCATCGGTGCCTCCTGGGTCATCGGTTCCTCCTATGAGTGAGGGCTCGGATCTGGCACGAATGCCACTGCATCGATTTCCACGTGGGCGCCCAGGAGCAGCCCGGCCGCCTGGACTGTGGTGCTGGCGGGCAGGTGTTCCCCGAAGGCCTGCCTGATGGCGTTGAGGTAGGACCCGACTTCGTCCAGGGATGTCAGCGCTGCGGTGATCTTGACCACGTGCCCGGTGTCGCCTCCAGCCTCGTGCACGGCCCCGAGCACCCGGGCGAACGCCTGGGCAGCTTCGGCGGCAATGCCGCCGGGGACCAGGGCGCCGTTCTCGTCCAGGCCCAGCTGCCCGGCGACGAAGATCCATCTCCCAGGGCCTTGGACGCTCACGGCCTTGCTGAACGGCAGGCCGCTCCCGCCCGGTATACGTTCGATCCCCACGCAGCACCTCCATACCCTCGGCCGTGGAGTCCCGCGGCGGTCCCACGAGCGCGCCGCCTGCTCGCAGGCACCTGTCCTGTTCCCATGATGGTAGGAGCGCATCTCCCCGGATGTCAGGCCTGAGCCCCCGGGAACTAGCTCGCTTCCCTTCCTTCGGGCCGTCGCGGGCCTCTGGCATTCGCATGTTCCGGCAAGCCGGGGCTGTCGACGAGGGCCTCGGCTAGGGTACTGCGGATCTGGTCGTGCAGGGTCCTCTCCTCCGGGCAGTGCCACCAAGGCGGTGCAGGCCGTGCAGAGAGCGCCCGAGGGAGCCACGCCAGATGACCGAGAGCAGTACCCCGAACGACCGGACCATCGCCCACGCCAGAAGGCACCGAGCCCGAAATTTACAGGAAATTGCCAGCTTCTTATTCCCCGGGATCGTTCCGACAGTTGTTTGTGGAGACCTAGTCTGGCCTGTGAATCAGCTGTGAAAGCCGACTCTGAGGCTGGATCAGGGGCATAGTGCCTCGAGCCGGCCCGGGGCGGCCATCGACGAGCGGCAAGGCATGGGCGGACCGGGGACCCGACCGCCGCGCTCCCCGAAGACGGATCAGAGCCCGGCCCGCACCGACTCCTCCTCCCCGCCCCGGGGCTCGAGCCCCGGGGCGCGGTACGACCGCGCACTGAAAGGCACCGATGACCACCTCCGCTCGGGCAGCCTCCCGCCCGCTCTCCTCGCTCCTGCGCCAGGCCGTCACGGACGCGGACGGGCACC
>NZ_BAAGSN010000030.1:2128-41736 GCF_054782415.1 Sinomonas soli | reverse complement strand
AAGGCGATCACGCTCGGCATCCACGTTACGAAGGTCCCTTGGAACTTTGGGTCGTGCCTCTATCAGCGATCCGCGACCGCCAGGACGGGTCCCGGTGACAACACCCTGTGAGTCTTGTTCTGGCTGGTCTGGGACTGGCTGGCAGGGTTGGTGCTGGTCGCCCTTCCTTTGGCCGTGACTCCACAACACCCTGGCCCTGTGTGGGCCTTCCTGGGGACCTGTCCGGCTCGAGGAGGGGACGGCCGGCGCCTGCCCGGCCCACCTCGATGGCTTGATTAGAAGGCTGCCCAGCCCCTGGGGCTGTGGCTCATCACAGTGCTGCCTCGGAGTGACTCCACCCGGGCCGACGCCGGACGCGCCGCGGCCCGAAGCATCCGCCCGTCTGGAAGGAGCCCGACCGCGATGATCACTGTCGCACAATCCCGCCCGTTCGTCATCGGCGTGGACACCCACGCACGCACCCACACCCTCGCGATCCTCTCCGCCCCGAGCGGGGAACAGATCGCCTGTGAGCAGTTCCCGGCATCGAGCGCCGGAATGCTCAGGGCTGTTGACTGGGCAGCGAAGCGGACCGGCGGGGACCTGGCAGCACTATGGGTGATCGAAGGCGTCGGCAGCTATGGTGCCCAGCTCGCGAACACCGTGGCCCAGGCCGGCTACGAAGCCGTCGAAGCGCCAAGGACCCAGACCCGGGCCCGACGCGGGGTCGGGAAGTCCGATCCTCTGGATGCGCGGGCCATCGCCGCTGCAGCGCTGCCCCTCGACACCCATCGACTCCGCATTCCGCGTCAGGACGCCGGCGTCCGCGCCGCCCTGCGGGTACTGGTCGCCGCCAGGGAGCAGATGGCCGTCGAGCGCACCGCGAAGATCAACGCCCTGACGGCCTTGGTCCGCATCGTGCCACTCGGAATCGACGCCAGGAAGCCCCTCACCGACACCCAGATCACCGAGATCTCCCGTTGGCGGGCCCGCAACGAGGAACTTGCAGCTGTCACCGCGCGAGCGGAAGCCGTCCGGCTTGCCAAGCACATCCACGTCCTCGACGGCGAGCTCAAGGACAACCACTCCAACACAGCCAAGCTCATCCAAGCCAGCCCTGCTGCCCCGCTGCTGGAGAAGACCGGGATCGGGCCTCTGACGGCCGCGGTGGTCTATACGGCATGGTCCCACCTTGGCCGGGTCCGTTCTGAAGCAGCTTTCGCGGCGCTGGCTGGTGTGAGCCCAATTCCGGCCTCATCGGGCAACACAGTGCGCCACCGGCTCAACCGCGGCGGGGACCGCCAGCTCAACAGGGCCATCCATCTGGCCACCGTGGTCAGGATGGTCCACGATCCCGTCACCCGCGCCTACAGTGAACGCCGCAAAGCCGAGGGCAAGTCCGGCCGCGAAATCCGCAGGTGCCTCAAGCGCTACCTCGCCCGCCATCTCTACCGCACATTGAATGCGCTTCATCGGGACGCCGGCGCTCTGGCTTGACGAGATATAGAAGGGTCCCCGGATCATGGACGACTGGGGGCAGAACGTCATGCCGGAACCCGACCGGCCAACACCCTCATCCTCACGGATCAGGGAGCCACGAGAAAGGTAACGGGGCGCAGGCAGCCCGTGGCGGTGCCGTCCTCGAGGGGCTCCGGTCAGGGATTTTGTCTGCGGAGAAGAAGAGCCGCCGGCGGCGGAGCGTTCGGCCACTACAATAAGGACCGCTATAACGGACGATCCGGTCAGCCCACTTCTCCCACCCTGGCCATCGCCGCTGCGGAACGCATCCAAGCCCCTCCGCAGACCGGGAACAGGGTGGTCTCGTTGTGGCCGTCGCACCGCGTCATCGCGATGAGGGCGACGTAGAAGCTGAGCCTGCTGGCGTGCCCTGGCTGCAACCTCCCGGTCTTCTGCCTGCATACAGCCACTAGCTCGCCGACGTCTCGGACGGTCGCCTGATGGGCCGGCGCCGTGCACAGCCTTCCGACCGCGTGGTCGCCCAGCGGGAGCTACCGACCCGGCTGAAGTCCCTGCACGCGGGCGGCGCGCCAAGGGCAGACCTGGACGCGCACAACCAGTCGTTCAGCGCGCGCAGTTCGCCCTTGAGCGTTTAGGCGCGCGCAGGCGCGGTCACGGCACCAGCACGCGCGCCGCCAGCTCGGCCGGCAGCGGACGTAGGGATGTCTCCTTGGACTCGAGGGATTCGTCCGCCCCCGTGCCAAGGTAATGCGCCCGGATCTCATCGTCCTCGAGCAGCTCCTGCGCGCCGCCCACGCGGGCAATGCGCCCGTTGTCGATCACCATGCCGGCGGTCGCCACCATGAGCGCTGCTGTCGCATTCTGTTCGGCGAGGACCACCGCCACGCCCGAATCCGCCAGCTCCCTCACCGTGTCCAGAATCTGCCTTACCAGCAGGGGCGCGAGGCCAAGCGACGGCTCGTCGAGGAGGAGCACGCGCGGCTTGCGGACCAGCGCGCGGCCAATGGCCAGCATCTGCTGTTGGCCTCCCGAGAGAAGCCCCGATTGCCGCGCCGCGAACTGCTCCAGAATGGGAAACAGTCGGTACACCTCGGCGATCCTTGCGGCGGACTCCGCCGCCGATGTCTTCTGCCCGTGGAGGCCCATCTGCAGGTTCTCCTGCACCGTCAGCGCGCCGAAAAGGTGCCGGCCCTCGAGGACCAGTGCTAGCCCGCGCTGGGCGATCCGGTGCGCCGGAACCCCCAGGAGCTCCTGGCCGTCGAAGCCCACCGACCCGCTCGCGCCGCGGTGCACGCCAGCAATCGAGCTGAGAAGGGTGGACTTTCCGGCACCGTTCGTACCGATAAGCGCGAGTACCTGTCCCTCGGCCACGTCGAGGTCCACGTCGTGGAGCACCGCGTTGCGTCCAAACCGCGCTGTCAGTCCGCGTACCGTGAGCTTCATGCCGCTGCCTCTCCGAGATAGGCGCTGATCACCTTGGGGTCGTTCTGAATCGCGGACGGCAGCCCGTCCGCGATCACGTGGCCCGCGTCGAGCACCACGATCTGGTCGCTGATGGACATGACGAGGCCCATATTGTGCTCAATCACCATCATCGTCATGCCGCTGGCCTTGACGGCCTTGAGCACGTCGACAAGTTCGAGGGTCTCCGTGTCGTCGAGGCCCGCAGCCGGCTCGTCGAGCAACATGAGCCGCGGGCTCCCCGCAAGGACCCTGCCCACCTCGATGAGCCGCTGGGTGCCGCTCGAGAGGTCCGACGCTGGCCGGTCCGCGAGGTGCCCAAGCTCCAGGAAGCCGAGCACGCGGTCCGCCCGGGCGCGGAGCGCCTTCTCCTCGCGCCGGGCCGTGGGAAGGCGGAGTGCGTTGGAGAGCATTCCCGTGTGGGTCATCCATTGCGAGCCCAGCATCACGTTGTCGCGCACGCTCAGAGTCGCGACGAGACGTGCCGACTGGAAGCTCCGCATGAGCCCGGCTTTGGGCAGGCTGAAAGAGCGTGCCTTGGCGATGGATACGCCATCGAACACGATGTCGCCCTGATCAGCGCGCGTGTACCCGGTGATGACGTCGAGCAACGTCGTCTTCCCGGCACCGTTTGGGCCGATCACAGCAGTCACGGTGTTCTCTTCCACGCTGAAGCCGACGTCGTCGAGCGCCTTGACCCCGCCGAAGCTGCGCGTAACGTGGGAAACCTCCAGAATCGGCGTCATCGCCGCACCACCACCTTCTGCACGAGGGATTTCAATCCGCCCCACAAGCCACGCGGCAGATAGGTGATCACCACAATCAGCACCACCCCGGCAATGAGCGGCTCCCATGTCGCGACGGCCTGGCCCGCCTCGGGGAGGACCTGCAGCAGGAAGACGCCTAGAAGCGGGCCGACCACGGTGCGCGACCCGCCAAGTGCCAGCACCACCACAAGGTTGAATGAGACCGTCACCGCCACCATGTCCGGGGAGAGGAACATCGAGTAGAACGCGTACAGGCTGCCGCCCAGTGAGCCGAGCACAGCGGCGACCACGAACGCGGCCGTCTTGTAGCGTGCAGGGTTGATGCCCAGCATCTCGGCGGCGTGCTGGTCGTAGGAAACCGCCGCAAGCACCCGGCCTGTCTGTGACCGGAGGATGCCGATGATGAACCATGCCGCGGCCGCGCAGACGGCGAGCATAACGTAGTAGTTCTCCTCGTCGGTTCTCGCCACGAGCGGGCCAATCCCCAGGTTGGGGATACCCACGAGGCCGGAGGGGCCGCCGGTGACGTCGACGAGTCCCGTCGTGAGGCTCTGCGTGACGACTGCGAGGCCCAGCGTAGCCAGCGCGAGGTAGTACCCGCGCAGCCGCAGGAGCGGCCGCCCCAACAGGTACGCGATCAGGCCGGAGACCACCGCCATGATGACCGCGGAGACCGCCGTGGGGATCTCGAACTTGAGGCTCAGAAGCCCCGCTCCATAGCCGCCGAGGGCCATGAAGAGCGTCTGCCCAAGTGAGACCTGGCCGGCCTGGCCGAGGAACACGTCGAGCCCGATGACGATCAGGAAAAACGCGCCGACCACCACGGCGAAGCTCACCCAACCGGGGAACAGGGCCGGCACCGCCACCAGGAAAGCCGCGATGACGACTCCCGTCACGATGAGGCGCTTATGGGAGCTTCGACCCACTGCGCTTGCGATCACGGACCCTCGCACCTGATGGGTGGATGCGGAGTTCTTTTGGGTCACACTGGTCACAGCCGAGCCTCCACCGCTTTGCCCCTGATGCCCGAGGGGCGGACTAAGAGGACGACGAGCAGCACGGCGATGGCGAGGACTTGCGCGACATCCGCTGAGAGATAGCGGCTGAAGACCGCATTCAGGAGCCCCAGCAGGACGCCGCCGAGCACGGCGCCGGAGGAGCTTCCGAGTCCGCCGATCACGGCGGCGATGAATCCATTGACCGCGTACGGCACCACGGTGTCGTACTGCATGAAGGTCAGCGGGACGATGGACGTCCCGGCGAGGCCTGCCATGGCTCCGCCGATGCTGAACGTCACGAGCCGGACAACGTCCACGTTGACGCCTTGGAGCGCCGCAGCCCGGGCGTCTTCCGCCGTGGCCCGCATCGTGAGGCCGAAACCGGTGCGGTTCAGTAGCAGCCACAGTGCGACGAGCGAGACGAGCAGTACCCCGATGATCCAGAAGTACTGGGGGTCGACGTGGACCCCACCGAGGTCCATCGACTTGGTGTTGGAGAACCCCTGCATGGTGTAGGGGAGGTTTCCCCACACGATCAGGAGCACGCCGCCCACAGCCTGGAGCAAGCCGATAGTGATGAGCAGCATCCGCTGGCTCTGGGTGCGCTTGACGCCGGGGCGGATCACCACGAGGTCCACCGCGGCGAACATCGCGGCGAGGATCGCGGCGACCACGATCAGCAGCAGCACGGGGTTGAGGTGGGCCACGCTGTTTATCGACACGGCGACGAGCGCCGCGAGCACGACGAACGCGCCTTGGGCGAGGTTGATGACGCGGCTCATAGAGTATACGAGCGACATACCGAGCGAGATGAGGGCATATACGCCTCCGACTGCGAGGCCGCCCAAGAGCGTCTGGATTAGGTCAGACATGGGGAACCTCCCGTCTACTGATCCACGGAGACGAACTTGCCGTCCTTGGCCTGGACCATCTTGACGTCCGACGCGTTGATGCCGCGGTGGTCGTTCGCCGACATGTTGTAGGTGCCCACCACGCCCTCGAAGTCGGAGACACCCTCGAGCGCGGTCTTCACAGCGGAGGGATCGGCCGAGCCGGCCTTCTTGAGCGCCTCGGCGATGAGGAGCACCGCGTCATAGGCCACGCCGGGGCCGAAATCAGGCTGGGATCCGAACTTTCCGCTGAAGTCGTCGTGGTACTTCTTCTCGAGATCTGCCGCAGGCCCGTTGGGCTGGCTGTTCCACCAGAAGTCTCGGGTGGCGGGGATGAGCAAAGTCTTGGGCGTGTAGTCCTTGATGCGGTCAAGGAATGTGTTGGCCAAGTTGCCGTCCGTGGTCATGACCGGAAGGTCGATGCCGAGCTGCTGGAGGCCCTTGAGCGCCACACCCGCGGGGGTTCCCGTGGACCAGATGACCAGCGCCTGCGGCTTGCCTGCCACGGCCTGCTGGAGCTGCGAAGTCACTGACACCGAAGCGGGGTCGTACGTCACGTTCGCGGTGACATTGATGCCGGCGGCCTTGGCGGCAGCGTTCGCCGCAGACGCGCCTGTGGTCCCGCTTGCGTCGGTCGAGCTGACTACGGCGATGCTCGTGATGCCCTTGCTCTTCCAGTACTTCATGGCCTCGTCCGCCAGGGCCTGAGCCGTGGCGCTGGCCGACCACTGGTATCCCTTGGGGTTGACGGCGGGAGAGAGGCAGTAGTCCACCGGCCCGTTCGCGGCCATGAGCGGTGCGACAGCCTGGCAGCTACCCACGAGCGACGGGCCGACGACGGCGGCCACCTTCTGGGAGATAAGGGTGCGGGCTTGCTGCAGGGCCTGATCAGGCGTCGACTTGTCGTCGGCAGAGACGATCTTAATCTGGTGGCCGTTGACGCCACCCTTCTTGTTGACGTAGTCGGCGGCGAGCTGAGCGCCCTGGAGCTCGCCCTGGCCCAGCTGGGCTCCCGAGCCGGTCTGGCTCACCAGGACGCCGATGTCATAGGTCGACTCGTTCCCGGAGCCCGACTTGGCGCCGGGGCCTCCGCCGCAGGCCGTCAGGGCGACTGCGCAGCTGAAGACCGCGGCAGCTCCCATCATCAGACGTTGGGGCTTCACCATACGTATCTCCTCATCGAGACGACTTGGGGGGTACATCCCGTGGCGCCGGACCGGGGGCCCCACGATAGAAATGAAATGCAGGTCACAGCTAAGCATGAGCCATTTCTTTTGTCCATAGGACATTTCTGTCTTACAGAAAGACGCGACAACCGCTACTCCTCGAGCAGCAGCCCGGCGTGTTCGAGCTCGGCCTCGAGGAAGCGCCACACGTGGCCCTCTGTGAAAGCACTGCCGAGGTCCGGAAGGTCGCTCAGGTCTGATTCGTCCACTGGCCGGGGGGTCCCGCCCGCCCGCAGGAGGTCCAGCTGCACCTGTGCCATCGCAGTCAGGCTCAGCGCGGCGATGACAGCTTGCGGCACGGTGCTGCCTGTGGCCACGAGGCCGTGTCCGCGGAGGATGCAGACGTTGTTGCCGGCCCGGCTCTCCAGCATGTCCGCGGCGCGCTCCTCGGTGCGGATGAGCGCCGAGCTGGGGTGGACCGGGACACCGTTCCGGGCCATGCTCGTTCCCGGGATGTTGAACGCGCCGACCAGGGGCTGGATCGGGGCGTCGGTGAGGGACAGCGTCACGATGGCGGGCGGGTGCGCATGGACCACCGCCTCCACCCCGGCGTCCTCCCGGAGCGTGGCGAGGTGGAGCGGGAGCTCATTCGGGACCTGGTATCCGTTCGGCAGCTCAGCCTCTCCGGACAGCGGCACGAGATGGATGTCCTCTGCGACCGTGAAGCGGAGCCCCCGCTCGTGCGGGCCCCGGCAGCGGACCAGTGCTGTCGTGTCGGACACCCGCAGGCTGATGTGGCCCAGGATGTCGTCGACAAGCCCACGCTGGGCGAGCACCCTGCAGGCGTTGGCGATCAGGGTGCGTTCGCTGCGGAACTGTACTTCGGCCATGGCAGCCTCCTTGCTGCGTATGGGCCCCTTCGGAGCCGGCTTTCGTGCTTGGCCTTGCCAAACAGGTTTCAACCTAGCAGAATCCGTTTCTGACAGACAGAGAACCACGATTCAGGGACGGACAGCGCGACGATGGGCACTTCCAGCATTTACGAGGAGGTGCGCCGCGGCATGTTGCCGGCGCACATCTACAACGACAAGGAGATCTTCGAGCGGGAGCGGAAGAACCTCTTCGGCCGCGCATGGACGTTCGTGGGACACGAGTCGGAGATCCCCCAGGCGGGGGACTACGTGGTACGGCGCGTGCTCGAGGACTCCTTCATCCTGGTCCGCGACGAGAAGGGCGAGATCCGGGCCCACTTCAACATGTGCCTCCACCGCGGCATGCAGGTGTGCCGCGCCGAGGTGGGCAACGCGTCCCACTTCCGCTGCCCGTACCACGGCTGGTCCTACCGGAACGACGGCCGCATCGTGGGCCTGCCCTTCCACCAGGAGGCCTACGGGGGCGAGGCCGGGTTCAGCCGCAAGGGTGCGCGCCTCCTTCCCGCCCCGAATCTGGACACCTACAACGGCCTGATCTTCATCAGCATGGATCCCGACGCCCCGAGCCTGCGCGAGTTCATCGGCGACTTCGCGTTCTACCTCGACTTCTACACGAAGCAGAGTGCGAGCGGGATCGAGCTGCGCGGCCCCCAGCGCTGGCGCGTCAAGGCCAACTGGAAGATCGGCGCCGAGAACTTCGCTGGCGACATGTACCACACGCCCCAGACGCACACCTCGGTGGTGGAGATCGGGCTGTTCCGCGAGCCTAAGGCGGAGAAGCGCAAGGACGGCAACACCTACTGGGCAGGCAAGGGCGGCGGCACCACGTACAAGCTCCCCCCGGGAACGCTCGAGGAGCGGCTGCGCTACGTGGGCTACACCGACGAGATGATCGATCGCATGAAGGCCATCTGGTCACAGGAGCAGCTCGACGTCATCGGCCGCGACGGATTCATGATCTCCGCCGCATCGATGTTCCCGAATCTCAGCCTCGTGCACAACTGGCCCAAGGTCGAAGACGGCGACGACGTCCTCCCGTTCATCTCCCTCCGCACGTGGGTGCCCGTCAGCGAGGACGAGACCGAGGTCTACTCCTGGTTCGCGGTGGACGCCGAGGCGCCTGAGGAGTTCAAGGAGCTCTCCTACAAGGCGTACCTCATGTGCTTCGGGTCCTCGGGGATGTTCGAGCAGGACGACGTAGAGAACTGGGTCTCCCTCACGAACACCGCCAAGGGGTCGATGGCACGCCGCCTCCTGCTCAATGGCCGGATGGGCATGCTCAAGGACGGCAGCCCCGTGGTCCAGCCGCTCACGGAGGAAGAGTTCGCGGGGCCCGGCGTGGCCCACGTGGGCTACGGCGAGTACAACCAGCGCCATCTGATGAACCTGTGGGCCGACTACATGGAGGACGAGTACGCCGGCGTGGACCTGGGCGCCCTTTCGATCGGCGGCGACTGCCCGGCCGACTCAGCCCAGGCCGCCGCCAGCGCGGACCGCGCCGGCTCGAAGGTCAAGGAGGTCTCGGCATGATCGAGGAGACGGGGAAGGCCATCTCGGCCCAGTCGCCCCTGCACCGCACGTCCACCCTGGCAGATCGCGTGGGACCCGCACTCCAGTTCGGCGGCGATCTGCACCAGGAGATCCACCAGTGGCTCGTCGACGAGGCCTACACCCTCGACCAGCAGCGCTACGAGGACTGGCTCGAGACGCTCGCGGAGGACATCCACTACATCATGCCCGTGCGCGTCACCACCGCGCTCGGCACCCCGTTCAGCGCCTCCCCCGGCATGGCCCACTGGGATGAGAACAAGTACTCCCTCAGCCGCCGGGTGGCGCGGTTCGTCACGGAGCACGCCTGGACAGAGGATCCCCCCTCGCGCCTGCGCCACTACGTGACCAACGTGCGCGTGTTCGCCTCCGACGTCGAGGGCGAGGTCATCGCCGATTCCGCCGTGCTGCTCTTCCGCAGCCGCGGCGACGTCAACGAGCCCTCGCTAGTCTCGGCGCACCGCGAGGACGTGTTCCGCCGGACAGAGGGCGGCTGGAAGCTCGCCCGACGCGTGATCATGGTGGACGAGTCCGTTCTCCGCACCCAGAATCTGGCGATCTTCCTGTGACCGGGCTCGAATGGGAGGGCGCCGACCTCGACCGCCGGGCAGCGCTCGACGCCTCTGCGGAGCGCAGCCGGCTGCTCGAGCGGTCGGTGGGCGTCCCGCTCACCATCGCCAACGAGTTCTCGGAGATCACGGTCACGCGTGTCGAGACGCGCAACGGGACCCGACTCCTCATCGAGGCGCCCAAAACCGGCCAGTGGATCGCCCTCGATCCGCTCGAGCTCGAGGCCCTCACATGGCAGACCGTGCAGACGTTCTCGGCGATGATCGCCCAGCCGCACGCGCCCATGTTCCCCGAACCGCCGGCATCGTCCCCCGAGGCCCCGGCGTCCTGAGCCGGCCTGCCGGCACCCAACACGACCAAGAGAGAGACAGGGAGTCACGATGGCAAAGGTTGAGGCAGACCTGCCCGCATGCCAGGGATACGCCAACTGCGTGGTCGCAGCGGACGACTATTTCGACATCGACGACGACGGCAAGGTGGTGCTCCTGCGGACCGATGTGCCTGACTCCGAGCACGCCCGCGTGGAAGAGGCCGCGCGCAGCTGCCCGGTCTCGGCGCTGAAGCTCGTTCAGGAGGCGTCATGGATCGGATCGTGATCGTCGGCGCCTCGGTGGCCGGAGTCAGGACGGCGCAGACGCTCCGCCCGCTTGGCTTCGACGGGGAGCTCGTGCTCGTCGACTCGGAGAGCTCGCCGCTCTACGACAAGCCACCGCTGTCCAAGAAGTACCTCAACCGCACCCACACCGACCGCGAGATGGACCTGGTCACCGCCGCGGAATTCGACGAGCTCGGTGCCACGACAGAGTTCGGTGTCTCCGCCGTGGGACTCGAACCCGCGGCGCACGAACTCTCGCTCTCCGACGGGCGCACGCTCGAGTACTCCACGCTCGTGATCGCCACGGGTGCCCGTGCGCGCCGCATTCCATGGGCCCACGGCCCCGGAGTCCACGTGCTGCGCAGCCGCGAGGACGCGGACCGCCTCGCGGAAGAGCTCACGCCCGGCCGGCACCTCGCAGTCGTGGGCGCGGGGTTCATCGGTGCGGAAACCGCCGCGACCGCCCGAGCAGCAGGCATGCGGGTCACGCTCATCGACCCGCTCGGCTACCCCATGTCGCGGGCACTCCATCCCGAGGCAGGGGAATACTTCACGGCGAAGTACCGGGCGGAGGGTGTGGAGACGCGCTTCGGGACCGGGGTCACGGGTCTCGAGCGGGACGAGGACGGGCTCATCCTCGCACTCACCGACGGAAGCGTGCTGCGCGCGGACGCCCTCCTGCTCGGCATAGGGGCCGTGGTGAACACCGAATGGCTCGACGGTTCCGGCCTCGTCGTCGAGAACGGCGTAGTGTGCGACGCCACGCTCGCGGCCCTCGGCGCCCCCGACATCTACGCGGTGGGCGACATCGCGCGGTTCACGAGCCGCGACGACGGCCAGACGCACCGCCTCGAGCACTGGACAAGTGCGGTGGACCAGGCGAAGCTCGCGGCCCACAACATCGTCAACCCGGACGGCGCGAAGGACTACGCGCCGGTCGAGTACGTGTGGAGCGACCAGTACGACTGGAAGATCCAGATAGTGGGCCGCACCGGGTCCGAGGACGCGCACCTCATCGGCGCCCCCGAGCACGAGAGGTTCGTCCTGCTCTACGGCGAGGACAGCGAGCCGCTGCAGGGCGCCGTCGTGGTCAATTGGCCCAAGGCGCTCATCGACGCCCGCCGCTCGGTGGCCGCACGTACTACCACGGCGGAGATCCGAGGGCGGCTGATGAGCGCTCCGGCCACGTGAGCGGCGCGGCCGCGGACCGCTTGGCGACGTCGCGGGAAGACGATAGGGTTTCTGTTGTGCAGAATTCCGGAAAATCTCTGGCGATGTCCGTCGGAGCACAGCCGCAGTACCCCATCGAGTCGGTGGACAACGCTCTCCGTCTCATCCTCCTCCTGGGCGAGTGCTCTGAGGTCAGGCTGTCCGACGCGGCGGCCTACCTCGGGGTCGCCACGTCGACGGCCCACCGCATCTTGGCGATGCTCGTGTGGCGCGGCTTCGTGCGGCAGGACAGCCGGTCAAAGGCCTACGGCCCGGGGCCTGCCCTCACCAACATCGCCTTCTCGGTGCTGAAGCGCATGGACGTGCCCGGCCTCGCCCAGCCCATCCTCGAGGAAGTGAGCCAGACGCTGCGGGAGACGAGCCACCTCGGGATCCTCGAGGGAGGCTACATCCGGTTCCTCGCGGTCGCCGAGCCGGAGGTCGCCGTGCGGGTCGCCTCACGGCTCGGACGCGAGATGCCGGCGCACTGCACATCGACCGGTAAGGCCATCCTCGCGGGCCTGAGCCGCGAGGAGCTTCACGCCCTGTACCCGAGCGAGCACCTCGAGCCGGTTACGGCGGAGTCCGTGACGAGCCGCGCGGCGCTCGAGGCGCAGCTCGACGAGGTGCGTGAGCAGGGCTACGCCGTGAACCGCGAGGAGATCGAAGAGGGCGTGGGCTCAGTGGCCGTGGCCATCCCGACCTCGAGCCGTGCCCGCCTGGCCCTCAACGTCTCCGCCCCGCTGTACCGCCTCACAGAAGAGAAGCTCGTCATGTTCGGCCAGACGCTCCATGACGCCGCGGTGCGGCTGGGGGCACTCATCGGCTGACCCAAACCCCAAGGAGGTGGCGCGTGGCCGCACCTGCTGACCAGCCACGAATTGAGCTCGTCCACGGACATCGGATCCCGTCCGTCGGCCTGGGCACATGGCCGCATCTGGGCCAGGAGTGCGAGGACATGGTCGCCGAGGCGATCGGGTTCGGCTACCGGCTCGTCGACACTGCCTTCAAGTACGGCAACGAAGAGGCCGTCGGACGCGGAATCGCTCGGTCTGCAGTCCCCCGTTCGGAGCTCTTCGTCACAAGCAAGTTCAACAAGGAGAGCCACAGCGTCGACGGCGTCAAGCGTGCCTACGAGGCAAGCCTGCGGAAGCTCGGCCTTGAGTATCTGGACCTCTTCCTGGTCCATTGGCCGGTTCCGGCTCACGGCCAGTACGTCGAGGCGTGGAAGGGGCTCGTGACGCTTCTGGAGGAGGGGGCGGTCAAGGCGATCGGCGTTTCCAACTTCAAGCCCGCGCACCTCGACCGGATCATCGACGCCACTGGGGTGGTTCCCGACGTCAATCAGATCCAGCTCAGTGTCGACCTTGCCCGTCTCGGCCCGCGCGCAGTGCACTCGGCGCACGGAATCGTCACCCAGTCCTGGAGCCCTTTGGGGCGTGGCAGTGCGCTTCTGGCCGATCCGTACGTAGTAGGGCTCGCGGAGCGATACGGCAAGAGCCCCGCGCAGATCCTGCTGCGCTGGCATGTTGACCAGGGCATCGTCCCGGTCCCACGGGCCGATACCTCCGCTCAGCTCGCCCAGAACGTGGCCCTATTCGACTTCGAGCTTGCCTCGGAGGAACTCGAGCGTCTGGGCGCGTTCGATGCCGGCGAGGCTGCGGCCCGGGATTCGGACGACCCTGCGAACGGCCACTGACGAATCGTACGGTGCGCGCCCGTCACGCCCTTGGTGGAACGAAAGAGGTCGTTGTCGATCTTGAAATCCCAGGATGCGTGCTTCACTGATGCTCTGAATGGTTCGTGACGGCGGCCAACATCACCGCGTAGCCGGCTCCACCTCGAGAGCGCCGAATCGCGCTCGGGCACTCCCCCTGACAGTGCGGCTCCAACGAGAACGCACGCCCTCCCATTGCCTGGGACCGGCCCGGTCCTCGACCGTGGGCTGGCGCGGGCTGATCCTCAGGGCCCCGATGTAGCGGCTGTGGTGCCGGGCGGGCCGCCCTTGGGAAGGCTGGCGAATCCGACGCCCAGCTCAGTAGAGGGCCAGAGCCGGGCGCTCATGAGCCGAGCGTCTCGCTGATCTCCCGCGCTGCCCGCCGTACGGAAGCGATGATCTGTTCCGACTTCTCCTCATCCATGCGGAACGCGGGGCACGGGACGGACAGCGAGCCTATGAACTTGCCCTCGCTGCGGATGGCGGCGGCCATGCTCCAGACGCCCTCGTCGATCTCCTCGCGGCTCACCGACCAGCCGCGATCGGCGTCCCGGCGGACCTCCGCGAGGAACCCGTCGACACCCGAGACGGGGGGTCGTTCCCCACGGGAGATCGCGTCCTCGACGTAACGAAGGCGCTCCTCCTCCGCCATCGCGCCCATCACGAGGTGTGCACTCGCCCCTCGGAGAGGCGGGAGGTACTGGCCGACCTCGAAGGAGAGCCGCAGCCGCCGCTCGGCCTCGATCCGGTGGGTGCAGACGGGCAGGCCGGCAATGGGCTGAACCAGGATCACGGTCTCGTCCGTCTCGGTGGCGAGCGACTGCATGAATGGCTGGACTACGTCGATGAGCGTCGTCGCGCGCCGAGCCGTCTGGCTGAGCGCCACGAGCCGCATCGTGAGCCGGTACTGGCTCCGCCCCGCTTCCTCGACGAGCCCCATCTCGCGAAGCATCGCGACATATCGGTGTGCCGACGGGACCGGCATGTCCGCCAATTCGGCGAGCTCGCGCACGGTTGCGAGCGGGGCTCGTTCGAACGCGAACAGCATGTCGATCGCGCGCCGAGCGCTGTCTGCGCCGGTTCTTGCTACGGCCACTCATGCCTCCTGTTGACTCCATCACACAGCTGTTCTATCTTCGAATCACACCCTGTGAAAACAGGATATCACTCTGCGATACGGGATGGAAGAACCTGCTGAAATCCCATCCCCCTTGATGACGTCTGGAGGCTCAATGTCGAGCACCGCAGCAACCGCAACGAAGGCAGAGGTCGGCATGCCGCGCTACCGATGGCTGATCCTGGTCGCCTGTTGGGCCTCGTTCACCCTCACCTCGATTGACCGTTCAACGTGGGGCCCGGCCTCGGTGTTCGTGGGCGAGAGCCTCCACGTCACCGTCCAGGCTCTTGGGGCCTTCGCGACCGCGTACTACATCGGGTACGTCGTGACCAACTTCTGGAGCGGCTTCGCCTCGGATGCGATCGGCAGCAAGGTCATCCTGACGGTTTCCCTCCTGGGCGCCGGCGCCTCGATGCTGGCCTTCGGCTCGACCACCAATGCCTCCATCGGCATCGCGATCCAGGCCGTCGTCGGCTTCTTCGCCGGTGCCGACTACGCCGCAGGCATCCGGCTCATCGTGAGCTGGTTCAAGCCTCAGGAGCAGGGCTTCGCCATGGGCATCTTCACAGCTGCGACCTCGCTCGGCACGGCCATCGCAAACTTCGTGGTCCCGGCCCTCATCACGGCCTCGGGCTGGCGCACCTCGTACATCATGTTCGGCGCGATCTCGATTGCCGTCGCGGCCGCCCTGTTCTTCACGCTCAAGCCGGGCCCGCTCGTCACCGAGCACAAGGACGCGCCCAAAGGCCGCTTCCGGCGCGATCTGGCGGCCATGTTCACCAACCCGAACCTGCTGTTCACGTGCCTCGCTGGCTTCGGCGCGTTCTGGGGCCTCTACGGCTTCGTGACGTGGTCCAACACCCTCATGATCAAGGGCAAGCACATCTCGCCGGAGACCGCCGGACTCGTCGTCGGGATCTTCGCGGTCGCGGCGGTCCTCGCCAAGCCGATCATCGGCTGGATCTGCGACAGATTCTTCGGCGGCGCCCGCAAGATCCCCTCGATCATCCTGCTGGCCCTGTTCGCCTCGATCCTGCTCGTCTTCGGCCGCCTCGACAGCGCGGCGGCCTTCCTCTGGGCCGCCCCGTTCCTCGGACTGGCCGCCTACGGTTGGAGCCCCCTCCTCGTCTCGCTCGTCCCGCGCCTCGTCCCGAACGGCGTCTCCGGCAGCGCCTCCGGCGTCGCGAACGGAATCTGGCAGCTCGGAAGCGTGGTCGTCCCCGTCGTGGTCGGCGCGGTGTTCGGCGCGGCCAAGTCGTTCGACATCGCCTTCCTCGCCCTCGCCGCAGGTCCCATCTTCGGCTTCATCGCCATGCTGTTCGTCCGCGACCGCCAGAAGCCGGCCGTCGCACCCGCCGCCGCTGAGAAGGAGTAAGCGCGCCATGCCAAAGATCGTTTTTGTCCGCCCCGACGGCGACACCAAAGAGGTCGACGCCGCAGAAGGCTCGAGCGCGATGCGCGCAGCCCTCCTGGGCGGCGTCGAGGGGATCGTCGCCGACTGCGGCGGCGAAGCCTCCTGCGCCACATGCCACGTCTTCGTGGACGCCGCCTGGACCGGCCGAGTGGGCGAGCCCGGCCTCGACGAGGACGACATGCTCGAGTTCACCGCCTGCGCCCGGCAGCCCAACAGCCGCCTGTCGTGCCAGATCAGGGTTGACGACGAGCTCGACGGCCTCGTGCTGAACCTCCCGGAGGAGCAATGAGCGCCGGGACCGTCATCATCGGCGCAGGCCAATCGGGAGCGCAGCTCGCGGTGTCCCTCCGCGAGCTGGGCTACGCGGACGGCATCGTGCTCGTCGGCGACGAGGCCGACCTCCCGTACCAGCGCCCGCCCCTGTCCAAGGAGTACATGTCCGGGCACATGGACGCCGCCGAACTCCCGATCCGGGCCGCCACGTACTACCGCGAGCACGGCATCGAACTCATCGCAGGCGACCCGGCGGTGTCGGTCTCCCGCGAAGACTCGACCGTGACCCTGGCCTCGGGCCGGGCCCTGCCCTACACCCGGCTCGTCTTCGCGACCGGGGCCCGCAACCGTCGTCTGGCGTTCGACGGCGGCGAGCCTGCCAACGTCCATTACCTCCGGACCCGGGACGACGCCGATCGCCTGCGCGGCGCCCTCTCGGCCGCGAAGAACATCCTCGTGGTCGGTGCCGGCTTCATCGGCCTCGAGTTCGCCTCCGTCGCGAACCTCGCGGGCGCGAATGTCACGGTCGTCGAAATGGCGCCCCGCGTTCTGGGCCGCGCCGTGTCCGAAGAGATCTCCGCATACTTCTCGGCGCGGCACACGGAGTGGGGCTCCGAGGTGCTCGCCGGCACGGCCATCGAGGAATGGGTGCGCGCCGAAGACGGCCGCGTGGCCGGCGCGCGCATCGGCGGCGAGGTCCGCGACATCGACCTCGTCCTCGTGGGAATCGGCGTCATCCCGAACGTCGAACTCGCCGAGGCCGCGGGCCTCGAGATCGGCAACGGGATCGTCGTCGACTCGTCCCTCGCGACGTCGGACCCGGCCATCTTCGCGATCGGCGACTGCTCGAACCACCCTCGTCCCGAGACGACAGCACTCGTGCGCGTCGAGTCGGTCCAGAACGCCGCAGACCAGGCCCGGTTCCTGGCCCGCCAGCTGACCGGAGACTGCGGAGAATACGCCGACGTGCCATGGTTCTGGAGCCACCAGACGGGCGACAAGCTCCAGATCGCGGGGCTCTCCCAGCCCACCGACACGACGTTCGTCCTCGGAGACACGACCCGGGGCCGCTTCTCGGTATGCCGGATCCGCGACGGCAGGCTCATCGCAGTCGAATCCGTCAACAGCCCCGGCGACCACCTCGCCGCCCGACGGCTCCTGGTCAACCGCGTCCACGTCTCAGAGGAGCAGCTGCGGGAGCCCGGCTTCTCGCTACGCGGCGCACTCAAGACCGTCGGGACCGTCTAAACCCACGAGCGATCCTCACGAAAGGACACATTCATGAGCAACCCGACCCTTGCCGGCCTCGACGGCCTCGTCGACACCGAGAACGGCTTCATCAGCCGCGAGCTCTTCGTCGACTCCGAGCTCTACAAGGAGGAGCTCGACAAGGTCTTCACCCGCGCCTGGCTGATGGTCGGCCACGAGAGCCAGATCCCCAGGAACGGCGACTTCTTCACCTCCCGCATGGGCGACGAGTCGGTCATCATGTGCCGCGACAAGGCCGGCAAGATCCAGGTCTTCCTCAACTCGTGCCGCCACCGGGGCATGAAGGTCTGCCGCTACGAGTCGGGCAACACCTCGCTCTTCACATGCCCGTACCACTCGTGGACCTACACGACCGATGGCAAGCTCCAGGGCGTCCCCCAATACCGGAGCCTCTACGAGGGCCAGCTCGACCGCGAGAAGAGCGGCCTCGTCTCGGTCGCCAAGCTCGAGAACTACAAGGGCACCATCTGGGCCACCTGGGACAAGGACGCCCCCGACTTCGTCACCTACCTCGGCGATGCGAAGGTCCACCTCGACCAGGCTCTCGACTGCCGCGACGGCCGCGAGGGCGGCTCCGAGGTGATCGGCGTCCACAAGTGGATCCTTCCGGCCAACTGGAAGTTCGCGGCGGAGAACTTCCTCGGCGACACGTACCACAACCCCAGCCACCGCTCCGTGGACCTCATCGGCATCGGCCCCAGCGCCGCCGCTGGCAAGAAGGGCCGCCGCGACAACGAGATGGAGAAGGCCCAGCACATCTGGGTGAGCTTCCCAGAAGGCCACGGCGTCCACTCGGCCGTCCAGCCGAGCGAGAACGAGTACATGGAGTCGTTCCTCGACAACCCCGTGCTGGAGGAGTACTTCCGCCACTGCTACGAGGAGCGCAAGATCCGCCTCGGCGAGCACTCCCGACTCCTGCCGTTCGTCGGCGCGATCTTCCCGAACACCTCGTACCACGGCCGGCAGCCGCGAGGCCTCTGCGCGTGGCACCCCCAGTCCCCCACGAGCACCGAGGCCTGGCGCTTCTTCCTCGTTGACAAGGACGCTCCCAACGAGGTCAAGGACTACCTGCGCCGCTACTACATGCGCTACTCGGGCCCGGCGGGCATGACCGAGCAGGACGACATGGAGAACTGGCTCTACGCGACCCAGGCCAGCACCGGGACCGTCGCGCGCCGCTACCCGTTCAACTACCAGCAGTCGCTCGGCGCAGATATCCCCAGCTACGAGGGCTACTCCGGCAGTACGACCCTCCAGCCAACAGAACAGATGGCGAGGGGCTACTACCGCACGTGGAAGAACTACATGAACGGCGCCAGCTGGGACGTCCTGCTCGGGAAGACGGACGCGTGACGGCGTCCAAGGTCGTCATCGTCGCCGGCGGGACGTCGGGGATCGGGCGCGAGATGACGCTGGGCCTCGCCGAGGCGGGGCACCGTGTCGTCGCGTTCGGCGTCAGCGCCGGCGCCGTCGCGGGCACGGTCGCGGAGGCGCGGGACCGCGGCGTGAGCGTGGACGCGCTCAGCGGCGACATCTCCGATGCGAAGGAGGTGGCCGCTGTCGTCAATTTCGCGACCGCGAAGCACGGCCGGATCGACGCTCTCGTGAACAACGCGGCCATCGGCCCGCTCGGAACGGTCCTCGACACGGACGAGGAGCTGTTCGACCGGATTGTCGCGATCAACCTCAAGGGAACGTACCTGACGTCCCGCGCCGTCCTGCCGCACCTCATCGAGGGCGGCGGCGGATCGATCGTGAACATCGGCTCCGGCTCGGGGTGGGGCAAGCCGAACATGGCCGCCTACTCAGCGAGCAAGGGAGGCGTGTTCGCCCTCTCGGCCGCGATGGCCTACGACTTCTTCCACGACCGGGTGCGGGTCAACACCGTCGTCCCGGGCGGCGGAGGAATCGTCTCCGGGATCTCGCTGGGCCGCGTGGGCGACGACGCGTCGAAGCTCGGGAAGGGCGCCCCGGGGTCCGTGGCAGGCCGCCCGATCAACGGAAGAGACATGGCCAATACAGTCGCGTTCCTGGTGAGCGACGCGGCCGAGGCGATCTCGGGCACAGTCATTGATGTGGGCTGCTTCTCTCACCAGGGCGGCCCGGTGGCAAGGAAGAAGGATTCATGAGCACGCAGGAGACCACCGTCGAAGAAGAGCGGCCCGAAGCGCCGTCCCAGCCCGGCCTGGTCCGGGACGACGCGTTCTACCGCCTCAAGGCCGAGATCGAGGACTTCCTCTACACCGAGGCCGACCTCATCGACAACCGCCAGTTCAAGGAATGGCTCGACCTCCTCGACGAGGACCTCGTCTACTTCATGCCGATCCGGCGCAACGTCAAGTTCGGGCAGCATTCCGAGCGGGAGAACACGGTGTCCGGCCAGGGCATCAGCTGGTTCGACGAGGACAAGTGGACCCTCAACAAGCGCGTCGAACAAATCCTCACGGGCGTGCACTACGCCGAAGAGCCGCTCTCACGGGTGTGCCACATGATCTCGAACGTCCAGATCCTCGCAGTCCGCGACAACGAGGCGGGCCAGCGCGAGGTCGACGTACGGTCGCGCTTCCTCGTCTACCAGAACCGCGTCGAGTACGAAACGTACCTCTTCGTGGGCAAGCGCAACGACACGCTGCGCCTCACGGATGCCGGATGGAAGGTCGCCCGCCGCGAGATCATCCTCGACCAGAACGTCCTGCTGGCGAAGAACCTCACGACGTTCTTCTAGACGCCATCCACTAAAGCCCAGCAGCCAAGGACTCATCAATGATTAATGTGATTGCCCTCGAGGCCGGCGCCCGCATCGAGCTCGTGGGCGGCATCAAGGCCACCGTCGTGGAGAACATGGGCGACGGCCAGTGGATCGAGGCCCGCCTGGACGGGGAGGACAGCGCCGAGCTGACCCACTCCGAGGACATCGCGCGGATCCTGCAGGACTGACCAGGAGGAAACCATGCTGCGCTTCGACAACATGCCCAGTGACTTCAACCCGATGTTCCTGTTCCTCGGCTACCGCGACGACCTCCTCGCGCTCACCAAGGTGTTGCAGGACTTCGAGACCAACCCGGTTGCCATCGACGTCCGCGAGGCGATCCCCGACTCCGGTGGCCGCTCGCAGCTGACCATCGTCCCCGGCGAGGGGACGGACGCCCCCTACGGGCTGCGACCCACCTCCGAGGAGAACCACTTCACGTGGACGCTCAACGCGTGGCAGGCCGGCCAGGTCGCGCTCCGCATCGAGGCACTCACGCCAGAGGAGCTCAAATCCGGGAACGACATCATCGAGCTCGGGCTCGAGGGCGAGATCCCTGTGAAAATTTCCCGCGGGGAGTTCACGGACAACTTCCTCACCCCCAAGCACCACCTCGACCCGGACTACCGCCCGGAGCCCGGCGGGGAAGCCTAGGTGTTGCGGGTCATGAGGTTGCTGACGCCTGGGTGCGGGTGTAGCTGAACGAGGACGGGTCTTCCACGGCAGGATGAGTAATCGCCAAAGAACTCGCCTGACCGAAGGAAGACCCGTCTATGACCCACGGTAACGCTCCGCTGTCCCTCGAGGGGCGCCGGCGCCTGGTGAAGCGCTGCCAGGACCGACCGATCGCCCACGTCGCCGCGGAGATGGGCATCTCCCGCGCTTGCGCCTCCACGTGGGTCAACCGCTACCGCAGGCACGGCGAGCTGGGCCTGCAGGACAGGCCCTCGGTGCCCAGGCGCCAGCCCACCGCGACCCCGGCCGAAGTCGTGGTCCGGATCGAGGCGCTGCGCCGGGAGAGGAAGTGGTCTGCGGCCCGCATCGCCCACGAGCTCGGCAACGAGGGCATCCGCATCAGCACCCGCACCGTGTCCCGGCACCTGGCCCATCTGGGACTGAACCGGCGCCGCTTCATCGACCCCAACGGCGAGTCCAACCGGGAACCGAAGCGGATCCACGCCCGCTGGCCCGGGCACATGGTCCACGTGGACGTGAAGAAGGTCGGCCGGATCCCCGACGGCGGCGGCCACCGGGTCCGCGGCCGCGGCAGCGCCCAGGCCAAGGCCGCCGAGCGGGCCAAGGCCAAGGGAGCCCGGGCCGGCTACGTCTACCTCCACTCCGCCGTGGACGGCCACACCCGACTGGCCTACACCGAGGCCCTGCCGGACGAGAGGGCCGCCACCGCGATCGGGTTCGTCACCCGGGCCAAGGCCTTCTTCGCCGCGCACGGGATCACCTGGATCCACCGCATCGTCACCGACAATGGCTCCTGCTACCGCGCCCACGACTTCGCCCACGTCCTCCAGGGCGCCCGGCACCAGCGCATCACCCCGTACACGCCACGGCACAACGGGAAGGTGGAGCGCTACAACCGGATCCTGGCAGAGGAGTTCGTCTACGCCCGCGAATGGACCTCAGAACACCAGCGCACCGAAGCCCTGGCGGTCTGGAACGTCCACTACAACTAATCCGAAAATGGGTGACCCGGTGCCGGTGACCACGGCGCGACGGGCGGGACGGATGAGGCGATCCGGGCTTCGTCTCAGGTAGCGGTTCAGGCAGCGGCGGGTTCCAGCGTCACGCGGTAGCCCAGGCTCTGGAGCTCGCGGACGTGGGTGCGGACCCTGCGGCCGGCGTTGATGTGGGCTTCGAAGAACCCGGGTCCCAAGTCCACGAACCGCGTGTCGGGATCGTTGAGCAGCTGCCAGATGATGACCAGGATGGACCTGCCGACGGCGACGACGGCGCGTTTCGCACCTCGTCGGCGGGCGATGCGCCGGTAGCGTTCGCCCAGGAACGTCTTGGTTCGGCTCGCTGCCACGGCTGCCTCGCCGAGGGCTCTGGCAAGGTAGGGGTTTCCGTGCCCGGTGGCGGATCCGCCCTTCTTCCGGCCGGCCGACTCCAGGATGCCCGGGGCGAACTTCGCCCAGGACGCCAGGTGGGCCGGGGTGGGGAACCGGGTCATGTCCAGGCCGATCTCGGCGATGATGGCCTGTGCGCCCGTCGCCGCGATCCCCGGGATCTCATCGAGCCGGTCCACCGCTGCCTGGAACGGCGACACATGGGCGTCGATCCGCTCCTGCAGGACCGCCAGATCAGAGGTGATCCCGTCGATCCGGGCGAGCATCCGCGAGAGCAGGAACCCGTGGTGCTCGGTGAACCTGCCGGTGAACGCCTCGCGGAGGAGTGCCGCCTTCTTGCGCATCGTGCCCAGCGCGAGCTCGGCCAGGATACCGGGATCGCGTTCGCCCTGGATCAGCGCGGACAGCATTGCCCGCCCGGACTTGCCGAACACGTCGCTGACCACGACGGAGACTTTGATCTGGGCGTCTTCCAACAGCTTCTCCACGCGGAGCTTCTCAGCGGTCCGTGCCGCGACCAGGTCGACCCGGTATCTGGTCAGATCCCGCAGTTCCCGGATCGGTGCCGGTGGCACGAAACTGGGCCGCAGCATCTGCCGTTCGGCGACCTTGCACAGCCAGACCGCGTCCAACCGGTCCGTCTTGGGCCTGCCCGGCAGATGCTTGACGTCTTTGGCGTTGACCAGCCATGTCTCGAACCGGTCTTCCAGCAAGTAGAAGGGCGCCCGCCAGTAGTCCGACGTCGCCTCCATCACCACCCGCGTCACACCCAGCTCGGCCAGCCAGTCCGCGAGCTCGAGCAACGAACGCGACATCGTCGAGAAGGTCCGCACCTCCTGGACGCGGCGGCCGCGGGCAGTGGCCCCAGGCACCCTGACGCAGCACACCGCCTCAGCCTTGCCGATGTCCAACGCAGCGACCCGAGCAATGATCTCCGCTTCCTCTTGATCGACATCCACTGTCGGCACCTCCTCCACCGCACCACCGGGCAAGAACGTGGCCGCCCGTGGGAGCTGCAGGGAAGGACGAATCTAATCCTCGTGCTCTAAGCAACATGAACCGGCCCAGGAACTCAGCTCCCCGCGCCCGACTATCATCCGGCCTCTGGAACCAACTTGTAACGACGTCAACGGGCGGCCGCAGGGCAATTTTCACCCCGATCCGGCCGGCTCTCCAGAGACACCTCCGACTACCATCGACCACATACTGCCGTCGGAAACCGGCCACCAGCAACCAAGGCACGCGCCGGCGTCACCAACGTCATGGCCTCATACAGCTAGACGCCCGCCCACTCGCTCCTTTCCTCGAAGAGCATCCGCACGGCGTCGCTGGAGCGGTGCGCCCACGGGGTCGTGGAGACGTACCCGATCAGCAGGACGGCGAGCCCCGAAGCCGCGACCACCCACCACAACAGGTGGGCATCGCCGGTGAAGGACGGGCCGATCACATCACTCGTGCCGGCGCCGGTCAGCGTCCCGGCCAGAGCGACGCCGATCGACGCGCCCGCCTGGCGGCTCGTTGAAGCGACGCCAGCGGCCACGCCGGCCTGGGACATCGGCATGCCCCCGACGGCCGCGGTGGTGATGGGAGCGTTCACGGTCCCGAAGCCGAGGCCGAAGAGCACGTAGGAGACGAGCAGGACGGCGTACGGCGTGTCGGCCCGCAGGAACGTGAGGCTGATCCCGCTCGCGCACAGCAGGCCGCCCGCGATCATGAGCGAGGGCCGAGTACCGAAACGACCCACCATACGCCCCGAGTTGAGCGAGGCGGCCAGTGTGCAAGCCGCGAGGGGAAGCATATAGAGCCCGGTGACGAACGGCGAGTAGCCCCGAATCTGCTGCAGGTAGAGCGCGTTGACGAAGAGGAAGGCGGCGTAGGCCCCGAACGCGAGGACGGCGACGAGGGTCGCCGAGGAGAACGGCACTGAGCGGAAGAACCGAACGTCGAGGAAGGGCTCCTTCAGTCGGCGCTCGTAGCCGATGAGCCCCGCCACCGCTGCGGCCGCGGCCACGATGAGCGCCACAATGACCGGCGAGCCCCAGCCCTGGCCGGGCCCCTCGATGAGGGCATAGACCAGCGAGGCGAGACCGACGATGACGAGGACCTGCCCTACGGGGTCGATCCCGCGGGCACGAGGTGACTTCGACTCCGGCACGAACAGCGCGGTCAGCACGACCGCAAGGGCGGCGATCGGCACGTTGACCCAGAAGATCGAGCGCCACCCGGCATGCTCGGTGAGATACCCGCCGACCAGCGGCCCGAAGGCCTGCGAAACGCCGACGACGGCGCCCCAGAAGCCGACCGCCCGCGCCCGTTCTCGGCGCTCGGTGAAGATGTTGGTGATGATCGACATCGCGACGGGGTTGAGCATCGAGCCGCCGATGCCCTGCAGGATCCGGAACAGGATGAGCAGGTGGATCGTCGGCGCCAGGCTGCACAGGAGCGAGGCGAGGCCGAAGGTCACGAGTCCGGCTTGGAAGACGCGCCTCCGGCCTATCCGGTCCGCGGCGGAGCCGGCGAGGAGCAGGAAGCTGGCGATCGCCACGGTGTAGCCGTCGATCGTCCACTGCAGCGTCGAGACGGTCGTGTCCAGCTCGCGCCGGATCGAGGGAAGCGCCACGTTCACGACAGTGGCGTCCAGGGAGACGATGAGCAGGCTCATGCAGCAGATGGCGAGCACGAGCCCCTTGCGCGGGTGGTCGGTCATGACGGTCCTGCCGAGCGATACATAGTTAGCAATCCTAACAAAATCCGACGGTGGCGGTTGATTTGCTGCCCGCTGGTGGATACGAAAATTGTTTCCACGTCTCCGAGCCCTCCGACGGCTCCGACGGGCGTCTGGCCGAGGGCTAGTGGCTCCACTTTCTAGGGGTGTGCGAGAGCGCCTCGAGAATGGGGGTGGCCTGCGTTAGGGCTTCTCGGTCTTCCTGACTCAGTTCGGCCAGAATCCGGGCTAGCCATGCGTCCCGCTGGTTTTGGTCTTTGAGCAGGTGCTCGCATCCCTTGTCGGTGATAGATACCACTACTGCCCTGCCGTCACGTGTGTGCGGCGTTCGACTCACACAACCCATTAGTTCGAGCTTGTTGATTGTTCTGGTCATGCTGGGAGGCCGAACGTGCTCGTGGGCTGCAAGCTCCGTGATCGTCAGTGGCCCCTGGCGCTCCAGGGCACTGAGCACTGCCATCGAAGCCATGGAAAGCCGATTCTCGGGGTGTCGCTCAGCGACCAGTCTCCGACGGAGCCGCGCTACACCCATGCGCAGCTCGGATGCGAGTTGCGGGTCAAGTCCTTTTGAGTGGTGTATCTGATCCTGTGGTCCTTCGGGGTCGGGGTTATGCGGTGAGGGCGTGGAGGTCGGGCTCGGTCGCCTCCTCGGGGCTGGGCTCGCCGACGCGGCAGGCGGCGGCGAGGGCGTCGAGTCCGAGGTAGCGGCGCTGCTCGGCCCATTCGTCGTGCTGCTCGGCCAGGACGGCGCCGACGAGGCGGATGACCGAGCCCCGGTCGGGGAAGATCCCCACGACGTCGGTGCGACGGCGGATCTCCCGATTGAGCCGCTCGTTGGGGTTATTCGACCAGAGCTGGCGCCAGATGGACTTCGGGAACGCGGTGAAGGCCAGGATCTCCTCGCGGGCGGCCTCGAGGTGGGCGAAGGACCTCGGCAGCTTGTGCTCGAGGGCGGCAAGGACGCGGTCGAACTGGGCGTGCACGGCCTCGGCGTCGGGCTGGTCGAAGACCGTGCCGAGCAGGGTCTTCACCCACGGCCAGGAGCTCTTCGGGGTCACCGCCATCAGGTTCGCGGCGTAGTGGGTGCGGCACCGCTGCCAGGCGGCGCCGGGCAGCGTCGCCCCCGTCGCGGCGACCAGACCGGCGTGGGCGTCGGAGGTGACCAGCTTGACCCCGGTCAGGCCCCGGGCGACGAGGTCGCGGAAGAACCCCAGCCAGCCGGCTCCGTCCTCGGCGGAGCTGACCTGCAGGCCAAGGACTTCGCGGTAGCCCTCGGCGTTGACCCCCGTGGCGACCAGGACCGCGACCCACCTTGACCACACGCCCGCCCTCGCGCACCCGCATGGTCAGCGCGTCCGCGGCGACGAAAATGTATGGGCCCGCATCCAGGGGCCGGGTGCGGAAGGCCTCGACCTGAGCGTCGAGGTCCTTGGCCATCTCCGAGACCTGAGACTTGGACAGGCCGGTGATCCCGAGGGTCTGGACGAGTTTCTCCATCCGCCTCGTGGAGACGCCCAGGAGGTAGCAGTTGGCCACCACGGTGGTCAGGGCTGCCTCGGCACGGCGGCGCCGCTCCAGCAGCCAGTCCGGGAAGTACGACCCGGCCCGCAGCTTCGGGATCGCGACGTCGATGGTGCCGGCGCGGGTGTCGAAGTCACGGTGCCGGTACCCGTTGCGCCGGTTCACGCGCTCCGGGCTGGCGGTGCCGTAGGAGGCTCCGCAGACCGCGTCGGCGTCTGCGGAGAGCAGTGCGTTGACGAACGTCCTCATCATCTCCCGCAGCAGGTCCGGAGAGGCCTGGGCCAGATGCTCTTCGAGGAAACGGGCAGGATCGATACTGTTGGGTGCGACGGTCATCGCGGCAGTCCTTTCGAGTCGAGGTAGAAGACTTCTCGAAGGATCACGCGGTGACCGTCCTCGTCCTACGACGACACGCTCACCGGGAGCCGTACACCACTCTGCCGGACGCTACCGAGTTGCGCGTCCCTCCCCGCAGGCTCGCTCGTCATCCTAAGCGTTTCGGTCGGACGGTCTCCAACCCCGCCGTCTTCCCGGGCATCCCCCTTTTCGGTTCTGCCTCCTTCCACCACCCGAATACAAGGATCAGCCGCCGGAAAAGCCTCACCAGATGCACAGTTGGGGACACGTGGCCGGATCATCGGCGTGGACGGGTCTGCATCAGACCAGAGTGCTTTCGAGGGTCTCAGGTGCGAATAGTTCTTCGGGTCTGATCTCGCGGCCCGCGAGCCCCTGACGGTACGAATATCGCAAAAATGCTTCCAGCGTCTCGACGTTGCGCTCAAGGCCGTAGGGCCAGTAGTCTTCGCCGAGAATTGACTGAGTGCGTTCGACCTCGTCCAATAACCATGGCAGCATGAAGCGGAGTGTGGCCGTTTCTGCAAAGTTCTGGGTGGCTAGCCGCTTCGATTCGACGAATGCATCGTACAGCGAACGGGCCAGCCAACGGTTCTTCTCATACACATCCCGTCGGAGAACAACCACGTGCATGATCGGGAAAATCCGGGTGCGTCGAAAGTAGTCGATCTCCGCGGGGCCGGGAGGACTGAACAGGCGGCGTACGCGCCCGTCGCCAGTGCTGAAGCTTCTGGGAGCCCGCGGTGTGTACACAGCGTCGATTTCTCCCGCTGCCAGCATCTCAGATAACGTCTCACCTGTTCCGATAGGAATAACGCGCAGGCCCTCCGGCATGTCAAGCTTCAGTTTCTCCGGCCGCCCAGGATCGTGCAGCCCTCCGGTGCGATAAGTCACCGAGTCCAGCGGGACGCCGTATTCCTCCTCCAGAATGCCGCGGATCCAAACATTCGCGGTCAACTGGTACTCGGCTATTCCGACCTGCTTGCCAAGCAGGTCCTGCGGCGCCTCGACCCCGGAGAGGGCTGAGACGTATATGCCGCCGTGGCGGAAGAACCGCGAGGGGAAAACGGGAATGGCCACGAATGGCGCGTCGCGGGTGAGACTCACGACGTAGCTGGAAAGGGACATCTCTGCTGCATCAAACTCCCGGAACCGGGCCATGCGAAAGAAGGTTTCCTCCACCTGCTGAGGCAGATATGTCAGATCTACCCCCGCCGGTACCACGCGCCCATCTCGCAGCGCCTCAGTCCGGTCATAGCGCTCGCATGCGAGGGTGAGCGGCACATTCATTGTGATCCTCCGTGAAGATGGTTGGGGCAGAGTGCTCTACGAAAGGTCCGCCCCGAGAACAAGGGTGACTTGATGGTCACTGGCACTGTGCCCGCGGGCTCGCGGACGGCCGAGGTCGACGTAGTCGTGCAGACTGACGCCGTCGGGTACCACCAAGTCGACCCGACCGCAGAGCTCCTCGGGGAGGATTCGTCCCAGGTTCCTGGCCGGGTCGGCGTCTAGCACCAGGTACAGGGGTGATCGGGCGGCGATCCGGTCCACCAGGGTTTGGCAAGCGCTTCCACGAGCACACGCAGTCGTGGATAGTCGGGCTCGCCGGTCCAGCGCAGCGCGACGAGCAGGTCCTCGGTCGGCGGGCGCCCGAAGCGGTGCAAGTGTTGGGCGAGGGCCTCCGAGACCGCACTGGGGCCGATGGATTCGCCCAGTTTGATGTCGGGGCTGACGACGGGGAGGTTTCGGCGTGCCAGGGTCCGTTTAGGATCTGAGACGTGCGAGCTGATCCTGCTGAGCTGGACCTTGTATCCGGATGCTCGCAGCCCTGACGCCCGGGTCCGTGCTGAAGCGGGCAAGAGCGGACAAGACAGACGTCCATTGAGCGCAGCTGTTGCGATGGGTCGGCCGAGTGCGGGCCCGAGGTCGCCGAAGGTCGGTTGTGGGCTGTGTCCTTCTCACGGGCAAACTTCTTCGCGATCAAATCCGATTTAGGTGCGTCCTTGGCCATCCATCCTCCACCCACGCTGCTGGTCCAATGGTAATACCCATCGAACTCATGTCAACGGGCTGGGCGGCAGCGCAGCTGCGGACTGCATTGGGGCGCCGTAGGGCGTGTTGCTAAGGCTGGTGTTGAGCCATGCGAGTAATGCGACGAGGGTGATTGCGGCGAAGTGCCGAACCCGCCATGGTCACCACCGACAGCCCGATGGCGACGATCGTCGCCACCCCTTGCGACGCCTGGAGCAGACGACGGCGGTCGAGCCGGTCCGCGTGCGCCCCGCCTATCGGGCTCAGCGCCACGAGTGCGATCGCCTGCGCGCGGCTCCGACGAGCCCCGTCTCGGCGAGCGATCCGGACAGGGCGTAGACTTGGTAGAGATTCGCGGCGAGGGTGCCCCGAGTGCCGACCTGCGACAGGACCACTCAGAACCAGCAGAGGTGGAAATCCCGATTCCCCAGGATGGGAGAAACTCTCATATCTGGACGATCACGCCGAGTTCACCGCGGACGGATGTTCCAGATCGCGATGACCCACCGGGCGATGCATTGCACTCGCGGGACGTTCGACCTCGACCGAGACGAGCCGCTCTTCAACCGCCTCTGTCCGCGGCCGGCCGGACCGGGGAGCAGGATGCAACCGGCCCGCGCTCGAGCGACTCGCGGCTCTGTTCGGCTAGTCCCAGCTGGGAGTGCGCATCTTCGCGACGGGCGAAGACCTCCGGATCGATGCCGCGCCCGACCTCTGGTTCCCCGGCCTGGCGAGGGCCGCCCGCGGCGTTCACCACGGGGCCTTGATGGACGGCCCGGAAGGGCCCATCGCCCGGATCGTCCCCGGCGCCCGTCGCTGCGCGACCCCGTGGCGACCGTCGAGTCCAGCGCCGAGGCAGTGCTGCGGGTCCGCGACATCCTACCGGGCCTGCAGGCTGAAGGTGCGCACCGCGCGGTGCATGAGGTGCGCTTTGCGGAACTGGGCCTGACGGCGGCTCAGCGCCCGTATCGCGTCGACCCCCTCGCCGACAGGCTCGCCGGCGCCGAGGGATTCGCGGGCTCGGTCGTCAATGACGTCGAAGAGCCCGACGGGCGCCCGTACGACATCGACTATGGCCAGCAGCACGACGAAGAGGCGATGCTCTCCTACGCCGTCGGATGCCGCGCGTGCCCTCAAGGAAGCGGCGGAGGGCGGGTGGAACCGTATCTCGTTACCTTCGATCCGGACGGCGCGGGCTATCTCGGATCAGCCTGCGAGCCGGCGATGTATCACGTCATCGCCGACAAGCGGGACCTTCCAAGGGCACTGGCCGAGATCTGCGTCTCGATTCGCGGACGCCGCTGAGCCAGAGGTCCGAGCTCAAGAGAGACCGCTTCACCTCTCGCAGGAGGCAAAGGTTGCGCGTAGGCGTAGGACGCGTCATGCGCCGTCTCCGCAACCCCTCAGCCGAGGGGGGGCGCGGACGGCGCCGTGAAGTTATTGGAACTCCTCGTCCTGCTCCGCCCGGACCGCGAGGGTGATTTTCGCCCACCGAAATCGCTCCGCACGAACACGCTTCCAGGCGATCGCTGGAGTCGTTCGCACCGCCCTCGGGAACCACAACCAGAGCTGATGTCCGGACATCGTGGAGGTGCTCGAGGAGTACTTCGATGCCGGCGAGATTCAGCACTGACCTGAGCGATCCCGCTGTTGACCAGGCTGGCAGGCGTGATCTGAGTGAGACGTCCCGAGCTCGGCGTCCCAGCGGCCCGAGATCATGTAGCATTTCATTAGGCCCTTGTGTCTCGGAGGCCTATGGTTTTTCTCGGATTGCCAATCCGTTTGATCGACGGCCGACAGGAACGGGGGCACGATGGCCACCAACACTCCGGAATTGTTCCTGCCCGTCAACGTCGACCGAGCCTCGCAGATCATTGTCGACCAGATAAAGGCGCTCATTCGCGACGGGAGGCTGCAGCCGGGGGACCGGCTGCCGAGCGAGCGAGAGTTGTGCCAACGGTTCGGCGTGAGTCGAGTGACCGTTCGGGAGGCGCTGCGAGTTCTTGAGACCAACGGGCTGGTGACGATTCGCGTGGGCTCCCACGGCGGCGCCTTCCTCACCAGCCCCTCCGCAGAGCGGCTCGGCGAAGGGCTGGCCGACCTCATCTCGCTCGCCTCCCTCACAGCGGCCAACGTCATCGAAGCGCGCTTCATCGTCGAACTCGGCACACTGCCCCTGGCGGTCGAGCGCGCGACCGATGAGGACATTGCAGCGCTTTTCGCAATGGTCAAGGAGGCGGACGGCGCTCTCGAGGCGGGCACCTACACCCCGGAGCTCTCGGCTTCTTTTCACATTCGAATCGCGGAATGCACGCACAACCCAGCCATCGAGATGCTCATGCAGAGCTTCAACGGCCCAATGCGGATGTCCATCGAGGAGTCGCACATATCCGCGCCAATGAGCCGCCAAGGCATCGACGAACACCGTGAGCTCGCTGAGGCGATCAAGCGGCGCGATCCCGCAGCCGCCCGCAAGGTCATGATCGAGCATCTTGGTAGGACGGCCGAGCGCGTGCGCACGCCCTGACGCCGGCGACGTGCGTGCCCAGCGGTATGCACCACCTTGCTTGGCCTAACCATTGACCTTTTCCCGGGAAGAATCAGAGGATCAATGGTTCAGGTATTTAGGAGGGGTCTGTGTCGACGAAGACTACGACCCAGACAAGCCAGTGCCACGTGCAGAAGTCCCGTGAGAACTTCATCCGGGGCTGGGTGCCAACCATCGCACCGTGATCCGCTCGAGGACGTCGAGCTGAAGGGCACGCTGCGAGGCAGCCGGGTGGGTGTCTATATGGGCGAGGACGGCGATAATTCGACCCGTTCGATGGATGCCTTGCTCCACGGGGTCGGCCCCGGGGCGATCACCACCATCCACCGCCACTCTTGGGATGCCATGATCTGGGGCATCTGGGGCATCTGGGGCATCTGGGGCATCTGGGGCGAGGGCTGGATCGAGATCGACGGCGACCATGTGAAGATCGCCGCCGGCGACTCGGTGCACATCCCGGCCTGGGCTTGGCGCCGGTCGGGCAGCGACAACGGGGAGACGCTCCGGTACGCGGCCTTCTCGAGTGAGCCGTTGGTTGCCACGATGGACATGTCTGTCCTCGAGGACCGCGGCCACGAGCCGCTCCGAGACGCTCCCAGGCCACCCCGCATACACGAAGGCCGATGGCGTCCAGGGCGACGACGCGTACGCGCGCCGCCTCGGCAAGGAGCAGGACAAGCGCCGCAGCGGTCGCCTGCACACCGATTGGGACGAGCTCGAGATGCTCAACACCCCGGGCGGCACGCGTACGACCTCTCCTCGATCGGGCGATCGGCTACGAGGCCTCCGGCATCACGATGGCCATGTTCGAGATCGGCGAAAGGCCGCGGCCAGTCAATGCACCGCCACCCGGGCGAGGCTTGGCTGTACGTCGTCGACGGCGAGGGCCACTCACACCTCGGCACCGAGCCTGAGGCGGCGAGAACCACCCGTGGAAGAAGGGCGACCTTATCATGGTCGACCTCTACCTCTGGCACCAGCACTTCAACGACTCGGCGGAGGACACGGCCCGCGTCGTGCGTATTCCGCGCTTCTCTTGGACCACCACGACACCCATGGGAGCCGATGATAGTGCCTGCAGGGACGAAGGAGCGGCGCAGCACTCCTCGTCCTTCGGCAGGGGCGGCCCCTGACGAACCTGTCGGGAGCCCCCACGGGCTCCTCGTGCTGGCGGGCCCTCCCGGCACCGGCAAGACCACGCTCGCACAGGGCCACGCGCAGGCGGCGGCCCTGAAAGTTGCCAAGCGGGGCGCGACGACGCTCGTGGAGGTCAATCGCACGAGTGCCCCAGCGACATGCTCGGCGAGAGCCAGCGCGCTGTGTCGAGGCTCTTCCTGGACACCGTGCCCGAGATCGCCGCTAGACGCCCTCACACCACCGGTCTGATCGACGAGGTCGAAGCCCTGGCGGTCCGACGCAGCAGTGCCTCCTTCGAGACGAACCCGGTTGACGTGCATCGCGCGACGGACGCGGTGCTCGCGGGGCTCGACCCGCTCCGCGCCCAGGGCCCGCATCTCGTTCTCGTGGTGACGACGAACTTCCTCGAAGCGGTGAACGAGGCAGTTCTCTCGCGTGCCGACCTCGTGCTCGCGACCACCCTTCCTGACGTCGAGACGATCGAACGGATCGTGCATGAGCTCAGCGGGCAGTGGCCGGCTCTTATGCCTTTCGCCGAGGATCAAGGTCACGGAGACGGAGATCTCGCCAAGCTGCTTCTCGGGCTGGATGGGCGTCGGGCCCGCAAGGCAGTACTGGCGGCGCTTGCGATCCGAACCGACGTCGCACTCGACCCTACCCTGCTGGCGAGCGAAGATATGCGCGAAGCGGCGCGCTGGATGGCCGCTGGCGGCGAGTTCTGAGGGAGGGCCAACCGCCGGTCCGCTCATGCCGATCCGGCCATCCGACAGGCTTGGGGCCATCCCCCTTCAGGAATGGCCCCAGGGTCTGTGTCGTAGGGACGCGGACGTTGATCACTCGCCGTTATCCCGTCCTCTGCTACGCCCGGCTCCGGCCACATTTCAGATCTGGCCGCAGTTATGGCATCGCGACCCGCAAGCCTCGATCGAGGGCGGATCGGAGTGCCGTCAAGATCGGGAATGGACACCCGGGAGCCACCTCCTTGTGGGAGTGGTCCCGGGCCCGATCCCGGCCTTGTTCTGGGGAGAGGCGCGCCTACAACTCCTAGCTTCCCGAGTTCGGCCCGAAGACCGAGGTGGCAAAACTCGTGTCGAGCAGCTTGTTTAGGTTGAGGCTGCTGACCCCCTTGACCGAGGATAGGCTCTGCTGCGCGGCCTTCAGCTCGTCCACGGTCGGAGTCGGGTTGGAGGGCACAACATCCTTGGCGTAGTACTGCCAGGTCTGCTCCAGCGCCTTCTGGTCTGAGACGCCAAGGTGCTGCTTGATCAGCCCCAGGCAGTACTGTTCGTCGTTCCGCTCCCGTTGGATCGCCTGCTTCAGGGCGGTCATGAACTTGGTGACTGTGCTCGAATTCGACTTGATGAAATCGGCCGTCGAGGCAATCCCGACGTTGATCCCGGGCTGCTTCTGCTGGGCCAGGTCGATCAGGCTGTGGAAGCCAGCGGCTTGGAACTTCGAGGAGGCTGGCGGGTGCGAAACTGCTGCGTCTATAGTCCCGGCGAGCAGGGCGTTGTTGACGTTCGTCGTCGAGCCAAGCGGGATCAGGGTGACATCGGACACGGAAAGACCCAGCAGCCTCAGCGCCTGCAGTGTGGCGATGTAGATCGAGCCGCTTTTGGACGTGATGCCGATCTTCTTGCCCTTCAACCCGGCAGCGTCGGTCGCTTTGGTCCACAGCTCATAGGGCAGCACGGGGGTGAGCGTGGCGAGGACCTTCACGTTGGCGCCGGACGCGGCACCGGATATGATCTCCGAGCCGCCGATGGAGGCGAGCTGGGTCTGGCCGGAAATTAGCGCAGGGAAGCCCTGGTCGCTCGAGACGCTCTTCAAGTTGACTGTGAGCCCCTGATCCTTGAAGTAGCCGGCATCTTCGGCGATCCACAAGGGCAGCTCGTCGGCCACTACCTCGCTGTAGCTCACAGTTAGGTTCGGGGTGCTGCTGCTCGCGCTGCTCCCACCGCCACATGCTGCCAAGGACGAGCCGAGCGCCAGTACAACAACCACCCCGATCCCCTTGGCGAATCGTCTGACATTCATAAGCAGGTACCACTCTTTCGGATCGGCAGGACGGAATTTTGGAAACTGCATCAGTGGGAGCTCGGTCGCCACGCGGCGAAATGGTTTTCAAGCCGGCGCAGCAGCGCGGTGAGGGACATGCCTGCGAACGCGAAGATGAACAGCCCCGCGAAGACCTGCGCGGTCTGGAACTGCTGGCCGGCAGTGCTCATCATGAGGCCGATGCCGTGGTCGGCGCCGGAGAGCTCGGCGACGAAGACACCGATAAGCGCTTGGCCGACGGCGAGCCTGAGCCCGCCTGCAATGAACGGAACGGTTCCAGGCAAGGCCACGGTCGTGAAGAGCTGCAGATCGCTCGCGCCGAAGCACTTGGCCACGCGTACGGACCCCTGGTCGAGCGCCTTCACTCCCTGCGCGGCGTTGATCAGGATGGGGAACAGCGCCATGAGGAATACGATCGCGACCTTCGAGGAGTTGCCGAGCCCCAGCCAGATGATTAGCAGCGGCGTCAGTGCGATTCGTGGTGTCGCATAGAGGAAGTTGATGAAGGGATTCAGCGCATACGACAAGCGCCGGTACCATCCGACGAGCAGGCCCAGTGGAAGGCCGATGACCGTGGCGATCAGCAGGCCCAGGAGCAGTTCCTCAGCACTGGTCCCCAGGTCGACCCAGATTGAGCCGCTGCTGAACAGGTCGACGAATGCCTTGACGACATCGATAGGCCCCGGAAGGATGATGGCCGGCTTGATGCGTGCCAGTGCGACGAGCTCCCAGATCACGATGGCTGAGACCACCGCCACTGTGCCGATCAGCCCCTCCTGACCGATTCGGCGAACTCCGCGCGCGGTGCGGGGGCTGGCACTAGACTGGCTGGCCTTGCGGTCCACAGCCGACGCCCTAGCGGCTGTGGAAGAGGGTGCGCTCATCGGTCTTCGCCTCCCTTCTGCTGAGCACGCGCTTCGGCAATCGCGCTGTAGAGCGAAGAGGCGATCTCCTCGCACAATGCCGCGAACTCCGGCGTTCGCCGGATCTCCTGGTCTCTCGGCCGCTCCCACGGGATCGCGAACTCCTTGACGATTCGGCCCGGGCGCGGCCCGAACACGCACACGCGGTCTGCGAGGAAGGCGGCTTCCGAAATGTCGTGTGTGACGAAGACGGCGGTGACCTCCTTGGCCGCGCAGATCCGCAGGAGTTCTCCTTGCATGACCTCGCGGGTCTGCGCATCGATGGCGGCAAATGGCTCGTCGAGGAGCAGGAGCTCAGGATCGACTGCAAGTGCGCGCGCGAGGTTGACCCGCGCCTGCATTCCGCCCGACAGCTGCGCCGGGTACTGGTGCGCCACGTCGGCCAGTCCCACGAGGTCGAGAAGCTCGGAAGCCCGAGCGCGCGCCTCCGCCTTCGGCATCGACTTAGACAGCTCGAGTCCGTAGGTCACGTTCTTGAGGACCGACCGCCACGGCAGCAGATTGGGCTGCTGGAAGACCATGGCACGGTCGGGACCAGGGCCAGGGATGTCCCGTCCATCGAGCCGGAGAGAGCCCCCGGCTATCGGCACGAATCCGGCGATCGCATTGAGGAGAGTTGTCTTGCCGCAGCCTGAAGGACCGACGAGACAGACGAAGTCGCCACGTTCCAGCGCGAGGTCACAGTCTTCGACCGCCCTGGTCACCTCGGTGGAACCCGGTTTGGGGTAGTCGATGACGACTCCACCCGCCGCAAGGTGCCCCTTCTCCGACCGGTCATGCCGCGGGTCGGGCCGGTCTTGGGCTGAGCCCGCGAACGTCTTCGTCCGGCCAGTGGTATTTAGCATGACCAACACCATAGGAAGAATTGTTAGTCCAAGGCAACCCCTTTCGTGAGTCGCCTCACAAGGACCCCCCAGATCTCGGGGAAATCTCTTCCGGAGGGACGTGCGATTCAAGTCTCGCCACGATGCCGTCCGAGCGATATGGTTCAATGGACTAACCAAGGAGATCGCATGATTGCACCCACCGGAACACTGATCGTCGGCGCCAGCCAGGCAGGGCTGCAACTGGCCACCTCGCTGCGCGAGTACGGCGACACCGAACCCATCACGCTCGCAGGCGCCGAAGCAACTCCGCCATACCAGCGTCCTGCCCTGTCAAAGGCCTACCTTGCCGGCAGAGTCACGGCGGACTCGCTCGGCTTCAGATCGCTCGAGTGGTACGCCGACAAACAGATCGAGCTCCGACTATCGACGCGTATCGAGCGCATCACGCTCGATACGGCAGGCGGCGGAACCGGTGTCGCAACCACCCAGACTGGGGAATCGATCCCCTTCTCGCGGCTCGCTCTGACTGTGGGCGGGCGGCCCCGCAGGCTCCCGGTTCCCGGCTCGGATCGCCGCGGCGTCTGCTACCTCCGCGACCTCAACCAGGCGAACGAGCTGCGCACGCGGTTGGAAGCGGCGGCGAACGTCGTCGTGATCGGCGGCGGCTTCATCGGCCTCGAGGCCGCCTCGGCCGCGACTGCGGCGGGCAAGAACGTAACGGTAGTCGACGTAGCCGACCGGCTTCTGGGCCGCGCTGTCGCCCCGGTCGTCTCCGAGTTCTACCTCCGCGCCCACAGGCGACGCGGCACCAAGGTCCTCCTCCAGACCGGCGTGGACTCCTTCGAGGGCGAGGATGACGGCGAGCAGGGTGCCGTCACCGGAGTGCGCCTCGCCGGCGGCCGAGTGCTGCCAGCCGACGTCGTGCTGGTCGGCATCGGCCTCGAAGCGCGCACCGAGCTGGCCCAACAGCTCGGCCTCGAGACCGACCGCGGCATCGTAGTGGACACCGCAGCCCGCACAAGCAACCCCTCTATTGTCGCCGCCGGCGACTGCACGACCCTCCCCCACCCTCTCACCGGTCGGGGACGACACAGGATCGAATCGGTGCAGAACGCCATCGCCCAGGCCCAGATCGCGGCTGCGACGCTCCTCGGCCGCCCGCTCGGGGCCGCCGCCGTGCCTTGGTTCTGGTCTGACCAGGGTAATCTCAAGCTCCAGATCGCAGGGCTCTCGATCGGGTACGACAACGTCGTGGTGCGCGGCGAGCCGGACACCGAGCAGTTTTCGGTCCTCTACTACTCCGAGGGTCGCCTCATCGCAATCGATGCCATCAACGCGACACGCGACTATATGTTCGTTCGCAAGGCGCTCACCGATGGCGTCTCGGTCCCGCCCGAACTCGCTTCGGATACCAGCCGCCCGTTGAAGGAACTGGCTGCCGTCACCGTCTAGAGAGCCCCGTGCCGGAGCAGTGTGACGCAACAAGCTCCGGCACGAGACACTCATCCCGCCCAGGACGGCCGCGGTCCCAGGATCTATCGAGCGCACCTCCTCGAGCGCACGGCCCGCGTCCGCCAGCGCGTACTCGACCACCGCGTCGTAGCCGTAGTACTGGCCCTAGTCGAGATTGAACGGACGGCCGTCGGAGACGGTCAACATCAGTTGGGGCCGGATGTCGCTCAAGACGGCGGGTCAGGTGGCGGATAGCCGGCGCCACGCGCGTCGTATGGTCGGGCCGCACCCCCTCAGGCGATGCAGGGCTGCGGCGGAACGCATCTCGTCAAGATCCTTCACGGCACTGATGCGGCAGTCCGCGCCATAGATCCCGTAGTGGTCGCCGACCCGTTCGAGCGTCTCCGACAAGAGCGAAACGGCGTCGCGCTGGAGATCGAGGATGCGGGTGTTCCCGCGAGCCCTTCCCGGCTCCGCCGCTCGGCGGTCGACGAACTCGGGTTGATGGGGGTGCACACTGAGAATGCACTGAAGACCTCCTAGGGCGGTTCGACGCCGGTCTTCAGATCGATCATCGTATCGAGGCGCGTCCAGGTCGAGGTCATCGCGGTAGGGCTGACCCATTGCGAGAGCGCGCCCGCGGTATCCATGCGCTCGAGCTGGCGCCCAAGTCCGGACAGCAGATGGCCGTAGCGGGCGAGGGTCCGCCGATGACCAACGGCCGAACGGGCCGACCGCGGCTCACGCACGCGGACCAGACACCAGTCCCGCCGATAGTGGCCGGCTACCTGGTCCCACTCGGGGTAGAGGAACTCGCCTCTGCCCGTCTGTCGATCGCCACGGAATTCCCCGGCGTTCTCGCCACCGAATTCCCCAGTGCCTGTTGTGATAGTAGCCCTCGGCCCGGGCGTCGTCAGGAGGCCTGGGAGGAAGGCTCGGCCAGTCCAGGATCCGATCGCCTGTCGATAGGCCGTTTCATTGGGCGGCGGGGCGTCGGCGTGCCCGGTAGGAGCCGGTCTGGATGGTGATCTGGTGGGCGTTGTTCACGAGCCGGTCGAGGAGGGACTCGGCGACGACCTGGTTCGGGAACAGGGGGTACCACTCTTCGGGGGCGCGGTTGGTGGTGACGACGATCGATCGGGCGGGGCGCTCGTTGACGATCTCGTAGAGGTCGTCGCCCTGGGCCGGGGTGAACTCGCGCATGGCGAAGTCGTCCAGGATCAGCAGGTCGGGCTTGGTGTAGGCGCGCAGGCGATGGGCCCAGCTCCCGTCGGCGTGGCCGCCGGCGAGGTCGGCCAGGACCCGGGAGGTGGCGGCGAACCGGACGGTGTGCCCGGCCCGGATGGCCTGGTGCCCGAACGCGGTGGCGATGTGGGTCTTGCCGGAGCCGACGGGACCGCTGATGATCACGTGCTGGCCGGTGCGGACCCATTCTGTGTTGGCGAGGTCGCGGATGCGGGCGGCGGGGATGCCGGGGTCGGCGGTGAAGTCGAAGTTCTCGATCCGCCCGTCTGTCTCGAACTTCGCGGCCCTGGTGCGCCGCTCCAATGCCGTGGAGTCGCGGCGGTTGATCTCGTCCAGGCACAGGGCCTGGAGGAAGTCCAAGAACCCGAGCTGGCCCTCGGCGGCCTGGGCGAGCCGGTTCTCGAGGGAGTCGAGCATCCCGGAGAGGCGCAGGGCGCGCAGGGAGGCGGCGAGCTGGGTGCGGTCGGCTCCCGCGGGACCCGGAAGCCCGGGCGCGGTGCTGGTCGTGGTGGTCATGGTGCTCCTGTCTTCGTCGGTGGGGGGCGCACGCGTTCCCTCCTGTGGTCGGCGCCG
>NZ_BAAGSN010000030.1:0-2107 GCF_054782415.1 Sinomonas soli | reverse complement strand
GGCAGGCGTGGGGGGTTCAGCTGGCGGTGAAGGCGCCGGGGCCGCGGAGGTAGGCCCCGGCGCCGTTGTCGCCGTTGGAGCGCACGGGCAGGACGGTCACGCCCGCGGCGAGGAGGCCCCTGACGGTCTTCAGGGTCGGGTCCCCGGCCGCTGCCGCGGCGGCGCAGGCGGTCTCCACCGCCTCGGGCCGGTGGGTGCCGGCGAGGCGGATGATGCCCTGCGCGGCGCGGATCCGGTGCACCGCCGGCTCCTCGAGCAGCCCTTCGACCAGGGCCGCGGCCGCGGGGCCGATCAGGGAAGCGTTCTCGCGGCACCATGCGGCGTCCCGGGTGAAGAACCCGGCCGCGGCGGGCGGGTAGTCGGCCAGGTCGCTCTGGCGGCCCTTGGCGATCCTGGGGTGGACCTTCGCGATCGCCCCGTCGAGGTGGAACTCGACCGTCGTGCCGCTCAGGCGCACGTCCAGGCGGGTCCCGACGAGCTGGTAGGGCACCGAGTAGAGAACGCCCCTGACCGAGGCGTGGCAGTCCGATCCGACGGTGGCGGTGCGCCACTCGGCGGGCTCGAGCCTGCGCGGCGGAAGCGGGACCATGGTGGGCCGTTCCACGGCGGCCAGGACCTCCCACGGGCTCTGCCCGGCAAGGGCCCTGGGCCTCCGGGCCCCGGCGACTTCCCGGCACCACCGCTCGGCCTCGGCGCCCATCTGCGCCAGCGAGGCGAAGGATCGACCGGCCCAGAACGAGCCGCGCACGTACTGGACCATCCGCTCCACGTGCGGCTTGTCCTTGGGCCTGTTGGCCCGGGCCGGATCGAGCAGGGTCCCGTAGTGCTCGGCCAGCTCGGCGTAGGCCCGGTTGAGCTTGGGGTCGTAGAGGTCGGGCCTGATGACCCCGGTCTTGAGGTTGTCGCTCGTGATCCGGCGCGGGACGCCGCCGAAGAACTCGAACGCGGCCACGTGGGCGTTCGTCCACGCCGTCTGGTCCATCCGCGTGGTGGGGAAGACGAAGGGCTGCTTGGAGAACGGCAGCGTCAGCACGAACGCCCACACCCGGTGCCCTCTGCCGGTCTCCGGGTCGCGCCAGTGCCCGAGCATCCCGTAGTCGACCTCGCCGAGCTCTCCCGGCGCGGACAGGGGCTTGAGCACTGTCGGGGCCCTCCGCCCGCGTCCGGCGTCGGGCAGGGTCGCGGCCAGCCACCGGTAGAACGAGCGCTGCGAGGCACTGACCCCGTGCTCGTCCACGAGGCGCTGGTGGACCACGGCCCCTGCGACCCCGGCCTCCAGCTGCTCCCTGACCCACTCGACCCTGGAATCGAACTCCGGCCAGGTGATCTGCCGCAGCCTCCCGTCCACGACCGTCGGGAACCAGCCCGCGACCATGTCCCGCCACTCCTCGGCCCCCAGCCCGAGCCCGGGGGCCAGGCCCTCGGCCTCGGCCGGAGCCAGGTACTTCGCCACCGTCTTGCGGTCCATGCCCAACGACACCGCGAGCTCGCTCTTCGAGCGGCCCGCGTCCCAGTGCATGAACAGTTCGACCAGATCCATCACAGCCACACTCCTACGCGCCAAACCACCAACCCCCACCTCCGGCCCGACCATCGGACCCGAGGCAAGGCTCTCGGACAAGGCACCAGCGGCGCGTGACGTCATCCCCATGGGGAATAACGTGGCGAACCACCGCTCAAAGTGGGGAAAACCGTGGCGAAAACCCACCTACGAGTGGGGAATTACATGGCGGACGACACCGTCACACGCAGGGCGCCCTCAGCCCTACGATGATGGCTTTCGAGATCGGGGTCGTGAGCGTGCGGCAACGGCTCCGCCGGCTCGGGCCGCTCAGCTGCGGTCACGTCGATGTCGCCGCGTTCGGCCTGGAGCGACTTCGCGATGAAGCCGTGCTCGTCGTCGGCTGGCGCCTCGTGGCCGTCGAACGCCCCGCTCTCGTGAAGGCGGGTGCCTCTATGGTCTTCGTCCAGCTCCTGCCGCGGCCGGGGGCTGGTAGAGGGTGCCGTCGCGGAGCATAGCGAAGAGGACGTCGCAGCGGCGGCGGGCGAGGGCGATGAGGGCCTGGTTGTGCCGTTTGCCCTGAGGGCTTTTGCGGTCGTAGTAGGC
>NZ_BAAGSN010000029.1:0-507 GCF_054782415.1 Sinomonas soli | reverse complement strand
TAGTCCTCGATCGCCACGATGGCGTTGCGCATCTGGACCGAGATCTGGGACAGTGGCACGTCGGTGCGGTTCTCGCTGAAGAGCGTGGCGATCACCGACCCGTCGGCGGCCAGGACCCGGGTCACCTGGGCCGGCGGGGTGGCCTTGAGCTGGCCGGGGAGACCGTTGAAGAGCTGCACCGACCCGGTCGCGGCCGCCCCGAGGATGCCCACCGCTGGCCCGAGCAGCCCGGCGACCAGCACCCCGCAGAGGGCGCTCACTCCCAGGAGCGCCGCGAGCCTGCCCAGGCCCTTCCTGGCCGGGGCGCCCTGTCCCCGCCGGCTCACCGCCGTGCCCGGCATTCCGCTGTGCCGGCACCGCCAGTTCCCGGCGCCCGCTCCTCAGGGTGTGTGCAGTCGCTGTGCTCCATGGGGCCATGCTGCGCCACGGCGGCTGAGAAACCTCTAAGAACGGCCCCGGGCAGCGGATGGCGCAGGAGCCGCCGGCGGAGGACCGCCGTGAACTGGG
>NZ_BAAGSN010000028.1:0-1309 GCF_054782415.1 Sinomonas soli | reverse complement strand
GTCCCCGGGGGTGGGGGCGTCCGCCGTCGCCGAGCTGGCCGGCGGGGCCGGCGTGGGGGTGGTGGCCGCGTTCGCGGCGCCGACGCCGAGGCCGGCCAGCGCGAGGACGCCGACCGCGCCGAGGGCCGCCTTCTTCTTCAGGTCCAGGGCGGTGAGCACCTGCCCGAGGTCCTTGATCCTTCTCATTGCGGTGTTCCCTTCTGTCCGTGGCCCCGTTGTGCCGGGGCCGGTGTCCCGCCGTCCCAGGCGGGGCGGCGATGGATCCACCGTGCGCGCAGGCCCCTGAGGGGACGCTGAGCCCCGCTGTGGGGCGGTTGAGGACGCCGTGCCCGCGATTAGGCGCCCGGGCCCTCCCGGCGCGATCGTGGGTGCATGGGAGAGCAGCATGGCCGGCCCCGCCGGCCCGGGCGGGTGTGGGGCATCCGGAGGTGGGCCACAGCCGTGGCCGTCGCGGTGGTGGGGGCCGCGCTGCTGCTGGGCGGGGTGCTGCTGCTGGTGCTCCTGCAGCACTCCCTGATCGCCACCGCGGAGTCCTCGGCCCGGCACCGGGCCCAGGACGTGGCGTACCAGATCGCCAGCCAGGACGTCGGCGAGGCGGCCCAGACCCTGGCCGCCACCGCCTCGGCCGGGCAGTACGTGCAGGTCATCGGCCCCCAGGGCACGGTGGTGGCCGCATCCGAGGCTGCGGTGAAGGGCTCCCCCCTGACCGCGGCGCGGCCGGCCCCGGGCACGGTGACCGTGCAGGACGTCTCGAGCCTGGCCAGCATCGGCGACCCCGACGCCTTCCTGGTCGTCGCCCTGGGCGTGCAGGGCCAGGGCGGCCCGTACACGGTCGTGGTCGCCTCCACCGTGCAGGTGCAGGCCACCACCGTCTCGACCGTGGCATGGTTCCTGCTCGGGGCCGGTCCGCTGCTGCTGGCCCTGGTCGGGGCCGCCGTGTGGGTCCTCGTCGGACGGCCCCTGCGCCAGGTGGAGCGGATCCGCTCCCAGGTGGCCCGCATCGACGCCGCCGCCCTGGACGGGCGGGTCGAGGAGCCCGGCACCGGGGACGAGATCCACCGCCTGGCAGTGACGATGAACGCCATGCTGGCCCGGCTCCAGGACTCCGACCGGGCCCAGCGGGCCTTCGTCTCCGATGCCAGCCACGAGCTGCGCAGCCCGCTGGCCACCCTCTCGGCCGGGATCGAGGTCGCCGCGGCCGACCCGAGCGGGCGGACGTGGGAGGAGATGAAGCCGGTCCTGGGCGAGGAGGCCGCCCGGATGGGGCACCTGGTCGAGGACCTGCTCACCCTGGCCAGGGCCGACGACG
>NZ_BAAGSN010000027.1:0-3007 GCF_054782415.1 Sinomonas soli | reverse complement strand
CATGAGGAGACGGCGTGCACCCTCCCGGCGGCGTCGAGGGCGAGCAGGAGGCGCACGGCGGGGTCCTTCATCTCCTCGATGCCGCCGAGGGTGAAGCCCATCTCGGGCACGCCCTTGTCGGCGATCCATTCCTCGGAGATCGCCTGGATCTGCTCGCGCACGGCAAGCGGGGCCTGGGCCCAGGTGGTCCACTGGGCCAGGATGCCCTCGCGGCGGCCCCGGTTCAGGGCCGTGCGGGCGTCCTGGTGCCTCCTGCCGGCGAAGGACAGGGAGCCCAGGTCCAGTACGGCGTCCTCGGCGACCTGCACCGCCGCCCAGCCCAGTGCAGCCGCTGCCCTGCGGGTGTGCTCGGGGACGGCGTAGAGGCAGGGGGTCCAGCCATTGGCGGCGCAGAACTGGGCGAATCCTGCGACCGCCGCCCGCTCGGCCGTGGTCGGGCAGACCGGCGGCCCGAGGGTGAGGGCGACGCCCGAGAGGGGGCGGTAGGCGATGTACCCGGCGCCGTCCGAGGTGAACCAGTACCGGTTCCCGGCCCACGTGGTCATCCACGACAGGCTGGTGGAGTGCGCCGCTGAGCCCAGCAGGCGCACGGCCCGGTCCCGGCCGGCCTCCGCGGCGGCGTCGGGAGGCTCGAGGAAGGAGGCCAGGGCCAGGGCCGAGGCGGCAGCCCAGAATACGACCCCGGTCCCCTCGTACAGGAGGGTCGCGGGCACGCTCTCCGGGACGAAGGCGGGGGCGGTGTCGGTGAGGTAGCCCAGGGGAAGGAACCGGTCGGGGAGGTCGGCGAGCAGCTGGGCCGGGCCCGGAGGAGGGGAGAACCCGCGGTGCAGGACGAGACCGCCTCCGTAGTACGCCAGCGCCAGCGCCGTGCCGGCGAACGCCAGCCGCCCGCCCAGCCGGACGTAGGCGCCGCGGGGGGCGCGGACGGTGAAGTGGGTGCGGACGGCGGCCAGCAGCACGGTCAGGGCCGCAGGGGTCAGCAGGGGCAGCACCAGGGCAGCCCGGTTGCGGAACATCCCCACGTCCACCGCCCCCGGCCACTCCCCCTGCGGCAGGGGGGAGGCCGGGGCGAGGTCCGCGGCGATGTACACGGCCGCGAGGACGGCCATCGCGGCCTCCAGTGCCAGCGCGCCGGCCCAGGCAGCCCGCCGGCCGCGGCGCAGCCCCTCGGCCAGGACCAGGAGCAGGACCGAGGGCAGCACCGCCATGAAGACCGCTCCTGCCCCGGCGCGCTGCTGCAGCAGCGCCGCGGCGCAGTCCCGCCCCTGGGACGGGTCGGCGCACAGAGCCTTCACTGTCTGCGGGTCCGTGGGCTGCAGGCCGGTGAACACCAGGTGCAGCAGGGCCAGCGGGCCCACAGCATGGGGCAGCAGCCCGGCCAGGACAGGGCCGACCGCGGCCACGGCCACGGCCACGGCGGTCAGGGTGCGCACCTCGCGGCGCGACACAGCCCCGGCCCGCAGCCGGGGCGCCCGCCCGTGCAGCGCCGGGCCGAGAGCGAGGCCGGCGGCAGCGGCCAGGAGGCGGACCATGTCCGCGAGGGATCCGCTGTAGAGGACGAGCAGGGCAGCCGAGGCCAGCACGGCCAGGCGGATCCGCCGCCGCCACAGGGGGCCCATGCCGGCGGTGGCGGCCGTCAGCGCGCCCAGCGCCATCGCGCTCGGGCCCGCGAAGGAGTGCCCGAGCAGCTGACCGGACCAGGTCCCGCCGGTGGCCCTCAGGAGGTAGGCCAGGCCCAGCGCTGCGAGCACCCCGGCCGTGTGCGCGGCCAGGGCAGCGGCCGCGAAGCGCAGCGTCCCCAGCCGCCTCTCGGCGACCGCGCCGGCCGCGGGAAGCAGCGCGGCACCGAGGACGAACCCCGGAACCGTGCCCGGCCACACCGCGCTGGCTGCGACCGCCCACCACTGGGACGGGAACGAGTGCGCGGTGACCGCGGTCCCGGGCACGCCGGCCCACCCCAGCGTCCGGGCCGCGCCGGCCGCCACGAACACCCCAGTCAGGACCGCTGTCGCCGGGGCGCCGCCCAGCCACCTGCCCAGCCGGCGCCCGCCCAGAGCGCCCCCGCCCGTGCGCTGCGGTGGGGGTGTGCTCTCGTCCATCGGTGGCCCCCTCGGTGTGCTGTGCGGTGCGGCCGGTCCCGGGCGCCGGGCCGGCGGACCCGGGCAGGCGATCCCGTGTGCCCGGCTGTGCCCGGGTCGGGGGCCGCCCCTTTTCCCGGCCGCCGGCGCAGCCCGGGGGCTGCGAAGCCGGCGCCGATGGTGATGGAGTCCCGCCCGGGCAGACAAGGACCGGTTCCGGTCAATCTTCCCAGCAGGCTGCCCGGCTCCTGTCCGGGACGGTCCGGCCCCGCGAGGTGCTGGCTGCCTGCCGCGGTCCCGGTCCTGCCCCTCCAGTCTCGGCGGTGCCGCTGAGCTTAGGCTGAGCCGGGGAGGCCGCCGCCCTCTCAGGCACGGCTCAGCGCCCGGGTGGGACACTGGCGGGCGAGTGGGAGGAGCGATGCGGTGAGGCTGCTGGTGGTCGAGGACGAGAAGGGCCAGGCCGAGGTCCTGCGCAGGGGCCTGTCCAACGAGGGCTTCGTGGTCGACGTCGTCCACGACGGGGTCAGCGGACTGTGGGCCGCCTCGGAGAACCCCTACGACGCGGTCGTGCTGGACCTGATGCTGCCGCGGAAGAACGGCTACGACGTGCTGCGGGAGCTGCGCGGGCGGCACGTGTGGGCCCCGGTGCTGATGCTCACGGCCAAGGACGGGGAGTACGACCAGGCCGACGCGTTCGACCTGGGCGCCGACGACTACCTGACCAAGCCGTTCAGCTTCGTGGTCCTGGTCGCCCGGCTCCGGGCGCTGATCCGCCGCGGCGCCCCGGAGCGGCCCGTCGTCCTGGAGGCCGGGACTCTGTCCCTGGACCCCCTCACCCGCAAGGTCATGCGCGGGGACGCCCCGGTGGAGCTGACGGCGCGGGAGTTCGGGCTCCTGCAGTACCTGATGCGCCGCCGGGACGAGGTCGT
>NZ_BAAGSN010000026.1:0-52214 GCF_054782415.1 Sinomonas soli | reverse complement strand
AGCACGTCCACGAGCGCCTCGCCCGGCCCCGGATCCGGGACCAGGATCGTCTCCACCACCGCCGGCGCACCCTTCGAGCGCACCACGACCCCCCTCACCTCGTGCATCCTGGGCTGCTGAGCTGCGCTGGCCATGAAAAAACCTCCCCTGACTCGTCCTACGGTGTGGGGCCATCGTAGGAGGGGCCGGGGGAGGCCGGGCAAACCGGGTCCGCGGTGCAGACCGCCGGATGCCCCGAGGCGTCAGAGGCCGAGCTTGGCCTTCACCTGTGCCGCAGAGGGGTTGGTCGCGGCAGTGCCGTCCGGGAACACGACGGTGGGGACGGTGCGGTTGCCGCCGTTGAGCTGCTCGACGAGCTCGGCGGTGCCCTCGACCTCCTCGATGTTCACCTCGGTGTAGCCGATGCCCTGGGCGTCCAGCTGCTTCTTGAGCCGGTTGCAGTAGCCGCACCAGGTCGTCGAGAACATCGTGATGCTGCCGGCTGCAGGGGTGAAGGTGTCCATGCGTGTACTCCTAGGGGTAGGGGATCCGGGCTTTCCAACGCGCTGCGGGCGCCGGGTATTCCCGGCGGTGCGGCTCACCCGGCTGCTTCGATGAGCTCCGGGCCGTCGTTGCGGACGCTGTTCACGAGGCTGCCCACCACACGGGGGGCGAGATGCGGCTCCGGCATCGAGTCGATGAGCGCCCGCACGTCCGCCTCGCCGGTGGTCTCCGGGTCCAGCCAGTCCGACCACATCTCGCGGGGCACGATCACCGGCGTGCGGTCGTGGATGTAGCCCAGGGCGTCCGAGGCCGGGCCCGTCAGGATCGTGCACGTGCGCAGCCACCGGTGTGGGCTGTCCGCCGGGAGGGTCGGGTCCGGCCAGTTCTCGAACAGAGCGGCGAAGGCGAGCAGCCCGTCGTCGTCCGCGTGCAGGTAGGTGGGGACCTTCTCGAGCGTGCCGGGCTTGGCGGCGCTCTCACGCTTCTCCCACTCGTAGTAGCCGTCCGCCGGGACGAGCGCCCGCTTGGACGCGGCGGCCTTGCGGAAGGAGGGCTTCTCCGTGACCGTCTCCCGGCGGGCATTGATGAGCCGCGCCGCGCCTTTGGCGTCCTTCGCCCACGGGGGCACGAGCCCCCAGCGCGCCGTGACGAGCTTGCGAGAGATCTCTCCGGTGTCCTTCTCGCGGCGGTCGAGGATGATCGGGACGGGGTCCGTGGGCGCAATGTTGTAGGAGGGCTCGAGGGCATCGACGTAGGTCTCATCGACGTCGAACTCCGCCACGAGGTCGCCGACCGGCCGGGCCATGACGTATCTGCCGCACATGCGCCCATTATGGCCGCGGCCCGGGCCATCGGGCCACGCGGCGACCGCCCGTCGCCGCCGTGGGTGGGGGACGCGATCCGATAGGCTTGACGCTGGCTGGCTGTGGTCTCCGTACGCCACAAGCTATGAAGCCGGAACATGACGAGGAGAGACCCGTGCCAGAGGCCCAGCAGATGACGATCACCGTTGACGGCGAACCGCGAACCGTGACGGAGGGCACCACGGGAACCGAGCTGTTCGAGGGACACCGCGAGATCGTCGTGATGCGGGTGGACGGCGTCCTGAAGGACCTCGACCAGCCCGTCCCGGCCGGCGCCGAGGTCGAGGGCGTGGACATCGCCAGCGAGGACGGGCTCAACGTCCTGCGGCACTCGACGGCGCACGTCATGGCCCAGGCCGTGCAGCAGCTGCGCCCGGGTGCCAAGCTCGGCATCGGCCCGTACATCAAGGACGGCTTCTACTTCGACTTCGACGTCGCCGAGCCCTTCACCCCCGAGGACCTGCGCACCCTCGAGAAGATGATGCTCAAGATCGTGAACCAGAACCAGGTCTTCCGGCGCCGCGTCGTCACCGAGGTCGAGGCCGGCGCCGCCATGGCCGACGAGCCCTACAAGCTCGTCCTCCTCGGGGTCAAGGACCAGGATTCGAAGGCGCACGACGCCGCCGCGAAGGAAGGCGCGAACGTCGAGGTCGGCGCCGGCGAGATCACGATCTACGACAACATCGACCGCAAGAGCGGCGACGTCGTGTGGTGCGACCTGTGCCGCGGCCCGCACCTGCCCAACACCAAGCTCATCTCCAACGCGTTCGCCCTCACCCGCTCCGCGGCCGCGTATTGGCTCGGCAACGAGAAGAACGTCCAGCTCCAGCGCATCTACGGCACCGCGTGGCCCACCAAGGAGGCCCTCAAGGCCTACCAGGACCGCATCGCCGAGGCCGAGCGGCGCGACCACCGCAAGCTCGGCGCCGAGCTGGACCTGTTCTCCTTCCCCGACGAGCTCGGTTCCGGCCTGCCCGTGTTCCACCCCAAGGGCGGCATCATCAAGCGGGAGATGGAGGACTACGTCCGCCGCCGGCACATCGAGGAGGGCTTCCAGTACGTCGGGACGCCGCACATCTCGAAGGACGGACTGTTCCATACCTCGGGTCACCTGCCGTACTACGCGGACACGATGTTCCCGCCGCTCCACGTCGATGAGGAGCGCGACGAGGACGGCAACATCACCAAGCCGGGCCAGGACTACCGCCTCAAGGCCATGAACTGCCCCATGCACAACCTGATCTACCGCTCCCGCGGCCGGTCCTACCGCGAGCTGCCGATGCGGCTGTTCGAGTTCGGCCACGTCTACCGGTACGAGAAGTCCGGCGTGGTGCACGGCCTCACCCGCGTGCGCGGCTTCGCCCAGGACGACTCGCACTCGTACGTGACCAAGGAGCAGGCCCCGGGCGAGGTCAAGCACCTGCTGACGTTCATCCTCTCGCTCCTGCGCGACTTCGGCCTCGACGACTTCTACCTCGAGCTCTCCACCCGGGACCCGGAGTCGGACAAGTTCATCGGCACCGACGAGCAGTGGGAGGAGGCCACGGCCGTCCTCGAGCGGGTGGCCCTCGAGACCGGGCTCGAGCTCGTCCCGGACCCGGGCGGCGCCGCCTACTATGGCCCGAAGATCTCGGTCCAGGCCCGCGATGCGATCGGCCGGACGTGGCAGATGTCCACCGTCCAGTACGACTTCAACCAGCCGGCCCGCTTCGGGCTCGAGTATCAGGCCGCGGACGGCACCCGCCAGGAGCCGGTCATGATCCACGCCGCGAAGTTCGGCTCGATCGAGCGGTTCCTGGGTGTCCTCACGGAGCACTACGCGGGCGCCTTCCCTGCGTGGCTCGCCCCGGTCCAGGTCGTCGCCATCCCGGTCGCCGAGGCGTTCAACGACTACCTGTACGACGTCGTGGACCGCCTCAGGAAGGAGGGGATCCGCGCAGAGGTGGACGCCTCGAGCGACCGCTTCCCGAAGAAGATCCGCACGGCGAGCAAGGAGAAGGTGCCGTTCGTGCTCATCGCCGGCGGAGACGACGCCGACGCGGGCGCGGTCTCGTTCCGGTTCCGCGACGGCAGCCAGGACAACGGCGTTCCGGTCGACGAGGCCGTGGCGCGGATCGTCCAGGCCGTCCGTTCGAGGGCCCTCTGACGTGGCGGGGTCCGGGGGCGCCCAGGGCCAGCACGCGGACCCGGCCGTCGACGCGACCGCGTCGGACGCCGCTGTGACCGACCCGTTCGAGCTGCCCGGGACGCCGGACGCTTTCGGGCGCCTGTGGACCCCGCACCGGATGGCCTACGTCAAGGGCGGCCAGGGCCAGTACAAGGACAAGGACTGTCCCTTCTGCGCGGCGCCGGGCCGGAGCGACGAGCAGTCCCTGATCGTGCACCGTGGCCGGACCTGCTACGCGATCCTGAACCTGTTCCCCTACAACCCGGGCCACCTCCTCGTCTGCCCCTACCGCCACGTGGCCGACTACACCGACATCACCGCCGAGGAGACGGCGGAGATGGCGCAGATCACGCAGACGGCGATGCGGGTGATCCGGGCCGTGTCCAACCCGCACGGCTTCAACCTGGGGATCAACCAGGGCGACGCGGGCGGGGCCGGGATCGCCGCCCACCTGCACCAGCACGTGGTCCCGCGGTGGGGAGGGGACGCGAACTTCCTGCCGATCATCGCCCAGACCAAGCAGATCACCCAGACCCTCGACGAGACGCGCCGGCTGCTCGCGGAGGCCTGGCCGGGCGAGGGGACGGCCGCGGGTGCTCAATAGGCACGCGCGCGAGACCTTCAGCCGCGTCTTCACCCCGCTCGCGCGGTTCCTGCTGCGCCTGCACGTATCCCCGGACGCAGTCACGCTCGCCGGAACGCTCGGCGTGTCACTCGGCGCGGTCATCCTCTTCCCTCTGGGCCAGCTCTTCTGGGGCGTCGTGGTCATCACCGCGTTCGTGTTCTCGGATGTCATCGACGGCCTCATGGCCCGCCTGTCGCAGCGCGCCGGCACCTGGGGCGGCTTCCTCGACTCGACGCTCGACCGCGTCCAGGACGCGGCGGTGTTCGGTGGCCTCGCCCTCTGGTTCTTCGGCGGCGGCGCGAGCTTCCTGACCGGGTCCCTCGCGGTGGCGTGCCTCGCGCTGGGCAACATCGTCTCCTACGCCCGGGCGAAGGCCGAGTCGCTCGGATACGCGGCGAACGTGGGCATCGCGGAGCGCGCCGAGCGGCTCGTCTCGACCCTCGTCGTCGCAGGCCTGGTGGGCCTTGGCCTGCCGGCGGTGTTCCTGACGTGGACGCTCGGGCTCCTTGCGGCAGCCAGCGCCGTCACAGTGGTCCAGCGGGTGCTCGCGGTGCACCGGCAGGCGGCTGGCCGGGGATAGACTGAGGTGTCCCCACAGACGTTTCCAAGCTTTCCGCGCGACAAGAAAGACGAGCACGTGTCTACTGAAGCAAACGCCTCGGCTCCCACGACCGGCAGCAACCGGGTCAAGCGTGGCATGGCCGAGATGCTCAAGGGCGGCGTCATCATGGACGTCGTCAACGTCGAGCAGGCGAAGATCGCCGAGGATGCCGGCGCCGTGGCCGTCATGGCGCTCGAGCGCGTCCCTGCTGACATCCGTGCCCAGGGCGGCGTGTCCCGCATGTCGGACCCGGACATGATCGACTCGATCATCGAGGCCGTCTCCATCCCGGTCATGGCCAAGGCGCGCATCGGCCACTTCGTCGAGGCGCAGGTCCTGCAGTCCCTCGGCGTGGACTACATCGACGAGTCCGAGGTCCTGACCCCGGCCGACTACGAGAACCACATCGACAAGTGGAAGTTCACCGTCCCGTTCGTGTGCGGTGCGACCAACCTCGGCGAGGCGCTGCGCCGCATCAACGAGGGCGCGGCCATGATCCGCTCCAAGGGTGAGGCCGGCACCGGCGACGTCTCCAACGCGACCACGCACATGCGCAAGATCCGCGCCGAGATCAAGCGCCTCGCCTCCCTGCCCGAGGACGAGCTCTACGTCGCGGCCAAGGAGCTGCAGGCCCCGTTCGAGCTCGTCAAGGAGATCGCCGAGACCGGCAAGCTCCCCGTCGTGCTCTTCACCGCCGGCGGCATCGCGACCCCGGCCGATGCGGCGATGATGATGCAGCTCGGCGCGGACGGCGTGTTCGTCGGCTCCGGCATCTTCAAGTCCGGCAACCCGGCCGAGCGCGCCGCCGCCGTCGTGAAGGCCACCACCTTCTTCGACGACCCGGACATGATCGCCAAGGTCTCCCGCGGCCTGGGCGAGGCCATGGTCGGGATCAACGTCGACGACATCCCGCAGCCCCACCGCCTCGCCGAGCGCGGCTGGTAAGCCGCATCTCGCGAAGTGATGAGGGCCCACGCCGCCATTCTCCGGCGGCGTGGGCCTCGCTCGTTGGGCGCTGGGTCCGCCGACGGCATCTCCCGCCGGTGGACCGGGCAGTTGCTCAGAAGAGTGTGAAGCCGTTCCAGCCGTGGCTCACCCTGTGTGGGGTCGTTGTCGGGCTGAACACGTAGAGGACGCCCCTGCTGTCACGGCCCATCAGGTCAGGCTCGCCGTCACGTCCGTCCCAGGCCCCAGGACAGATGACCGCAGTGTACGAGGGCCCGGTGGGGCTGATCTGGCGGCGCGGGTAGAACGTGCCGTAGGGGTCCTCGGCGTAGAGCCAGAACTTGCCGGACTTGTCGATGGCGACGACGTCCCCATAGTTGCCGTCATTGCTCCAGTCGCCCACCCAGAGCACCTTGGTGTATTGGCCGAAGCCTCCGGCCAGCTTCTTGGGGCTGAAGTGGCGGGTGGCGGTGTTGAACCGGTAGTCCCAGAGGACGCCAGACCTGTCGCGGACCAGGATGCCGGTGCCGTGCGTCGTGCTGCCGTAGCTCTGGATCGTGGTGAAGGCGTTCCAGCCGGAGCCGATCTTGACCCTGGGCTTGAACGTTCCGTCGCCGTTGCCCGCGTAGAGCCAGAGGTTGCCGTCATAGCCCCGGGCGACGATGTCGTTGTGGCCGCTCCGGGTGAAGTACCCGGTGATGATGGCGGTCATGTGGCTCCACCCGCCACTGATCCTCTTCCGTGCCAGGAAGCCGCCATCGCCGTTGCCGGGGTAGAGCCACAGGGTGCCGAAGCTGTCGCGCGCGAGGACGTCCGCGTTGCCGTCGCCATTGAAGTCCCGGTAGTCGGTACGGGTGGATGCGGCCTGCACCGTTGCGGGCAGCGGAGCGGCTTGAGCCGACCCAGCAAATCCCGTTGCGATGACGAACAGCCCAACGATGGCCGTTACTGCACGAAATGTCGCTTTCTTCATGCCAGAAGGTAGAGCCGCCGGTTTTCCCCCGTCAATGAGAAGTAACCGGTGAGTAACGCCTAGGCTCTGGCACCTCCCGCCGGCTGGCCGAGGAATCCTTCAGCGGACAGCCGTTCGGCTTCGTGGGAAGAAGGCCCGCACGGGCAGGAGCAGCCCGAGCAGGGAGAGGGCGATGAAGACGACCTGGTGGATGTGGTCTTTGCCCGGCGGCAGTCCGGCGACCAGATGGATGGTCCAGAAGACGGGGTAGAACCAGAGCGCGACCCATGCCCAGCGCTCGCCTCGGCGGTACGGGATCAGGGCGAGGAGACCGCCGAGGAGGCCCAGTCCGATCGAGGCGAGTCCGTCAGCGCGGTAGAGCAACTCATCAGCGCCCATCGGCGCGATGGCGATCACGACGCCGAAGCCCATGATGCCGAGGCTCACGACTGCCAGAGCGATCCAGCCGATCCGCTGGGGCCTTCGCTGCCGACTCACGTGGTTCACCCTACGCTTCGTCCCAACGCGGGGCGCCCCGGATTCCGCGAGGATCACGGGAACGGAGCTCCCGACCATCGCACCGGCACCCTTGCGTGGTGACAATGAGGTCGTGACGAAGCCCCGAGCTCTTTGGGCATCGGGGCTTCGTCGTCTGAGGATCACTGAACAGGTCATGCCTCGCTGTCGCGCCGGCGTTGTCGGTGCTGGCCCTACGTCAATCGGCGGAGGCGCTGTATCGAGGGACGGTCTGGTTCTGGGTCCGTCCGTCTGTGCCCACGCCGCTCAGTGTGTGGTGGCGGGGCCCTCGACTGTCGGTGAGGTGGCCCTTTGGCGTTCTCGGAGGCTTTCGAGCAGTGTGTCGTGGACGTCGACGACCAGGCCCGGGCCTATTCGGCTGGGGGCTAGTCTGCGCGCCCCTGGGACACGTCCTCCAGCCGCGCCGGTTGCGGTGGCGAGGGCTGTGAAGCGTTCCAGCGCGGCCTCGGGGTCTCCGCCGGCGTCCGTTGTGGCCGGGTCGATCAGGAGGAGCAGGTGGGATATGCCCTGGGGGCGGTCCAGACTGTCCTGGTCGAAGAAGTCCGGCATGTCCTTGGAGAGGCTGGGGCCGACGAGACCGGCGGTGAGGGCTTCGACGAGGAAGGCGAGTGCGAAGCCCTTTGCGCCTCCGAGTGGGGAGAGCATTCCGAGGAGTGCTTCCTCGGGGTCGGTCGTGGGCCGTCCGATGGCATCGAGGGCCCATCCTTCGGGGAGGGGTTCTTTGCGGTTGGCGTAGGCGGCGATCTTGCCCCGGGCAACGGTGCTCAGGGCGAGGTCGACGATGGCTGGTTGTGGGGTGAGCGGGAAGCCCGCGGCGATGGGCGAGGTGGAGAGGAGGCGCTGGTTGCCCCCCCACGGGGGTAGCACTGCCGGGCCACAGGAGAAGGCGAGGGAGACGAGGCCTGCTTCGGCGGCGTCGGCGGCGTAGACACCGAGGGCGCCACAATGGCCCGAGTTGCCGATGGCGATGGCGGCGATGCCGAACTCCTTCGCGCGCGGCGTCCCCAGCTCTACCGCGCGGCTCATCTGCCAGTGGCCCAGACTGGTCCCGCCGTCCAGGACCAGGAGGGCACCGAGGTCAGTCACCGTCGTCAGCCCGGCGTGGGGGTCATAACCCCCGGCGAGGGTGCGGTCGAGGTAGATCGGGAGTCTGAGCAGGCCGTGCGAACTAAGGCCCCATGCCTCGGCGAGCCCGAGCGCCCGGGCGACTGCGGCCGCCTTGGGCCGGTCGTAGCCGACCGCCAAGAGCAGGTCGGTGGCGAGTCCGACGGCGTCGCCGTACCTGATCTTCATGCCACCGTCTCCCGGGCCGGGGCCGCGTGGCTTCCCACGGCACAGGTCGCTCGTCCGCCGTCGAGCACGGTGGTGATCTGGTCGCAGAGAATCTCGCCGATCCGGTGCTGTGCCTGCACGGTGATCCCTGCCACGTGGGGGGTCAGGATCACGTTCGGCAGCGTTTCGAGGGCGCCTGCGGTCGGCGGCTCCTGTGCCCGAACGTCGAGTCCGGCTCCGCCCAGCCGGCCCGTGGTGAGGGCTTCGAGCAGCGCGGACTCGTCGACTACTTCGCCTCGCCCGACGCTGATGAGGAGGGCGCCGCGGGGGAGGAGGGCGAGCCGGTGAGCGTCCAGGAGCCGCTCGGTGGCCGGGCTGTGGGGCAGGTGGACGCTGAGCACCTGGGCGCGGGAGAGGACTTCGTCGAGGGGGGCGAGCTCGAGCCCGATCTCGAGGACTTCGGGGTGGTCCGGGCCGATATAGGGGTCATAGGCAACGATGTCCATCCCGAGTGACCGGGCAAGCCGGGCTGTCGCGCGGGCCGTGGCTCCGGCTGAGAGCAGGCCCCAGGTGCGTCCTCTGAGCTCCTGAGTGGGAGTCCGGTCCCAGCCCCCGGCTTTGGTGGAGGTGCTGGAGGGGATGAGGGACTTGGACAGGGCCAGGGCCATCGACAGGGCGTGTTCTGCGACGCTGGCGGCGTTGGCCCCGAGGGGGGCGACGACGACCACTCCTGCCCGGTCGGCGGCTTCCAGGTCGATGTTGTCCATTCCCACCCCGGCCCGGGCCACGACCTTCAGGGAGGGTGCCGCCTCCAGGAACGCCCGGTCGACCTGGGTGCGGTTCCGGACAATCACGGCTTCGGCGTGGGCGAGGAGCTCCCGGAGCCGGTCGGGAGACCTCCACGCTTCCGCGTCCCGACGGAGGCCCCGGGCTGCGGCGAGCCTGTCGTAGGCAGGGCCGGTGACGTCTTCGGTGACGACGACGGTGCTCATCGTGCCTCTTCGGTGTCGGGCTGGATGAGCTTGAGCATGGAGACCACGTCCTCGCGTCCGTAGCCGCGGGCAGAGGCGGAGATCAGCTGTGCGAGGGCGGCGGAGCCCACGGGGACGGGGATGCGCCAGGACAGGGCGGAGGCCACCGCGAGGCCGACGTCCTTGACAGCGAGGTCGACCCCGAACCGGGGCGCCCAGTCTTGCTCGAGCATCCACGGAAGCCGCAGGTCGGATTGGAACGAGCGGGCTCCGGTGTCGGCCAGGGCTTCGGCGAAGGCCTCCGGGGAGATTCCGGCCTTGAGCGCGACCGCGAGCCCCTCGGCGAGGATGGCGACGTTGGCCATCCCGATGAAGTTGGAGACGAGCTTGAAGGCGGTCGCGGCCTCGACCGTGCCGAAGTTGTAGGTCTTCTCTCCCATCCAGTCCAGCAGTTGTCCGATCGTGGCCACCACGCCGGGCTCGCCCCCCACGAAGAGCGGGATCTGGCCGGTCTCGGCATGGGCCGGCGTCTTCCCCAAGGGGCAGGCGACGAAGGGTCTCCGGGACTGCGTGCACAGGTCCAGGACCGTGCGGGCGGACTGCGGGTCGATGGTGGAGATGTCCACGATGATGGTGTCCTCGCCAGTCCGGGGCAGGATCTGGCGGATGGTGTCGAGTACCAGCGGGACGGTCGGCAGGCTGGTGAGGACGACGTCGGCGCCCGTCACCGCTGCCTCGAGCGAGTCGGCGCCGGTGGCGCCGGCCTCCACGCACTTCTTGACTGCCGCGGGGGACGGATCGTAGACGGTGACGGCGAAGTCGGAGTTGGCCGCGATCCGGCGGGCGACGGCGCCGCCCATGTTTCCGGCGCCGATGCAGCTGATCTTCATAGCGTGGCCTCTTTCGTGTTTCCGGGAGCTGGGGCGGACTTCTGTTCGGCGGCGGTGTCGTAGTCCTCTGCGTCGACGTCGGCCCGGGTGGGTTCCCAGCGGATGCTGAGCAGGGCGATGAGGCCGATGAGGGGGGCGAGGGCGACGACGAGGAAGACCCGGGTTCCCAGCTGGTGCACCAGGACGGGGAAGAACAGCAGCGAGATGGTCGAGCCCACCCGCAGGACCGCCTGTCCGAAGCCGGCGCCTGTGCCGCGCAGGGAGGTGGGGTAGCTCAGGGTGGCCATCGTCATTCCCTGGGCGCCGGGGCCGGCGGAGTGGAAGTAGACGAAGACTCCGAGGAGCAGGCCGATGAGGATCCCTGCGCCGAGAGACGTGGGCCGTCCGAGCAGGCCGAGCGCTATGAGCACGCCGAAGCAGACGAGGAACCCGATGAAGGTCAGCATCCAGGAGCCGAACCTGCGGATGAGGATGACTCCGGCGAAGCCGCCGGTGACTCCGAAGAGGAAGTTGAACAGCAGCGGCATGGTGATCGTGGCCAGGAGGTTCATGGACATGAAGGTGCCGATGATGAAGGGCAGGAAGAAGCCGACGGCGTAGTACTGCATCGACTGGCAGGCTCCGACGATGCCGACGAGGATGGTCCGTCGCCTGTACTTGGGGCTCCAGAGGGCCTTGATGCCGGACAGGGGCGACTTGGCGAGCTTGGGCGGGTACTGCAGCTCGGATTCGGGGGCCAGCTGGACGTCGGCCCGGTATGACTTCTTCAGGATCTCGACCGCTCCTGCCAGATTGCCCTGGTTCGCTGCCCAGGAGGCGGATTCCTCCATGTAACGCCGCCGGACCAGGAGCACGATCAGTGCTGGCACGGCGCCGAAGCCCACGGCGCAGCGCCACAGGAGCTCGCTCTGCGCGGACTGCGGGATCAGGAAGAAGAGCGGCACGAGGACTGCGAAGCTCGTGCCGGTCGCGACGTACCACATGGGCTGCCACAGCGTCACCCGGCCGCCCTTGCCCTTGCGGGCGGTGTGTTCGGCGACGAAGGCCAGGGCCACGGGGAAGTCGAGCCCGATGCCCAGGCCCATGGCGAACCTGAAGACGATCAGGGATACCGCGTTCCAGGCCAGGGCGCAGCCCAGGGCGGCGCCGACGAAGAAGAGCATGTCGGCCATGAACATCTTGTACCGGCCGATCCGGTCTACCAGGTAGCCGCCGGAGACGGCTCCCAGGAGGGCGCCGATCATGATCGAGGATGCGACGATGCCTTCGGTCCAGGCGTCGATGTGGAAGGTCGCGGTGATGTCCTTGAGCCCGAAGGCCACGGAGGTGAAGTCGTAGGCGTCGATGAAGATGCCGCCGAGGGCGATGATGACGATCGCCACCTCGTTGCCTCCGCGCACGGCGCCTGAGTTGACCGCGTCGACGACGTCGCGCGCGCTCCTGATGATCAATGGTTGTCCTGCCATGACTCTCCGCTCCTTTGCGGGTGAGGATGGTTGTGGGTCCCGCGCGGGGCACGGGGTGGGGGAGTCAGATCCCTATGGAGAGGTAGCGGGTCTCTTCGAATTCCTCGAGGCCCAGGCTCCCTCCCTCACGTCCGAGGCCCGACTGCTTGGTTCCGCCCATGGGGGCGAACGCCACAGTGGGCAGGGCGTTGTTGATGCCGGTGATTCCCACGTCGAGCTGTTCCCCGACGCGCCAGATCCTTGCCTGGTCGCGGGTGTAGAAGTAGCCGGCGAGGCCCATCTCGGTGGCGTTGGCCCGCTGCAGGACTTCCTCTTCGTCCTCGAACCGGAAGATCCCCGCCGCCGGGCCGAAGACTTCCTCGGTGGCCAGCCTGACATGGTCCGGGACGTCGACCAGGATCGAGGGTGCGCAGAACGCGCCCTCCGGCAGGCTGAAGTCGCGGGTCACCTTCTTCGCGCCGGCGTCGAGGGCCTCTTCGACCAGCCCGTTGACCGCCCGGACTCTCCGGCGGTCGATGCATGCGGCCAGCTCAGGCACCGGGGAGGCCAGCCCATCCCCGATGCTCATGCCATCCACCGCAGCCGAGAACCTAGCGACGAAGTCGTTGTAGACCGAGGCATGGACGAAGAACCGGTTGGCGCCGATGCAGGACTGGCCGGTGTTCCGGAACTTGGCCAGCATGGCGCCGGTCACCGCGGCATCGAGGTCGGCGTCGTCGAACACGATGAACGCCGCGTTCCCCCCGAGCTCCAGGAGCGGCCGGACGACCCGGCTGCTCGCCTGGGACATGATCTGCCGCCCGACCGGCGTGGACCCGGTGAAGGACACGACGCGGACCGCGGGGTGGTCCAGGAACGCACCGGTGATCTCCGCGGGCGCGCCGTGCACCAGGTTGACGGTCCCCGGCGGCATGCCCGCGTCGGTGAGGCATCGGACGAGCTCGGTGGCCGCCAACGGTGCCTGCTCGGAGACGCGGGCGACGACGGTGCAGCCGGCTGCCAGGGCGGGGGCGAGCTTGCGGGCCTGGATCGAGCAGGGGAAGTTCCAGGGGGTGAGGCTGGCGACCACCCCGGCGGGCCGGCGGAAGGTGAGGTGGCGGCGCTCCTGGGCCTCCTGGGGGTGCACCGCGCCGTGGGGCCGGCGCACCTCCTCTGCGAACCACCGGAAGTACTCCGCGGAGAAGCGGACCTCCCCAACCGCCTCGGGCAGCCGCTTCCCTGCCTCTCTGGCCAGCAGCAGGCCGATCTCCTCGGCCCTGGCCGAGATCAGCTCCGCGGCCCGGTGGAGCAGGTCGGCGCGGGCCCTGGCGGGGGTGGCGCCCCATGCAGGAAGTGCGGCGGCGGCGGCGTCGGCCGCGGCCTGGGCATGCTCGACGCCGCCGTACCCGATCCGGCCGACGACGGAGCCGTCCACCGGGTTGAACACGTCGACGTGCTCAGTCGTGTCCTGCCAGACGCCATCGATCAGATTGGTCAGTTCTTGCGACATGTCTTTCCATTCCTGGGTGTTCTGCAGGGTGCGCCGGGGAAGGGCGGCCGCCCCTCCCCGGCGCGGGAATCAGGCGCTCGGGTACAGCCGGGTCATGACGAACTCCCGGTGGCCGAGGACCTCGTTGCACGTCAGGCGTCCGTTCACGGTGCGGTCGATGACCTCCATCAGCTGGTCGCCGGCCGAGCTGAGGTCGTATTCACGCCGCAGCAGTCCCGAGCAGTCCACGTCCATGTGCTCGCTCATGGTCTCGGCCGTGAGCGGGTTCGCCGTGATCTTGACGACCGGTTCGATCGGGTTGCCGATCACGTTGCCCTGCCCTGTGGGGAACAGGTGCACGACGGCACCGGCAGCGGCCATGAGCGTGATGCACTCGGCTGCCGCGGACGAGGTGTCCATGAAGTAGAGCCCGGGGCCGGCGCCTGGGGCCTCGGCCGATTCGAGCACGCCGACGACCGGCTTGGTTCCGGTCTTCGCGATGTTGCCCATCGCCTTCTCCTCGATCGTGGACAGGCCGCCTCGGATGTTGCCCTGGGTGGGCTGGGACCCGAGCAGGTTCGCCCCCGTGCGCTCGACCACGTCGATGTAGTTGTCGTAGATGGCCTGGAACCGCTGGCGCACGGCGTCGTTCACGCACCGCTCTGCGATCAGATGCTCGCCGCCGGTCAGCTCGGTCGTCTCCCCGAAGAGCACGGTCCCGCCGGCATCGACCCACCGGTCGACAGCCTCCGCCGTCGTGGGGCACGACCCCAGCCCGCTGGTCGTGTCGGACTCGCCGCACTTGATCGACATCATGATCTCGCGACGCTCCACGGGCTCGCGGTACTTCTCGGAGTCCTCCTGGAGGAACGCCGCTGCCGCCCGAGAAGCCTTCTCGATCGTCTTCAGGTCCCCATTGCGCTCAATGGAGAAGCCCTGGACCTTCTTCCCGGTCTTCGCGATCCCCTCGACGATGAGCTGGGTCCAGTTCGGCTCGATGCCGATCACAACCACGGAGGCTACGTTGGCGTTCGAACCAGTTCCGATCAGTGTCCGGAAGGTCAGGTCCAAGTCCGGTCCGAACTGGAGCCGCCCATAGGCATGCGGCAGCGCCAGCGTGCCCGGGACCACCTTGGCCACAGCTTCCGCCGCCGCATTGGAGAGGTCATCCACGGGCAGGATGACTGTGTAGTTCCGGATGCCGACCGATCCGTCCTCGCGACGGTATCCGCTCAGGCCACGCTGTTCTGCCACCGGGCGCTCCTTACGTTGTGGATGTGAACGTACGAGCCGAGGCTGATGTCCTCGGTGGCCACACCGATCCGCAGCCCGTACTCGATGACGTCCTCGCCAGCCTTGATGTCGGCCAGCGCGAGCTTGTGTCCCAGCGGGACGGGGTCGTGGAGCTCGACGGTCACCGAGGCCGGCCCCCGCAGGTAGCCACCCTCGACGGGGCCGGGCTCCAGGTCCCGTACCGCCACTGCTACGACGTCACCGTCGTAGTGCGCCAGGAAGCCGGGCTCCCCTGATGCGTCTGTCATGCGTCCTCCTTAGTGGAAAGAGGTCTTACCTCTTGTTCCAGCAGTCTGCCACGCAGTGATGGGCGACACAACCCATCGGGGAGATATTTCGACAAGAACAGGTAAGGTGGTCTTACCTCGAGGTGGTACGAACTCGAGCAAGACAGGAGGGGAAGAATGCAGGCTCAGGAGGCGTGGGCGCCGGTCCGGCAGGGCAGCGTGTCCGAGTTGGTCATGCGGCGGATCCTCGACGTCATCGCGAGCGAGCACCTGCATCCTGGCGACAGGCTCCCTCCCGAGCGCGAACTCGCAGCGAAGCTCGGTGTCGGGCGCCCGTCACTGAGGGAGGCGCTCGGCGCACTGAAGGCCCAGGGGCGGGTGGACGTCCGGCATGGGAGCGGAGTCTTCGTCGCCGACCCGGAGCCCACCCGCAAGCTGCGCGCCGCCCTGTACGGCGAGGACATCGCCATCGAGGAGCTCTACGACATGCGGGAGGTGCTGGAAGTGCCGGCAGCGGCCTGGGCGGCCAGTTACCGCGACCCTGCCAAGCTCGAGGCCGTCACCACTGCCCACGAGAGCCTCGCCGCTGCAAGCTCCGAGGTCGAGGTCGACTGGCAGCGGCTGCAGGAGCTCGACGCAGCCTTCCACCTGCGCATTGTCGAAGCCGCAGGCAACCGCTTCCTCGCCCAGACCCAGGGCGTGCTCCAGGAGATCCTCTCCCGCGGCATCGAGACCACCCTGCGCATGCCCGGCCGCCTGGAGAAGTCGCGGGTGGAGCATCGGCGCATCCTGGACGCGATACTCGCCGGAGACCCCGCCGGGGCCAGACGGGCCGTCAGGGCTCATATCCGGGGGGCGCGCAAGGCCGCGCTCGAGCGACTCCGCGACGAGGCCGCAGCTGGCGACGAATCCGGGATGGGCAGTTAGAGGCCTGCGGCAGCGGCTGACGGGTTCGTCTGGCTGCGCCATTCTGGGGCCGCCTGCTCAGCAGCACCGCTGGACGTGGTCCGGGCTTAGGCAGTGGGCTCCAGGCCTCCGAGGATGCCCAGTACCGTCGTGCAGGGCCACGGCCCGTGGCAGGCTGCGCAGGGCATCCCCATCAGCTCGCCCGCCGGGGCATGGATCCCCAGCATGAGCTCGCAGGCCGGGAGTGAGTCCCGCTCGTGGGACATGCCGCGCCGCCGCGCCTCGTGCAGCATCTCGAGCATGGTCCTGTGCAGCGGACGGGCGGGCTCGGGGCGCGGCAGGGCAATCACCTCCCCCATGAGCAGCGACGAGGAGACCGGGGGCGTCACTGCACCTGCCGGGCGGTCGGCCTGCGCCGCGAGCTCGCGGCGACGTCTGAGGTCCATAGTGCTCCCGATCGGGTGGTGAAGGGTGGCGGAGGCGCCACCGGTAGCAACACTACCTAAAGAGGCATATCGATTGCGGCTTTTCCGCGGTGACGGCGAGCGGCGACGATGAAGTAGCGTGGCGCCCTGCCGCGACGCCGCCGCCGGCCCCGCCGCGGGGACTTTCGGCACTGGGCCCTGTCGGATGCGCGGGCGTGTCATGGTGGGGTGAGCGCCGAGACACCCACGGGCACCGTGTGGCCCACGATCCACAAGGATCCGTCCGCGCTCACCGTGTCCCCGAACCTCGCGGACTACGAGCGCGAGTGCTCGTCCTTCACCTGGCAGGCGGCCCGCCAGAACCTCAACGGGCTCCCTGGAGGGGGCCTCAACATCGCCCACGAGGCCGTGGACCGGCACGCCGCAGGGCCGCGCGCACAGCACGAGGCGCTGCGCTTCGTCCACGCGGACGGCTCCGTCGAGTCCCTCTCCTACGCGGCCCTCTCCGAGCGCACGGCACGGTTCGCCGGCCTCCTCCGTGCCCTCGGGGTCCGCCCGGGCGCCCGCGTCTTCTCCCTCCTGGGCAGGCGCCCCGAGCTGTACGCCGCCGTGCTGGGGACCCTCAAGGCCGGCGGCGTGTTCTGCCCCCTGTTCTCCGCATTCGGCCCCGACCCGGTGCGGCAGCGCCTCCGCCTCGGCGGCGCCCAGGTGCTCGTCACCACGCGGGCGCTCTACCGGAAGAAGGTCGCGGCCCTGCGGCCGGACTGCCCGGACCTACGCCACGTGCTCCTCGTCGATGCCGACGGCGCGCCGGAGCCGGACACCCTCGACCTCGCCTCGCTCCTGCAGGCGGCCGAGCCGCTCGCCGAGACTGCGCCGACCCGGCCGGGGGACCACGCCCTCCTGCACTTCACGAGCGGGACGACGGGAACGCCCAAGGGTGCCCTGCACGTCCACGAGGCGGTCGTGGCCCATTGGGCCACGGGACGGTACGCGCTCGACCTCCACCCGGAGGACGTCTACTGGTGCACCGCGGACCCGGGATGGGTCACGGGCACCTCCTATGGGATCATCGCCCCGCTCGTCCACGGCGTGACCGCGGTGGTCGATGAAGAGGAGCTCGACGTCGACCGCTGGTACCGCATCCTCGCCGAGCAGCGGGTGGGCGTCTGGTACACCGCCCCTACCGCGCTGCGGATGCTCATGAAGGCCGGCGCCGAGCGGGCCGCGGGCCACGACCTGTCCGCGCTTCGCTTCGTCGCGAGCGTCGGCGAGCCGCTCAATCCCGAGGTCGTGCTGTGGGGTCAGGACGCCCTGGGCCTGCCCGTCCACGACAACTGGTGGCAGACCGAGACCGGCGGCATCATGATCTCCAACTACGCCGCGATGGACATCCGTCCGGGCTCGATGGGCCGACCGCTGCCCGGCGTCGAGGCGACCGTGCTGCAGCGCGGCCCGGACGAGCGGCCCGTGCTCGATCACGGCGAGGCCGTGCCCGTGGCCCGCCCCGGCGACGTGGGCGAGCTGGCGCTGCGGCCAGGATGGCCGTCCATGTTCCGCGGCTACCTCAACGAGGACGAGCGCTACCGCAAGTGCTTCGCTGGCGGCTGGTACCTCACCGGCGACCTCGCCACGCGGGACGCCGACGGGTACTACTGGTTCGTGGGCCGCGGCGACGACGTCATCAAGTCCTCCGGCCACCTCATAGGCCCCTTCGAGGTCGAGAGCGCCCTCATGGAGCATCCCGCCGTTGCCGAAGCCGGGGTCATCGGCGTGCCCGATCCGGTGGCGGGTGAACTCGTCAAGGCCTTCGTGGAGCTGCGTGCGGGCCACGAGGGCGACGAGGCCCTGCGGCTCGACATCCTCGGGTTCGCCCGCCGCCGCCTCGGGGCCGCCGTGGCCCCCCGCGAGATCGAGTTCGTGGCGGCCCTGCCGCACACCCGCAGCGGCAAGGTGCTCCGCCGCCTCCTTCGGTCCCGCGAGCTCGGCCTCCCGGAGGGCGACGTCTCGACCCTCGAGGCCCGGCCATGACGTCCCCCGCTGGCGCTGGCGAGCCCGGCCACCGGAATCCGCTCGCCCTCCTGAAGGCGATGCTGCGGGTGCGGCGCCTCGAGGAGGCCTGCGTCCGGCTCTACACCGAGCAGAAGATCCGTGGCTTCCTCCACGTGTCCATCGGCGAGGAGGCGGTCGTCGCGGGCGTCACGAGCGCCGTCGAGCCGGGAGACTCGATCGTGGCCACCTACCGGGAGCACGGGCACGCCCTCCTGGCCGGCATCCCGGCGAGGAAGCTCATGGCCGAGATGTACGGCCGCGCCGAGGGCTGCAGCCATGGCCGCGGCGGCTCCATGCACCTGTTCGACGCGGACGCGCGCTTCTTCGGCGGCAACGCGATCGTGGCCGGCGGCCTGCCCCTTGCCGTCGGACTCGCCCTCGGCGACGCTATGCAGGGCCGCGAGCGCGTGACGGTGTGCTTCTTCGGCGAGGGCGCGATGGCCGAGGGGGAGTTCCACGAGAGCATCAACCTCGCCGCGCTGTGGCGCCTGCCCGTGCTGTTCTGCTGCGAGAACAACCTCTACGCCATGGGCACCGCCCTCGCCCGCTCCGAGTCGCAGACCGACCTCGCCCTCAAGGCAGCAGCCTACGGCGTGCCCTCGTGGGAGGTGGACGGCATGGACGCCCTCGCGGTCGCCGACGCCGCGGCGAAGGCCGTCGAGTCGGTGCGGGCCGGCGGCGGCCCGCACTTCCTCGAGCTGCGCACCTACCGCTTCCGCGCCCACTCGATGTTCGACCCGGAGCGCTACCGGGACAGGGCAGAGGTCGCCGCCTGGATGGAGCGCGACCCCATCCCGCACCTGCGCTCCTCCCTCGCCGAAGGCGGGGAGCTGGACGACGCCGCGTGGGCGGCGCTCGAGCGCGAGGTCGAGGACGAGGTCCAGGACGCCATCGCGCTCGCCGAGGCGGGCACCCTCGAGCCCATCGAGACCCTGGAGCGCTTTGTGTACAGCGAGGGGCCCACACCGTGAAGACGACGTACCGGGAAGCCCTGCGCGCCGCGCTGCGCGACGCCTTCCGGCGGGACGAGCGCGTGTTCCTCATGGGCGAGGACGTGGGCGCCTACGGCGGGTGCTACGCGGTGAGCCTGGGCCTGCTCGACGAGTTCGGGCCCGAGCGCGTCCGCGACACCCCGCTCTCGGAATCCGGGTTCGTGGGCGCAGGCATCGGGGCGGCCCTGAACGGCATGCGGCCCATCGTCGAGATCATGACCGTGAACTTCAGCCTCCTGGCCCTGGACCAGATCGTCAACAGCGCCGCGTCCCTGCTGCACATGTCCGGCGGCCAGTTCAACGTCCCTCTCGTGATCCGCATGACCACCGGAGCGGGCCGGCAGCTCGGCGCCCAGCACTCCCACAGCCTCGAGGGCTGGTACGCCCACATCCCGGGACTGCGCCTCCTCGCCCCCGCAACCCTCGAGGACGCCCGCGGCATGCTCTGGACAGCCCTCGGAGACCCCGACCCGGTACTCATCTTCGAGCACGGCTCGCTCTACGCGGCCGAGGGCGAGCTCGCCGACGACGCCGGCCCCGTCGGCATCGACCGCGCCGAGATCCGCCGCCCCGGCACCGACGTCACACTCGTCACCTACGGGGGCACCCTCCCGCTCACGCTCGACGCCGCCGCGCAGCTCGCCGAGCGGGGCGTGGCCGCAGAGGTCATCGACCTGCGCACCCTGCGCCCGCTCGACGAGGAGACGATCCTGGCCAGCGTGGCCCGGACCCACCGCGCGGTGATCGTGGACGAGGCGTGGCGCAGCGGGAGCCTCTCGGCCGAGATCGCCGCGAGGATCGCGGAGAAGGCCTTCTACGAGCTCGACGCCCCCGTCGCCCGCGTCTGCGGGGCCGAGGTCCCGATGCCCTACCCCAAGCACCTCGAGGAGGCCGCGCTGCCGTCCGCCGCACGGGTGGTCGCCGCGGCCCTCGAGGCGGTGTCCGCCCGTGCATGAGCTGCGCATGCCCTCGCTCGGAGCGGACATGGAGCACGGCAAGGTGGTCGAGTGGCTCGTGCACCCGGGCGACACCGTCCACCAGGGCGACCTCATCGCCGTCGTGGACACCGACAAGACCCTCATGGACGTCGAGTCGTTCGAGGACGGGGTCGTGCGCGGCTACCTCGTCGACCTCGCCGAGACCGTGCCCGTCGGCACGCCCATCCTGAGCCTGGCCGAGCCGGGCGACGAGGTACGTACCGGGGACGGAGGCGCGTCTCCACAGGCCGCACCGGAAGCAGCGCCCGCCCCGCCGGAGCCCACTCCCTCGCCACCGATCCCCGCGCCGCCCACGGAGGCTGCTGGTCCGCCGCTGGCAGCGCCGGGTCCGACGCCGGCCCGGCGGCGCGTGCGGTCCTCGCCCCTCGCGCGCCGCCTCGCGGCCCAGCTCGGCATCGATCTCGAGACCGTGGCCGGCACAGGCCAGCAGGGGAGCATCTCCGAGGCGGACGTGCGCCGGGCCGCGGCTGGGGCGCCACAGCAGCCACCCACTGCCGGCGCGGGGGAGGAGCCGGCCGCCCCCGCGCCCGCTCCGGCCGTCCCCGCTCCTGCCGCCGCCCCGCCGGCGCAGGGGCGCGCGGCGACCCTGCGGGCGTCCCTCGGCGCCCTCATGGCCAAGTCCAAGGACACGATCCCGCACTACTACGTCAGTACTACCCTCGACCTCGCCCGGATGGGCGCCCTCCTGCAGGAGCGCAACCTCGCCCGGCCCGTCTCCGACCGCCTCGTCCCCGCGGCCTTCCTGCTCAAGGCCGCGGCCGTCGCGGCCAGGGAGGTGCCGGGCATGAACGGGTACTGGACCGACGGCGCGTTCGCATCCAGCGAGCACGTGCACCTGGGCGTGGCGGTCGCCCTGCGCGGAGGCGGCCTCGTGGCCCCGGCCCTGCTCGACGCCGACGCGCTGAGCGTGGACGGGCTCATGCAGCGGCTGCGCGACCTCGTGGCCCGCGCGCGGGCGGGGCGGCTGGCGCGCACCGAGATGGCCAGTGCCACGATCACGGTGACGAGCCTGGGCGACCTCGGCGTCGAGGCGGTGTTCGGGGTGATCGTCCCCCCGCAGGTCGCCATGGTCGGGCTCGGACGGGTCGCCGAGCGGCCCTGGGCCGAGAACGGAATGCTCGGAGTCCGGATGGCCGCGACCGCGACCCTCTCCGCCGACCACCGCGTGAGCGACGGGCTCGGCGGCAGCCGCTACCTCAACCGGCTCCAGGAGCTCCTGCTCACCCCGGAGGACCTATGACACCCGTGGACGCCCGCTCCGCCGTCGTCGCCGCCCTGCGCCAGATCGCCCCCGAGATCGAACCGCAGGCGCTCGAGGACTCCGACAGGCTCCGGCAGGACCTCGACCTCGACTCGCTCGACTTCCTGCGGCTCATCGAGCAGATCGCCGCGGCGACGGGGATCGACATCCCCGAGCGCGACTACCCGGCGGTCGCCACCGTGGGCGGCCTGATCGGCTACCTGGCCGCGCACCGGCCGCCCGAGGGCTGACGGCGCGGCCGCTGGCGCCGTCCTGGCTCAGGCCGTGCCCGCCGCCCGCGGCTGCGATTCCGGCTCGCCGACGAGGTGCTCGGCGAACCAGTCGCGCGCGAGCCGCGCGACGGCGTCGAGGGCGCCGGTCTCCTCGAACAGGTGCGTCGCCCCGGGGACGATCTCCAGGCGGTGGCGGCAGGTGAGCTGCGCCGCCGCCTCCCGGTTCAGTTCGAGGACCTGCCGGTCCGCGCCGCCGACGATCAGCAGCGTCGGCGCGCGCACCGCGGAGAGCCGAGGACCCGCGAGATCCGGCCGGCCGCCGCGCGAGACGATAGCGCCGATGTCCGCGCCCGGCTCCGCGGCGGCCCAGAGCGCGGCCGCTGCGCCCGTGCTCGCTCCGAAGTAGCCCACGGGCCGCGGCGTTCCGGCGCTCACGGTGCGCAGCCACGCGGTCACTGCGGTCAGCCGGGCAGCGAGGAGTTCGACGTCGAACACGGCATGGCGCAGCAGCTCCTCCTCGGGCGAGAGGAGGTCCATGAGCAGGGTGCCGAAGCCTGCGTCCCTGAGCACCCGGGCCACCGCACGGTTCCGCGGGCTGTGCCGGCTGCTGCCGCTGCCGTGCGCGAAGACGATGACGGCTCCGGTCGCGGGGAGGTGGAGCGAGCCGCGGACGGTCGTGTCGTCCACCGGGATGGCGACGTCCTCGTCGATCGGGGCGGGGGAGTCCACCGGCCCCGGGTGCACCGCGCGCCGGGCCGCGGCGTCGAGGAGCTGCAGCACGTCGTCGTCCGTCGTCGCCGAGAAGTCGCGGTAGAACCGTCCGACGGCACGGAACGGGGACGGAGTGGTCAGGCACACCACCTCGTCTGCCTCGGCGATCTCGCCGACCGTGTCCGCGGGTCCGACCGGGACCGCGAGGACCACCCGGGCGGCGCCGAGGGCACGGGCCACCCGGCACGCAGCGCGGGCGGTCGAGCCCGTGGCGATCCCGTCGTCCACCAGGATCGCCGTCCGGCCCCGGAGGTCCTGCTGCGGGCGGACCGCCCGGATGCGCGCCGTGCGCTCGCGCAGCACCTCGCGCTCGCGGGCCTCCACCAGGGCAAGCTCGCGTTCCGTGACGCCCGAGACCGCGAGGACATGGTCGTCCAGCACGCGGACGCCGCCCTCGCCGACGGCGCCCATGGCCAGCTCGGGCTGGAAGGGCACTCCGAGCTTCCGCACGACGATCACGTCGAGGGGCGCATCGAGGGCCACCGCCACCTCGAAGGCGACGGGGACGCCGCCGCGCGGGAGTCCGAGGACCACCGCGTCCTGCTGGCGGTATCGCGTGAGGGCCCTGGCGAGCTCCCGGCCCGCCTGGGACCTGTCCTTGAAGACGTGCATGGCGACCTCCTCGCGTCCCTCCACTGTCCCTCCGCGGGGCATGCGGCGGCAGGGCACAACGTCCATAAAGCGGGTCCGCGCGGCGATGGCCCCGCGGGGGATCAGTCGAGGCCGCGGCGGGCCAGGAGCGGCGCGACGTCGGCCTCCCGGCCGCGGAACGCCCTGAACGAGGCCAGCGGGTCCCGGGAGTTGCCGCGGGAGAGGAGCTCGCGCCGGAAGGTGTCCCCGTTGGCCCGGGAGAGGCCGCCGTTCTCCTTGAACCACTCGACTGTGTCCGCGTCGAGCACCTCGCTCCAGATGTAGGACCAGTAGCCCGCGGCGTACCAGCCGCCGGCGAAGATGTGCTGGAAGTAGCCGGTGCGGTAGCGCGGCGGGACGAGGGGCACGGACACCCCGGCGTCGGCGAGCGCCTTCGCCTCGAACGCGAGCGCGTCCTGGGGCTCCTCTCCGCGGCGCAGCCGGTGCCAGGCAAGGTCGAGGAGGGACGCGCCGAGGTATTCGGTCGTGGCGAAGCCCTCTCCCCACAGCCGCGCGGCATCGAGCCGGGCGAGGGTCTCCTCCGGGAGCGGCTCGCCCGTGGCGTGGTGGCGCGCGTAGTTCGCCACCACGTCCGGATCGAAGATCCACATCTCGTTGACCTGGGACGGGTACTCGACGAAGTCCCGGGGAACGTTGGTGCCCGAGAAGCGGGGATACTGCACGTCGGAGAGCATGCCGTGCAGGGCGTGCCCGAACTCGTGGAACACCGTGCGCAGCTCGTCCAGCGTCAGGAGCGCCGGCTCGCCGGCCGGGGGCTTGGGCACGTTGAGATTGTTGATGACCACGGGGGAGTGGCCCAGCAGCCGCGACTGCTCCACGAGCGAGTTCATCCAGGCGCCGCCCCGTTTGGTGGGCCGGGCGAAGTAGTCGCCGAGGAAGAGCCCCAGGCCGGTGCCGTCGGCGTCGAGCACCTCCCACACGCGCACGTCCTCGTGGTAGCCCGTGAGGTCCGCACGCTCCCGGAACGTGAGCCCGAACAGCTTCCGGGCAGCGAAGAAGACGCCGTCCTCGAGCACCCGGTCCAGCTCGAAGTAGGGCCGCAGGGCCTGCTCGTCGAGGGAGTAGCGCTCCCGGCGGACCTTGGCCGAGTAGAACGCCCAGTCCCACGGCTCGAGCTCGTGGCCGGCGGCCTCGGCGAGCGCAGCCGCCTCGCCGGCTGCGTTGCGCACCGCTGCCGGGGCCAGCCGGCCGAGCATGTCCTCGACCGCGGAGATCGACGGCGCCGTCTGGTCGTCGACCGCGAGCTCGGCGAAGTCGGCGAAGCCGAGGAGCTCGGCCTTCTCGGCGCGCAGCCGTGCCATCGCCGTGACGAGGTCGAGGACATCGGTCTCGCCGCCTGAGCTGCCGCGGGAGACCGAGGCCTCGAAGATGCGCCGCCGCAGCCCGCGGTCCTCGAGCACGGCGAGGTGCGGCTGGGCCGTGGGCTGGATGAACGTGAGCAGCCAGCCGGACTCGTGCCCGGCGGCGCGGGCCGCCTCGGCGGCCGAGGCCCTGTCGTCCTCCGGCATCCCGGCGAGCTCGGCCGGGTCGGTGACGAGGACCGCGGCCTCGTTGATGCCCTTGGCGACGCGCTGGCCGTACTCCGTCCCGAGGCGGGTGAGCTCGGCGTTGACCTCCCGCAGGCGCTCCTGCCCGGCTTCGTCCAGTGCGATCCCGGCGCGCCGGAAGGCGGCGAGCCACTCCGACACGAGGCGCGCGGACTCCGAGTCGAGGCCCTCCACGGGGATCGCCGCGAAGCGCTCGTAGAGGGCCCGGTTGAGGTACACGGCGTCCTCGTGGGCGGAGAGCTCGGGCATGAGCTCGCTCTCGAGGGCCCGGATGCCGTCGGTGCCGTGCGAGGAGACGAGGGTCATGAAGGCCGAGACGGCACGGTTCAGGAGGCCGCCCGAGCGCTCCATGGCCACGGCGGTGTTCTCGAAGTCGGGCTCGTCGGCGCTGCCCGTGATCGCCTCGATCTCGGCGAGGTGCTCAGCCAGTCCGGCCCGGACGGCCTCCGCGTAGTCGGCATCGCACAGGTCGGCGAACGGCGGGAGTCCGTAGGGCAGCGGGCTGGAGGCGAGGAGCGGGTTCGTCATGAAGCGAGGCTTTCATGTGCCGCGGCACGCGGACAAGGGCTTCCCGCCGGTGTGTCGGGGCCCCGCACGCGCGGCGGCGGCCGCGCGAGGTGCGCGGCCGCCGTCGTACGCCGGAGGGGCCCGGAAGGGCCCGGAAGGGCCGGGTGGGTCAGCCCTGCGTGAACACGAGGGACATCGGGGTGGCCTGGGCGCCCTGCCCCTGGGGGTTGTCCTTGAACATGCCGGCGATGGTCTCCGTCGGCAGGTCCGTGTCGTGCCCCATCACCACCACGCCCAGATCGTTGGCGTCCATGATCGCCGTGCCGCCGAACAGCTCCGCGGCGCCGGCCGGGAGGGCCGCACGCACGGCCGCGCTCAGGGCGCGGGCCACGCCCTCGGGGTCCTTGGGCGCGAGCTTCACCGAATTGCTCGCCGCGCCGAGGCTGTACGGCGTGGCGCCGTCGATCGCATTGATGTTGTGGCCGACGACGTCGTAGAACACGCCGCTCTTGCCCTGCACCTTGCCCACCACGGACGCCGCCGCGGCCTTGGCGATGAGCGGCAGGCCCACCTCATTGATCGCGATCTGCATCGACCACGGGCTCCCGAGGCCGATGCCCGCGGGCGTCCGGGTGACGAACTTCGACAGGATGCGCGCCGCCGGGGTCACCTCGATCTCCCAGACCGGGAAGGAGCGCCCCTGGGTGATCGCGACGATCTTCTCGCTCACGAGCATGTACCACGCCTTGCCGTCGACGGCGGCACGCGCCTCCGCGGGGGCACCCGGCAGGCCGCCGAAGAACCGCTCCACGTAGGAGGCCACGGCGGGGGCCAGCTCGGTGTCCTTGGCGAAGACGTCCGTCTGCAGCGGGTAGCGCCGGTAGACGCCCGAGCCCGAGGCGATGTCGAGCTCCTTGCCCGGGTTGGCCTCGTAGTCGCTCTTGTCCGCCTTGACGTCGGCGGGGGCCTCGTCCTTGTCGATGAACTCCCGCAGCCACAGCTCCACGTTCAGCAGGCGCCAGAAGATCATCGTGTCGGCGTCGTTCTTGCCGTTGAGGTACTCCTCGAATGCGGTGAGGACCTGCTCGCGGTCCCAGTAGGGACGCGAGTAGAACGAGTTGGACATGAAGACCTTGTAGATCCGCTCCTTCATGAGCGTGAACCACTCGGCCTCGGGCGTGGTGAAGCCGATCTTGTTGCGCCGGTTGCTGATCATCTCCGGCAGGAGGCCGCGCGTGGCGTCGCGGAGCACCCGCTTGTTCCAGCCCTCCTTGATGATCGCCTCGTCGGAGAGGCTGAAGAGGTACTTGACCACTTCCTTGTCGAGGAACGGCACGCGGCCCTCGAGGGAGAAGCGCATCGTGTTCTTGTCCTCGTACCGCAGCAGCGACGGGAGCGACTTGGCGAACAGGTCGTCGATGAGCCGGGCCTTGAGGTTGGCCGGGATGTTGCCGAACGACTCGTTCGAGAACTTCCCGGTCCACGACTTCTTCAGCAGGGTGCCCATCGAGACGGTCTTCCTGCCGCTGGCCATGCCCTTGAGGCGGAACCGGCCGAGCCGGTAGAAGATGTCCAGGCTCGAGCCCGACTCCTTGGCCAGCGTGGCGTAGTCGCCGGCGGCCTTGAGCTGGCGCAGGTATGCGAAGTAGTAGGGGATGTAGCCGGCCATCATCTCGTCCGCGCCCTGGCCGTCCAGGAGCACCGTGACGTGCTGGGAGGCCTCCTTCATGACGCAGTACTGCGCGTAGGGGCCGGAGGAGATGATGGGCTCCTCCATGGTCCGCACGAAGTCGGCCAGGTCCGCGTCGAAGCCCTCAGGGGTGGGCTTGATCTTGTGCGCCTCGATGTTCCCGCTGCACGCGGCGATGGCGGCGTCGGCGTACGCCTCCTCGTCATTGATGGCGTTGGGGAAGACGGCGCTGAAGGTGTTCTGCTTCGCGCCGACGGCCTCGAGGCCCTCCGCCTTCTCCTGCATGAGCCGGTTGATCGTCACGACCACGGCGGAGGAGTCCAGCCCGCCCGAGAGGGCGCTGCCCACCGGGACCTCGGAGTTGAGGCGGATCCGGATGGCCTCGGTGAACCGCCGGCGGTACTCGTCGACGACGTCCTGGGTGTAGGGGGTGTTGACCTTGGAGAGCTCGGCGAGCTCCTCCCGCAGGCGGGTGTACGAGGAGATGCGGAAGCGGCTCGTCGCGAGGTCGACCGTCATCATCTCGCCCGGGAGGAGCTTGCGGACGCCGTCGAAGAAGGTCTCCTCGGTGTCGTCGTGGATGCGGTACTGGAGGTACCGGTAGAGGATCCGCTCGTTGGGCCGGGCCTCGATCAGGCCCGTGGCGAGGATGGGCTTGATCTCGGACGCGAACAGCAGGCGGGGCTCCTGCTCGGTTCCGGCGTTGGCCCAGTAGAGCGGCTTGATCCCGAAGTGGTCGCGGGCCAGGACGAGCTGCCCGCGGTGCTGGTCGAGGATCGCCAGGCCGAACATGCCGTTGAAGCGGTCGAACGCCTCGGTGCCCCACTCCTCGTATGCCTGCAGCACCACCTCGGTGTCGGAGGCGGTGCGGAAGGTGCGGCCGGCGCCCTCGAGCTCGGCCCGGAGCTCGCGGTAGTTGTAGACCTCCCCGTTGTAGACGAGGACCGTCCGGCCGTCGGCACTGACCATCGGCTCCTGGCCATGGGCGACGTCGACGATCGCGAGCCGCCGGTGCGCGAGGCCCACGCTGCCGTCCGTGAAGTAGCCCTCGCCGTCGGGCCCCCGGTGCACGATGCAGGTATTCATCGCCTCCAGGAGCGATTCATCGAGCCCAGCGCCGAAGTAGCCGGCGATTCCGCACATAGTGCTGTCCTCATCTGTTGTCCTGCGGGTCTGCGCTCCATGCTACCGGCGGGGCCCCCGCCGACCCGCCCCGCGGGGCGGCGACTACACTGTCACGGTGACTTCGAACGCCCCGGCTTCCCCGCAGCCCGCACCGGATCCCCGCTCGCCCCAAGGCCAGGGAACGCCCGTGGTCGGCGTGCTCGCCCTGCAGGGCGATGTGCGCGAACACCTCGCGGCGCTCGAGCAGGCCGGGGCCCGTGCCATCAAGGTGCGCCGGCCCGAGGAGCTCGATACGGTCGATGGCCTCGTGGTCCCGGGCGGGGAGTCAACCACCATCGACAAGCTGGCGCGTGCCTTCGGCATCGCCGAGCCGCTGCGGGACAAGATCCGCGCCGGGTTCCCCGTGTACGGATCGTGCGCCGGCATGATCCTGCTCGCGGACGAGATCGCGGACCGAACGCCGGACCTCGCGGGCCGCCCGCAGGAGTCGTTCGGCGGCCTCGACATCACGGTGCGGCGCAACGCGTTCGGCCGCCAGCGGGAGTCCTTCGAGACGGACCTGGACTTCAAGGAAGTCGACCAGAGCCGCGGCCCCGTCCACGCCGTCTTCATCCGCGGACCGTGGGTCGAGCGGGTCGGCCCGGACGTCGAGGTCCTCGCCGAGGTCGATCCGGCCCACGCGTCGCACACGGCGACGCTCGGGGGCAGGTCTAGAATTGTCGCAGTGCGTTCTGGACGGCTGCTCGCCACATCGTTCCACCCCGAGGTGACAGGCGAGACACGGATCCATGAACTTTTCATCCGCATGATCAGAGGAGAAGCGTAGGCATGTCCGGCCACTCCAAATGGGCGACCACCAAGCACAAGAAGGCCGTCATCGACGCCAAGCGTGCCAAGGCGTTCGCCAAGTACATCAAGACCATCGAGGTTGCCGCACGCATGGGCGGCCCCGACCTCTCCGGCAACCCCGCGCTCGATCTCGCCGTCAGCAAGGCGAAGAAGAACTCGGTCCCCAATGACAACATCGACCGTGCGATCAAGCGCGGCGCCGGCCTGACCGGCGAGGCGATCGAGTACACCGAGATCACGTACGAGGCCCGCGGCCCGCAGGGTTCGGCGCTCCTCATCGAGTGCCTCACCGAGAACCGCAACCGCGCCGCGGCGGACGTGCGCCTGGCGGTCACCCGCAACGGCGGCTCCATGGCGGACCAGGGCTCGGTCAACTACCTGTTCACCCGCAAGGGCGTCGTGGTCCTGCCGAAGAACGGCCTCTCCGAGGACGATCTGCTCATGGCGGTGCTCGACGCCGGTGCCGAGGAGGTCAAGGACGGCGGCGAGAACTGGATCGTGTACTCCGAGCCCGCCGACCTCCAGGCCATCCGCGACGCCCTGAACGAGGCCGGCATCGAGTACGACACCGACGAGGCCGAGTTCGTGCCGTCGATGGAGGTCGACCTCGACGCCGACGGCGCCCGCAAGTTCGTGCGGCTCGTCGATGCCCTCGAAGACCTCGACGACGTGCAGAACGTGTACACGAACGCGGGCATGAGCGACGACGTCATGGCGGAGCTTGAGAACGACTGAGGCGTGAGCACCCCTGAGGCGCCCGGCGCGCGGGCTGCGGGGCCGGGCGCAGGCCTGCGGGTGCTGGGCGTCGACCCGGGCCTCACCCGCTGCGGCATCGGCGTGGTCGACGTCGCGCCGGACCGCCGGGCGACCCTCGTCGCCGTCGGGGTAGTCGGGACGAAGGCCGACGAACCGCTGGACGCCCGCCTGCTGGCCATCGCCCAGGCGATCGACGAATGGCTCGACCGCCACGAGCCGGAGGTCGTCGCCGTCGAGCGCGTCTTCTCCCAGCTGAACGTGAGTACCGTCATGGGGGTCGCGCAGGCCTCGGGCGTGGTGATCGCCGCGGCGGCGCGCCGCGGCATCCCGGTCGCGCTGCATACCCCCAGCGAGGTCAAGGCCGCCGTGACCGGCAGCGGCCGGGCGGACAAGGACGCCGTCACGCGCATGGTCACCAAGATTCTCAGGCTCGAGACCGCCCCCCGTCCGGCGGACGCCGCCGACGCCCTCGCGCTCGCCCTCGCCCACGCGTGGCGGGGGAGCGCCCCCGGCTCGCCCTCCGCGGTGGGACGCACGACGGCGATGCCGGCCACGGCGCTCACGGCGGCGCAGCGGCTGTGGCAGGAGGCGGAGGCGAAGGCGCGCCGCGGCCGGTGAGCCGGATCGACGCTGTCGGCCGCTAGAGTTCTCGTAGATATGTTCGGATCCAACGGGCAAGGCAAGGGGTATCGGTGATCAGCTTCCTCCGCGGTCCGGTCGCCCACGTGGGGCTCTCCTCGGGAGTGATCGACGTCAACGGCGCGGGCCTGGCCTTCTGGGCGACGCCCCAGACCCTCGCGGGCCTGCGGGTCGGCGAGGAGGCCACGGTGCACACCTCGCTCGTGGTGCGGGAGGACTCCCTGACCCTCTTCGGGTTCGCCGACGGCGAGGAGCGTGAGGTCTTCGAGGTGCTGCTGGGCGTCTCGGGGGTGGGGCCGCGGCTTGCGCTGGCGGTCCTGGCGGTCCACAGCCCGGAGGCTGTCCGGGTCGCGGCGCACTCGGAGGACGCGAAGGCCTTCACGAAGGTGCCCGGCATCGGGCCCAAGGTGGGCGCCCGGCTCGTGCTCGAGCTCAAGGGCAAGCTCGTCCCGCTCGGGACGGGGGAGGAGCCTGCCTCCGTTGCGCCGGGGAACGATGCGCCGTGGAAGGCGCAGGTCATCGAGGCGATGGCGTCGCTCGGCTGGAGCGAGAAGGACGCCGCCGCGAGCATCGAGAAGGCGATGGCCGACGCGCCCGAGGTCGCCGCGTCGGGCAGCGTCCCCGAGATCCTCAGGGCCACCCTGCGCTGGCTTGGGCAGGGCGCGCGGGCGCTGAAGGCCGGGGCCCGTGGCTGAGCCGTCCCTCGTGGCGAGCCAGGAGGAGCCCGAGGAGCGGGCCCTCGAGGCGGCGCTGCGCCCCAAGTTCCTCGACGAGTTCGTGGGGCAGGGGCGGGTGCGCCGCCAGCTCTCGCTCGTGCTCGAGGCGAGCCGGATGCGCGGCCGCACCGCGGACCACGTCCTGCTCTCCGGTCCCCCGGGGTTGGGGAAGACCACGCTGGCCATGATCATCGCGGGGGAGATGAACGCGCCGCTGCGCATCTCCTCCGGCCCCGCGATCCAGCACGCCGGCGACCTCGCGGCGATCCTGTCCTCGCTCTCGGAGGGAGAGGTGCTCTTCCTCGACGAGATCCACCGCATGTCGCGTCCCGCCGAGGAGATGCTCTACATGGCAATGGAGGACTTCCGGGTCGACATCGTGGTGGGCAAGGGCGCGGGCGCCACGGCGATCCCGCTCGACCTGCCCCCGTTCACGCTCGTCGGGGCCACCACCCGGGCGGGCCTCCTGCCCGGGCCGCTGCGGGACCGCTTCGGATTCACCGGGCACCTCGAGTTCTACACCGTGCAGGAGCTCGAGCTCGTGCTGCGCCGCTCCGCGGGGCTCCTGGACCTGAAGGTGACCTCCGCCGGGTTCAGCGAAGTCGCCGGGCGGTCGCGCGGCACGCCGCGCATCGCCAACCGGCTCCTGCGCCGGGTGCGGGACTGGGCGCTCGTGCACGGCATCGAGCAGATCGACGCGAGGGCGGCGGGAGCCGCCCTGGACATGTACGAGGTCGACGCGCGGGGCCTCGACCGGCTCGACCGCGGGGTCCTGACCGCGCTCGTCACCAAGTTCGGCGGCGGCCCCGTGGGACTGTCCACCCTGGCGATCGCCGTGGGCGAGGAGCCGGAGACGGTGGAGACCGTGGCCGAGCCGTACCTGGTCCGCGAGGGCCTCATGGGGCGCACCCCACGGGGCCGGATCGCGACGCCGCTGGCCTACGAGCATCTCGGCCTCCCGGTTCCGGCCACCGCGCCGTTCGCCGAGAGCGCAACCCTCTTCGGTCCGGGCTCGGACGAGCCCGGTGGATCGTTGGACTGATCGGAGCGGCCCACCGGCGTGCCCTTAGACTGGGATCACACCCTCGCGTGGCCGAGGGCCCCTATGCTGCGCCCGGGACCCGCCCGAACGCTACCCGAGCCCCACAAAGATTGGACCTCGTATGGACCTGATGACCATCCTCCTGCTGGCTGTCTTCGCCTTCTTCATTTTCACGATGTTCCGGCGGAACAAGAAGACGCAGCAGCAGCAGGCTGAGATGCAGTCCAAGTTCCATCCCGGCGTGGAGGTCATGACGAGCTTCGGCCTCTACGGCCGGATCGTCGCGGTGAACGACGCCGAGAACAAGGTGGTCCTCGAGCTGAGCCCCGGCAACGAGGCGACCGTCCACCGCCAGGCGGTCACCAAGGTCGTCGAGCCCACCGTCCCGGCCGCCGGCGAGTCCGCCGCGCCGATCGCCGACGCCGGCGAGGGCACCCACGAGGCCGGCTCGGCGCCGTCGTCCGGGATCACCCTCGGCAAGAACGAGGAAGCGGCCCCCCGCCCGCAGGACCGGCTCGATGAGACGCCCGAGGAGACCCTTCGGCGCCTCAACGACGAAGGCAACACCAGCAAGTAGCCGAACGCGCCGCCCGGCCATCGCCGGGCGGCCCCGCGCCGACACGGCGCCGTCCCCCATCGAAGGACCACCATGGCACGATCCCGCACGCGGCCGGGACTGAAGACCCTCATCTCACTCGGCGTCATCCTGCTCGCCCTCGTCGGCATCCTCGGCGGCGGAAAGCTGGCCGGGCAGGCGTCCTGGGCGCCGAAGCTCGCCCTCGACCTCGAGGGCGGCACGGAGATGATCCTCGCCCCGAAGGTCTCGGGCGGCTCGCAGATCAACCAGGACCAGCTCAACCAGGCCGTCGAGATCATCCGCCAGCGCGTGGACGGCTCGGGCGTGTCCGAGGCCGAGATCAGCACGCAGTCCGGACGGAACGTGGTGGTGAGCCTCCCCGGCACGCCGTCCGCCGAGACGCGCCAGCTCATCCAGGCCTCGGCGGACATGAACTTCAGGCCCGTGCTCACGACCGGCGATCCAGCAGCGGTCCCAGCGGACCAGCGGCTCACCCCCGACAAGCTCCCGAAGCCGACGGCGGCCCCCCAGAACGCCAGCGACACCAACTGGATCACCGCGGACGTCTACAAGCAGTACGAGGCGCTCGACTGCACCAAGCCGCAGCCCGAGAGCACCCAGCGCTCGGACCCGAACAAGCCGCTCGTGACCTGCGAGCCCGCCGACGGGTCGCGGCCCGCCGCGAAGTACATCCTCGGCCCGGTCGAGGTCGTCGGGACGGACATCGCCGGCTCCTCCTTCCAGCTCCAGCAGGGCCGGCAGGGTGCCGTCACCAACGAGTGGGCCGTGAACATCCAGTTCAACGACGCCGGCACGCAGAAGTTCAAGGCCGTGACCGAGCGGCTCAACGGCTACTACGTCGCCAACCAGAACGACCCCAAGGCCCAGTTCGCGATCGTGCTGGACGACAGGGTCCTCTCGGCGCCGCGGACCCAGGCCGTGATCACCGACGGCCGCCCGCAGATCACCGGCAACTTCACCCAGCAGAGCGCCCAGGCGCTCTCGGACCAGCTGCGCTACGGCGCGCTGCCGATCAGCTTCGAGATCCAGAGCGAGGACCAGATCTCGGCGACGCTGGGCACCCAGCAACTCGAGATGGGCCTCCTCGCCGGCGCGATCGGCCTGCTCCTCGTGGTCATCTACTCGCTGTTCCAGTACCGCGCGCTCGGCTTCGTCACGATCGCCTCGCTCGTGGTCGCCGGTGCGCTGACCTACCTCGCGATCGCCATCCTCGGCTGGACCGAGAACTATCGCCTGTCCCTCGCAGGCGTCGCGGGCCTCATCGTCGCGATCGGCCAGACGGCGGACTCGTTCATCGTCTACTTCGAGCGCATCCGCGACGAGCTCCGCGAGGGCCGCGGCCTGGTCTCCGCTGTCGAGAACGGGTGGAAGCGCGCCAAGCGGACGGTCCTGGCCTCCAAGGCCGTGAACCTGCTCGCCGCGGTCGTGCTGTACTTCGTCGCGGTCGGAAACGTGCGCGGCTTCGCGTTCACCCTGGGCCTCACCGCGATCGCCGACCTCATCGTCGTCTTCATGTTCACCCACCCGATGCTGCAGGTGCTCGCCCGCACCCGGTTCTTCGGGGAGGGCCACCGCTTCTCCGGCCTGGACCCCGAACGGCTCGGCGCCGTGCCCCTCTACCGCGGGGCCGGCCGGCTCCGTGAGGCCTCCGAGGCCGCAAGGGCCAACCTCAAGCCCAAGAACGCCGCCGCCGCGCGCGAGGCCGGCCGGCGCATGACCATCGCCGAGCGCCGCGCCGCTGAGGCTCAGAAGCAGTCCGAGATGACCGCGGCCTCCGGGCGGAGCGGCCGCGCGTCCAAGGGCGCGGGGGAGGAGAACTGATGTCCAACTTCTTCGCACGCTTCGGCAACGAGCTCTACACCGGCAAGCGCTCCTACCCCTTCGTGGAGCGCAAGAAGGTCTGGCTCGGCACGGCCGCGGTGCTCGTGCTGATCTCGATCCTCATCCCGGTATTCACCGGCGGGTTCAACCTCGGCATCGAGTTCCGGGGCGGCAGCGAGTTCCGGATCTCCGACACGGCCTCCACCGATGTCCACCGCGGCGAGCAGGCCGTGGACTCCGTGGCCCCCGGCAACCAGCCCCGGGTGAGCAACATCGCGCCCGGGACGATGCGGGTCCAGACGGAGCGGCTCAGCGACACCCAGACCCTCGAGGTGAAGGGCAAGCTCGCGGCCTCGTACGGGGTCGCCGCCGACCATGTCACCTCCTCGTTCGTCGGGCCGACGTGGGGAGCGGACGTGTCCAAGCAGGCCCTGCTCGGCTTCGTGATCTTCGTGGTCCTCGCCGCCGTGCTCATGGCGCTGTACTTCCGCACGTGGAAGATGTCGCTGTCCGCGCTCACCGGCATGTTCGTCACGATGATCATCACCGCCGGGGTCTACGCGGCCAGCGGGTTCGAGGTCACGCCCTCGGCCATCATCGGGTTCCTGACGATCCTGAGCTACTCGCTCTACGACACCGTGGTGGTCTTCGACAAGATCCGCGAGAACACCGCCGACATCACGGCCTCGACCCGCCGGACCTTCGCCGAGGAGGTCAACCTCGCCGTCAACCAGACCCTCGTGCGCTCGATCAACACGATGATGGTGGCCGTGCTGCCCGTCGCCGCGATCCTCTTCATCGGCGCCGGCCTGCTCGGCGCCGGCACGCTGCGGGACCTCTCGCTCGCGCTGTTCGTCGGCATCCTCATCGGCACCGCGGCGACGATCTTCATCGCCGCCCCGATGTACGCCGGGCTACGCGAGCGGGAGCCCGGCCTCCGCAAGCAGGCGGAGCGCGTCGAGGCGCGTCGGTCCTCGGCGAACGCGGCCGTCTGAGCAGCCGCGCGGGGCATACACTGAGGGAATCCCGTCAACGAATGGAGGTCCCCTCGGTGGTGGAGCGTCCGACGTCGTCCCAGGCCCCGGCAGGGGCGCCCGGTGCCGCGGGAAGCGGCACCGGGGGCCCGTCGTCGCCCGCGCGCACGGCGTCCCCCGCACCGCAGGCCGCCCCTGCGCCCGCCGGCGTCGGCGGGAACAGCCTGCTCGAGCGCCCCACACTCGGACGCCGGGACTGGTCCTTCGCCCGCCTGGCGCGGCTGACCGGACGCGGGCCGAGCGCCCACTCGCCGATCCTCGAGCCGCTGCTGCGCACCGTGCGTGCCAACAATCCGCGGGAGGACTTCGACCTCATCCAGCGCGCGTACGAGGTGGCCGAACGCAGCCACCAGGGCCAGAAGCGCAAGAGCGGCGACCCCTACATCACCCATCCCGTCGCGGTCGCCACCATCCTCGCCGAGCTCGGCATGACCGGGACGACGCTCGCGGCGGCACTCCTGCACGACACGGTCGAGGACACCTCGTACACGCTCGAGCAGCTGAAGAAGGACTTCGGGCCCGAGGTCGCGATGCTCGTGGACGGGGTCACGAAGCTCGACAAGGTCCAGTTCGGCGAGGCCGCCCAGTCCGAGACCGTGCGGAAGATGGTCGTGGCGATGGCCAAGGACATCCGCGTGCTCGTCATCAAGCTCGCGGACCGGCTGCACAACGCCCGCACGTGGCGCTTCGTCTCGCCCGAGTCCTCGGCCCGCAAGGCCCGCGAGACGCTCGAGATCTTCGCGCCGCTCGCGCACCGGCTCGGCATGAACACCATCAAGTGGGAACTCGAGGACCTCTCCTTCGCCGCGCTCTACCCCAAGGTGTACGAGGAGATCGTGCGCATGGTGGGGGCGCGCACACCCGAGCGTGAGAAGCAGCTCTCGGTGATCCGCGCCCAGATCGCCGACGACCTGCGCGCTGCCAAGATCAAGGCCGAGATCACCGGACGTCCCAAGCACTACTACTCGATCTACCAGAAGATGATCGTCCGCCAGAAGGAATTCGACGACATCAACGACCTCATGGGCGTGCGCGTTCTGGTCGACTCGGTGCGCGACTGCTATGCGGTGCTGGGCACCCTGCATGCGCGGTGGAACCCGCTCCCGGGCCGGTTCAAGGACTACATCGCGATGCCGAAGTTCAACATGTACCAGTCGCTCCACACGACCGTGATCGGGCCCAGCGGGAAGCCGGTCGAGATCCAGATCCGCACGCACGAGATGCACCGGCGCGCCGAGTACGGCGTCGCTGCGCACTGGAAGTACAAGGACCAGCCGCGCGCCCAGAGCCACACGCCCGACGGCAAGGCCTCCGAGATGGGCTGGCTCCGCTCGCTCGTGGACTGGCAGCAGGAGACCTCCGACCCGGGGGAGTTCCTCGACTCGCTGCGGTTCGAGATCAACGCGAAGGAAGTCTTCGTCTTCACGCCCAAGGGCGAGGTCATGGCCCTGCCCGCAGGGTCGACGCCGGTCGACTTCGCCTACGCGGTGCACACCGAGGTGGGCCACAGGACCATCGGCGCCAGGGTCAACGGCAAGCTCGTCCCGCTCAACAGCGAGCTCAACCACGGCGACTGGGTCGAGATCTTCACGTCCAAGGCCGAGGGCGCCGGCCCCAGCCAGGACTGGCAGCACTTCGTCAAGAGCGCCCGTGCCCGCAACAAGATCAGGCAGTGGTTCTCGAAGGAGCGCCGCGAGGAGGCCATCGACAAGGGCAAGGAGCTGCTCACCCGCGCGATGCGCAAGCAGAACCTGCCGCTCCAGCGGCTGCTCAGCCACGACGCGCTGCTCGCCGTGGCCCAGGAGTTCCGCTACCAGGACATCGCCGGGCTCTACGCCGGGATCGGCGACGGCCACGCGTCGGCACAGTCGGTCGTGGAGAAGCTGGTGGACAGCCTCGGGGGTGCGGCGGGCGCGGCCGAGGACATCGCCGAGACCATCGCGCCCACCAAGGGCAGCATCCCGCCCAAGTACTCGAACTCGGGCGTGATCGTGAAGGGCGTCGGCGACGTCTGGGTCAAGCTGGCCCGCTGCTGCACGCCGGTGCCGCCGGACCCGATCATCGGGTTCGTCACGCGCGGTTCCGGGGTCTCGGTGCACCGGACCGACTGCACGAACATCGCCACCCTGCGCGCCGAGCCGGACCGGATGGTGGACGTCGAATGGGCACCCACGCAGTCCAGCGTGTTCCTCGTCGAGATCCAGGTCGAGGCGCTCGACCGCAAGAGCCTGCTCTCGGACGTCACCCGCGTGCTCTCCGAGAACCACGTGAACATCCTCTCCGCGCACGTGCACACCTCCACCGACCGGCTGGCCGTCTCGCGCTTCGCGTTCGAGATGGGCGATCCCAAGTACCTCAGCCACGTGCTGGGGGCCGTGCGCCGCATCGACGGCGTCTTCGACGTCTACCGCACCACCGGCAACCGGCGCCGCACCTAGCCGAGCCGGCCGAGCACGCCGCGCGCCCTGTCCTTGTGCGGCTGCCGGGGCATCTCTTCCAGTCCCGCGGACACGAGGGCTGCCGTGAGCCCCAGCCCAGGATGGCCGAGCAGGCGCCGCAGGACGGGCAGTGCCGCGCGCTCCTCGCAGTGGAGGGCGAGGTCGATCGCGGTGCGGAGCCCGCTCGTCACCTTCAGCCCGGCGATGTCGACGACGTCGAGTTCCCCGAAACGCACCTCGTGCACCAGGAGCCGGTCCCCGGTGCCCAGCCGGGCGAGCCGCCGGGTGCTCTCGACGAGCATGACCGGCCGCTCCGGGGCCGGCGCGCACCCGAGGATCCACGCCGCCGTCATCCGCCCCGCGACGGTCCGTTCGCGGACCCGCGGCGTCAGCGTCTGTGCCAGGGCCCGCGCCCTGAGCTGGGACGTCGTCCGCACCGCCGCGGGCACATACACCTGGGCGAGGATCCGGCGGACCACCCCGTCGGATTCCATCGCCTGCAGCTCGACCGCGCTGAACGGCCGGCCGGCCGTGAGCACGGGCGGACCGCCGAGGCCCGTGCCGCGGGGGAGGAGGGAATCAGGCATACGGCCATCATGCCCGCCGGAGTCCCGTGGGCGCGCGCCCCGGCCGAGACCTGTGGACAACCGGCCGTCCCGCGGATGCGCCGAGGGCCCGGAACCGCGTGGCGGCCCGGGCCCTCGACAGGGAGCGGAGCGGGCTCAGCCGAGCTCGCCGGCGGACTTCTGCAGGGTCGTGAGCCAGAGGCGCCGTGCGTCGAGCGCCTCCTGGGCCTTCGCGGTGGCGCGGGCGTCCCCCTTCGACTGGGCCGCGGCCAGCTCCTCCTCGAGGGTCGTGATCGACGCCTCGAGCTGGCTCAGGGCGGAGTCGGTGCGGGCCTTCGTCTCGGGATCGGTCCGGCGCCAGTTCTCGTGCTCGGCCTGCGCCACAGCATCCTCGATCCGGCGGAGCCCCGATTCCATGCGGCCCATGTCGGCCCGCGGCACGCGGCCAGCCTCTTCCCACCGGTCGCGGACGGACTGGAGCGCCTTCTTGGCCGCGTTCAGGTCCTGCACCGGAAGGATCTGCTGGGCCTCCGCGAGGAGCGCCTCCTTGACCTTCAGGTTGGACGAGTACTCCCTGTCCACGGCGTCGTTGGCGGCCTGGCGCGCCTCGAAGAACACGTTCTGGGCGGCGCGGAAGCGGACCCAGAGGGCGTCATCCTCCTTGCGGCTCGCGCGCGGAGCACCCTTCCACTCCTCCATGAGGCGGCGGTACTCGCCGGCCGCCCAGCCCCAGTCGGTGGAGGTCTGGAGCGTCTCGGCCTCGGCGATGAGCCGCTCCTTCACGGACTTCGCCTGGGCATTGATGCTGTCCAGCTGGGAGAAGTACGCGCGGCGGTGCCGGTCGAACTGGGTCCGGGCTGCCCGGAAGCGCTTCCACAGCGCGTCCTCGGCGGCGCGCCCGAGCCGAAGCCCGGACTTCTGGGACGCCTTCCACTCCTCGAAGAGCTCGTTCATCCGGGCCCCGCTCGACTTCCACTGCGTCCGCTCGGGGTCCTGGCCGCTGATCTGCTCGGCCTCGGACACGATGGCCTCGCGCCGTGCGAGCTCCTCGGCCCGCGCTGCCTCATGCTGGGCCTTCTCGGCGGCCTCCGCCTGGACGAGCGACTGCTCGAGGGCGTCGAGGCGGCCCTCGGCTGCCCGCACGTCGCCGACCATCGACCGCTCGGCGAGCTGGGCGCGAAGATGGGACGCGGCCTTGCGGACGTCGGCCACGGCGGCGTGGGAGGCCACGCGCTGCTCGAGGAGCACGATCTGGGCGAGGACGTCCTCGTACTTGCGGGCGAAGTAGGCCAGCGCCTCGTCTGCGGAGACTCCCGGGTACTGCCCGACGGGGTGCTCCTCGCCGTCGATCGTGAGGAAGACGTGCCCGTCGCCCTCGACGCGGCCCCACTTGGACGCCTCGGCGAGCGAGACCGGCGCCGCAGCCGTAACGGTGGCGACGGCGGGGGCAGGGGAGGGCGCGGCCGGCGCAGCCGGCTTGAGCTTGGCCGCGAGCGCGGCGGGGGACGGAACGGATGCGGCCGTTGCGGCCGCGGTGTCGTCGGATTTCTGACTTTCGGTCACCGCTAGAACTCTTTCGATTGTGGTTTGTCCTTCGGATGGGGCTGCCGGGGTACCGGCAGCCCACGTCACTTCACCGTGAACGAGTCTATCGTGACTGGCGTCACGGGAGCCCCGTCATTGCCCGTCTTGACGCCCTTGGCGGCGATCGCCTGGACCACGTCGAGGCCGGAGGTCACGCGGCCCACGATCGTGTAGCCGCCGGCGCTGTCCGCAGGAATGGTCGTGTCCTTGTACACGATGAAGAACTCCTGGCCGTTCCCGTAGGCGTTGCCTGCCGTCCGGGCGACCGCGATCGTGCCCGCCGGGTACTTGCCGTCAGCGGGAGTGTTCTCCAGCGGTCCCCAGGTGTAGGCGGGGTCGGAGGACCCGTCGGCCTTCTGCCCGCACTGCAGGAGGGCGAAGGCCGCGCCGGTCGTGAGCCTGCCGCACTGCCGGCCGTTGAGCGCACCGGACTGGCCCAGCGAGGAGAAGACGGCGGCGGCCTGGGGCGCCTTCGTGCCGTCGAGCTCGACGCCCACGTCCTTGCCGTTGAGCACGAGGCTGCCGCTGAAGGTCTTGCCGGCGGCAGTGTCCGGCTTGGGGATCTGCGGCCCGTTGGTCTGGGCTGCGCTCGGGGCAGCGCTCGGGGTCGGCGCCTCGAGCCCGGCCTGGGCGGCGGCGTACTCGGAAGCGGTGGGGTTGGAGGCGAAGACCGTTGCCTGCAGCACGGCCGCGAGCACGACGGCCGCTGCGGCGGCCGTGGCAGCGACGGTGTTGTCGCGCCGGCGCCGCTTCTCCTTGCTCCTGCGCAGCTCGGCCTTCGCGTCCATGAGCTGGATGCGACGGCGGTCCTCACGCACGTTCCGCTTGGCCACCGGGCAGTCCTCCATCCGCACGCTCATCTCGGGGTGCCTGAACAGGCGCATAAACTTGTGCAGCAATCAGTCTACGCACAAGGAGTTTGTCCCCCATGGCACGTACCGCCTCGCTGTCCGGATTCCCCGAGTGGCTTCCGCAGGAGAGGCTCGTGGAACTCCATGTGCTCGACACGCTCCGGCGCATCTTCGAGCTGCACGGCTTCGCGTCGATCGAGACCCGCGCGGTGGAGACCGTCGGCCAGCTGCTGCGCAAGGGCGAGATCGACAAGGAGGTCTACGGCCTGTCGCGGCTGCAGGACGATGAGGACTCGGCGAGCCGGGACGACGCGAACGCCCTCGCCCTCCACTTCGACCTGACCGTGCCGTTCGCCCGCTATGTCGTGGAGAACGCCGGCTACCTCGCCTTCCCGTTCCGCCGGTACCAGATCCAGAAGGTCTGGCGCGGGGAGCGTCCGCAGGAGGGCCGGGCGCGGGAGTTCACCCAGGCGGACATCGACGTGGTGGGCGACGGCGAGCTGCCCTTCCGCTACGACGTGGAGCTGGCGCTGGTGATCGCCGAGGCGCTCTCCGCGCTGCCGATCCCGCCGTTCCGGCTGCGGATCAACAACCGAAAGCTGGCCGAGGGGTTCTACCGCGGCATCGGGCTGACGGACACCGCCGGGGTGCTGCGCAGCATCGACAAGCTCGAGAAGGTCGGCCCGGAGCGGGTCGCCGAGCTGCTGCAGGAGGAGCTCGGCGCCACGCCGGACCAGGCCAAGGCCGCGCTCGAACTGGCCTCCATCCGGACCGAGGACACCTCCTTCGCCGACCAGGTGCGTGCGCTCGGGGTGGAGGACGAGCTCCTCGCCGAGGGGCTCGCGGAGCTCGAGGAGGTCATCGCCGCGGCCTCCGCCGCGGCCCCCGGCAAAGTCGTCGCCGACCTGAGCATCGCCCGCGGACTCGACTACTACACCGGCACGGTCTACGAGACCGTCCTCGTGGGCCACGAGCAGCTGGGCTCGATCTGCTCCGGCGGCCGCTACGACGCGCTGGCCACGAAGGGCTCCCGCAAGTTCCCCGGCGTCGGGCTGTCCATCGGTGTCACCCGCCTCGTCTCGCGCATCCTCAGCCAGGGCCTGGCGACCGCGAGCCGCTCCGTGCCCACGGCCGTGCTCGTGACGCTCGCCGACGACGAGGCATGGGCTGCCGCCCAGGGCATCGCCGCCAGGCTGCGCGGCCGGGGGATCGCGGTCGAGGTCGCGGCGAAGGCGGAGAAGTTCGGCAAGCAGATCAAGTACGCGGACCGCCGCGGGATCCCGTTCGTGTGGTTCACCCACGGCGACGGCACCCACGAGGTCAAGGACATCCGCTCCGGCGAGCAGGTCGCGGCCGACCCCGACTCCTGGATGCCGCCGGCCGAGGACCTCGTGCCGCGCATCGCGGCCGCGCCGTCGGCCTGAGGGCTGCGGGTAAACTCGATCCGAACCACTCGTCCCTACTGAAAGAAGAGCTGTGCTGCGCACACACGGCCTCGGAACGCTGCGTCCCGAGCACATCGGACAGACCGTCACCCTCGCGGGCTGGGTGGCCCGCCGCCGAGACCACGGCGGGGTGGCCTTCGTCGACCTGCGGGACTCGACGGGCGTCGCCCAGGTCGTGGTCCGGGAGGAAGAGGTCTTCCACGGCCTGCGCAACGAGTTCGTCCTCCAGGTGGTCGGCACCGTGGAACGCCGCCCGGCCGGCAACGAGAACCCGCAGCTCGCCACGGGCGAGATCGAGGTCATCGCCGAGAAGGTGGTGGTCCTCAACACGGCCGATCCGCTGCCGTTCCAGGTCGACGAGCACGTCGAGGTCGGCGAGGAGGCGCGCCTGCGCCACCGCTACCTCGACCTGCGGCGCCCCGGCCCCGCCCGCGCCATGCGGCTGCGGTCGGAGGCGAACCGCGTGGCCCGCGAGCTGCTCCACGGCGAGGACTTCGTCGAGGTCGAGACCCCGACCCTGACCCGCTCGACCCCCGAGGGCGCCCGCGACTTCCTCGTGCCCGCCCGCCTCGCGCCGGGCTCGTGGTACGCCCTCCCGCAGTCCCCGCAGCTGTTCAAGCAGCTCCTCCAGGTCGGCGGGATCGAGAAGTACTTCCAGATCGCCCGCTGCTACCGCGACGAGGACTTCCGCGCGGACCGCCAGCCCGAGTTCACCCAGCTGGACATCGAGGCCAGCTTCGTCGAGCAGGACGACATCATCGCCCTCGGCGAGCGGATCGTCGCGGCCCTGTGGCAGCTCATCGACGTCGAGGTGCCGTCCCCGATCCGCCGGATGACCTACGCGGAGGCCATGGCCAAGTACGGCTCGGACAAGCCGGACCTGCGGTTCGGGCTCGAGCTGACCGACCTGACCGAGTACTTCAAGGACACGACCTTCGGCGTCTTCAAGGCCCCGTATGTGGGCGCGGTGGTCATGCCCGGCGGCGCCTCCCAGCCCCGGCGTACCCTCGACGCCTGGCAGGAGTGGGCCAAGCAGCGGGGCGCGAAGGGCCTCGCCTACGTCCTCTACAAGGAGGACGGGGAGCTCGCGGGCCCCGTGGCGAAGAACCTCACCGACGCCGAGCGCGAGGGCCTCGCTGCCGCCGTCGGCGCCGAGCCGGGGGACTGCATCTTCTTCGCCGCCGGCGAGCAGGGCCCCTCGCGGGCGCTGCTGGGCGCCGCGCGGGTGGAGATCGGGCACCGCACGGGGCTCATCGACCCGTCCGACTGGGCCTTCGTGTGGGTGGTCGACGCTCCGCTGTTCGAGGCATCGGCCGACGCCAAGGCCTCCGGCGACGTCGCGCTCGGCTACTCCGCCTGGACGGCCGTGCACCACGCCTTCACCTCGCCCAAGCCCGAGTTCCTCGACACGTTCGACACCGACCCGGGCGAGGCGCTGGCCTACGCCTACGACATCGTGTGCAACGGCAACGAGATCGGCGGCGGCTCCATCCGCATCCACCGGCGCGACATCCAGGAGCGCGTGTTCAAGGTCATGGGCATCGGCGCCGACGAGGCCCAGGAGAAGTTCGGCTTCCTCCTCGAGGGCTTCAAGTACGGCGCCCCGCCGCACGGCGGCATCGCGTTCGGCTGGGACCGGGTCGTCGCGCTCCTCGCAGGCGTCGACTCGATCCGGGAGGTCATCGCCTTCCCGAAGACCGGTGGCGGCTTCGACCCCCTCACGTCCGCGCCCGCCCCGATCACCCCGGAGCAGCGCAAGGAGGCCGGGGTGGACGCCAAGCCGGAGCCGAAGAAGGGCTCCGAGGCCAGCCTCCCCGCCTGATCGGCAGCGCACGACGGCGAAGGCGCGGCTCCCACTGGGACCCGCGCCTTCGCCGTGGGCGCCCGTCCTTGAGTGTCGGCGCGCGGAGGTAGCGTAGTGGCAATGGAAGATCTGTTCGGTTCCGGTGACGGCGACAGCGGCGGCGAGGACGCGCCGTCGTCCGTCGCGGGCGGACGCGCCGCGAAGGCGGCCCGCGACGCCCAGCGAAGCCCGCTCGCTGTCCGCATGCGTCCGCGCACGCTCGACGAGGTCGTCGGCCAGCAGCACCTGCTGGGCGCGGCCTCCCCGCTGCGCCAGCTGGCGGCGGGGGCCGCGTCCGGGGGCGGCACCCAGTCCGTGACCGGACCCAGCTCGGTGATCCTCTGGGGCCCCCCTGGGACCGGCAAGACGACGCTGGCCCACGTGATCGCCCGCGGTCCGGGCCGGAAGTTCGTCGAGCTGTCCGCGATCACGGCCGGGGTCAAGGACGTCCGCCGCGTCATGGACGAGGCCCTCACCGCGCGCGACCTGCACCGCACCACCACGGTGCTGTTCCTGGACGAGATCCACCGCTTCACCAAGGCACAGCAGGACGCGCTCCTCCCCGGGGTCGAGAACCGCTGGGTCGTCCTCGTCGCGGCGACCACGGAGAACCCCTCGTTCTCGGTCATCTCGCCGCTGCTCTCCCGCTCCCTCCTGCTCACGCTGCGGCCCCTCACCGACCAGGACATCCGCGGCCTCGTGGAGCGGGCGGCGACGGATCCGCGCGGCCTCGGCGGCGCCGTGAGGCTCTCGGACGACGCCGCGGAGCACCTCGTGCGCCTGGCGGGCGGCGATGCGCGGCGCGCGCTCACCGCGCTCGAGGCGGCGGCCGCCGTCGCGCTCGGCCAGGCGCGCGACGACGAGCCAGAGCCCGGACCGGTCACCGTCGAGGTGGCCCACACCGAGAAGGCGGTCGACGCCCACGCCGTGCGGTACGACCGCGCGGGGGACATGCACTACGACGTGGTGAGCGCGTTCATCAAGTCGATCCGCGGCTCCGACGTCGACGCGGCCCTGCACTACCTGGCCCGGATGGTCGAGGCGGGGGAGGACCCGCGCTTCATCGCGCGCCGGATCGTCATCTCGGCCGCGGAGGACATCGGAATGGCGGACCCCACCGCACTCCAGACCGCGGTCGCGGCGGCCCAGGCCGTCCAGCTGATCGGCATGCCCGAGGGCCGGATCGTGCTCGCGGAGGCCGTGGTCCACCTCGCCACCGCCCCGAAGTCCAACGCCGCCTACCAGGGCATCAACGCGGCCATCGCCGACGTCCGCGCCGGCCTCGGCACCGGCATCCCGCCGCACCTGCGCGACGCGCACTACGCGGGAGCGGAGCGGATCGGGCACGGCAAGGGCTACCGGTACGCCCACGACGCCCCGCACTCGGTGGCCCGCCAGCAGTACCCGCCGGACGACCTGGTGGGCAAGGACTACTACGTGCCCACGGCCAACGGCGCCGAGCGCGAGCTGCAGGCCCGGGTCGAGCGCCTGCGCGGGATCGTCCGCGGCAGCTGACGCCCCGCAGCCGTGCTAGGCTGGATGACCGTCTGGCACGTCCGGGCCGCTGCCCCCTGCGTGGGGTGCGCCCGTCGGTAGCAGAAGGCAGTCGCGGGCCAATGCTCTCCATCTCGGGAGGCCAGGAATCCACACGCCGCGGCACAATGAAAGGACACACGTGTCTAGCACTCGTGCCCGCCGTCAGACGCGCCTCTCGCGCTCTCTCGGCCTCGCCCTCACCCCCAAGGCCGCCAAGTACATGGAGCGCCGCCCGTACGGCCCCGGTGAGCACGGCCGCGCCCGCAAGAAGCAGGACTCGGACTACGCGGTCCGCCTCCGCGAGAAGCAGCGCCTCCGCGCACAGTACGGCATCCGCGAGGCGCAGATGACCCGCGCCTTCGAGGAGGCCAAGCGCACCAAGGGCCTCACCGGTGAGAACCTCATCGAGCTCCTCGAGATGCGCCTCGACGCCCTCGTGCTCCGTGCCGGGTTCGCCCGCACCATCGCCCAGGCCCGCCAGCTGGTCGTGCACCGCCACATCACCGTCGACGGTGCCCGCGTGGACCGCCCGTCCTTCCGCGTCGCCGAGGGCCAGCTCATCGGCGTGCACCAGCGCTCCGAGACCATGACGCCGTTCCAGGTCGCCGCTGCCGGCGCCCACCGCGACGTCCTGCCGGCCGTCCCCGGCTACCTCGACGTCAAGCTCGAGTCCCTCCAGGCCCGCCTCGTCCGCCGCCCCAAGCGGACCGAGATCCCGGTGACCTGCGAAGAGCAGCTCGTCGTCGAGTACTACGCCCGCTGATCTGTCCCGCCCCCGGGCGGACGGGCCAGTTCGAGGAGCCCGCGGCGCGCGCCGCGGGCTCCTCGCGTGTGTAAGGTAGCCAGAGGGTGCGCGGGCGAGCCGTGCGCCGGGAGGAGGAACCGTGTCCGGAGGGGACATCGCAGGACTCATCGCCGCAGGCGTTTTCGCGGTGCTCGTGGCCCTGCTGGCCGTGCCGATCCTGAAGCTCGGGCGCGTGCTCGACGAGCTCCGCGCCTCGATCCGCACCCTCGCCGACGGCGCCACCCCCCTCATGGACGAGGTGACCATGACCGTCACCACCACCCACGAGCAGCTCAAGAAGGTCGACGGGATCGCCTCCAACGTCTCGGACACCACTGCGAACGTCTCGGCGCTGGCCTCGCTCGTCGCGGCCACGGTCGGGTCCCCGCTCGTGAAGGTTGCCGCGTTCTCGTACGGCGTCCGGTCGGCCTTCGCCCAGCGGCAGAGGACGCCCCGCGCCTCCGGCCGCCGCAGCCGCTGACCGGCACCCCCGGCAGCAACCAAGGAAGGGAAACCGTCGTGAAGCGCATCGTGTGGCTGTCCGTGGGTGTGGCGCTCGGCGCCGTCGCCTACCAGAAGATCGCCGCGGCCCGCTCGCTCGCCTCGCCCGGGGGCATCAACCGGGCCGTCGCCTCGCTCGCCGACAGCGTGGCGCACTTCGCGGACCAGGTGCGCACGGGGATGGCGGAGCGCGAAGGGGAGCTGCGCCAGGGCCTCGGCCTGCAGGACTAGCTCCCGCGCCTAGAATTGATGAAGGCATCCGCGCCCACCGGTGCGCGGGGTCGCTGGCCGTCCGGCGCCGCGGCGCGCCGCGTCCACTCGTAGAGAAGGTTGAAGAACACGCCCATGAAGTCGCACGAGATCACCCGACGCTGGATCGACTACTTCGTCAGCAAGGGGCACACGGCGGTGCCCTCGGCGTCGCTCGTCTCGAGCGACCCCTCCCTGCTGTTCACGGTGGCCGGCATGGTCCCCTTCATCCCCTACCTCACCGCCCGCGAGGAGCCCCCCTTCCCGCGCGCGACGAGTGTGCAGAAGTGCATCCGGACGGGGGACATCGAGGAGGTCGGCAAGACCGCCCGCCACGGCACCTTCTTCCAGATGTGCGGCAACTTCTCCTTCGGGGACTACTTCAAGGAGGACGCGATCCGCTTCGCGTTCGACCTGCTGACGAAGAGCGTCGACGACGGGGGCTACGGACTGCCGGCCGAGAAGCTGTGGGTCACCGTCTACGAGGACGACGACGAGGCCGCCAGCCTCTGGCTCACGCACACCTCCATCCCGGCCGAGCGCATCCAGCGCATGGGCAAGAGCGACAACTACTGGTCCACCGGCCAGCCCGGTCCCGCGGGCCCCTGCTCCGAGATCTACTACGACCGTGGCCCCGCCTACGGCGTCGAGGGCGGTCCGGCGGCGGACGACAACCGCTACATCGAGATCTGGAACCTCGTGTTCATGCAGTACCAGATCGAGAACGTGCGCTCGAAGGTCGACTTCGACATCGTCGGAGAGCTGCCCAAGAAGAATATCGACACCGGCCTCGGGATGGAGCGCCTCGCGATGATCCTCCAGGGCGTCGAGAACATGTACGAGACCGACCAGGTCCGCCCCGTGATCGACAAGGCGGCCGAGCTCTCGGGCAAGGAGTACACCTCCGCCGAGACCGCCGACGACCCGCACCACACCGACGACGTCCGCATGCGCGTCGTCGCAGACCACGTCCGCAGCGCCCTCATGCTCATCGCCGACGGGGTCAGCCCCTCCAACGAGGGGCGCGGCTACGTGCTCCGGCGCCTCATCCGGCGCGCGGTGCGGGCCATGCGGCTGCTCGGCGTCGACAAGCCCGTGCTGCCCGAGCTGCTGCCGGCCTCGCGCGACGCCATGAAGGGCGTCTACCCGCAGGTCGAGAAGGACTTCGACCGGATCAGCCGCATCGCCTACGGCGAGGAGAGGGCCTTCCTGCGCACCATCGCCGCCGGCACTGCGCGCCTCGACGACGCCGTGCGGGCCTCGAAGGCGGCCGGTTCGCCGCTGTCCGGCGAGGAGGCCTTCACGCTCCATGACACCTACGGCTTCCCCATCGACCTGACCCTCGAGATGGCCGAGGAGGCCGGGGTCTCCGTCGACGAGACCGCCTTCCGGGCCCTCATGGAGGACCAGCGCCAGCGTGCCCGCAAGGATGCCAAGGAGAAGAAGTCCGGCCATGCCGACCTCACCCTCTTCCAGGAGCTGCACGCCGCCGGAGACACCGTCTTCACCGGCTACACCGAGCTCGCAGGCGAGTCCCGGATCCGGGGCCTCGTCTCCGCCGGCTCCCGCGTCGACCGCGCCTCCGCGGGCGAGGAGGTGGAGATCGTCCTCGAGGAGACGCCGTTCTACGCCGAGGCCGGCGGACAGGCCGCCGACCGCGGGCTGATCAGCGCCGACGGCGTGCTCGTCGAGGTGCTCGACGTCCAGCGCCCGATCAAGGGCCTCTCCGTCCACAAGGGGATCGTGCGCGAGGGCGAGCTGAGCGCCGAGGCCCTGGTGCGCACCGCCGTCGACCGCGAGCGGCGCCACGGGGCCGAGCAGGCGCACACCGCCACGCACCTCGTCCACGCTGCTCTACGCCAGATCCTCGGGCCGGAGGCCGTCCAGCGCGGCTCCTTCAACAAGGCCGGCTACCTGCGCTTCGACTTCGCCTGGGGCGAGCAGCTCTCCGGCGCGGCCAGGAGCGAGATCGAGGAGGTCGCGAACCTCGCGATCCGCGACAACTTCGTGGTCAACACCGCCGAGATGCCTTTGGCCGAGGCGCGGGCCGCCGGAGCCATGGCACTGTTCGGCGAGAACTACGGCTCGCGCGTGCGCGTCGTGGAGATCAACGGGCCGTGGTCGATGGAGCTCTGCGGCGGCACGCACGTCGGCTCCACCGCGCTCATCGGCAGCCTGACCATGCTCGGCGAGCAGTCCGTCGGTTCGGGCAACCGCCGTGTCGAGGCCTACGTGGGTCTGGACGCGTTCCGGCATCAGGCCGCCGAGCGGGCCCTCGTCTCCGAGCTCAGCGAGATGTTCAAGGTGCCCTCGGCGCAGCTCACCGACCGCATCTCGGCGACGCTCGAGAAGCTCAAGACGGCCGAGAAGGAACTCGAGCGGCTCCGCAAGGAGAAGCTGGCAGCCTCCGCGGCCGCCCTCGTGGGCACCGCCAAGGACGTCGCCGGGGTCCGCCTCATCACGCACGACGCCGGCGAGCTCGGTTCCGCGGATGAGCTGCGGGCGCTCGCGCTGGACCTCCGGGCCCGGCTCGGCTCGGGCGCGGCCGCGGTCGCGGTGGCCGGCATCGCCAAGGGCCGCCCCGCGGTCCTCGTCGCCACCAACGAGGAAGCCCGCTCCGCCGGCGTCAGGGCCGGTGCCCTCGTGCGCACGGCCGCCGGGATCCTCGGCGGCGGCGGCGGCGGCAAGGACGATGTGGCCCAGGGCGGCGGCACCGACCCGTCGAAGATCGTCGACGCGCTGGGGGCGATCGCAGCAGCGGTCGCCCAGCGCTAGCGGGCGCCGCCTATGACTACCCCCCATCACGAAGAGCGGCCCTTCCCGCGCGGCGTGAGGCTCGCCGCTGACGTGGGCACCGTGCGGGTCGGCGTCGCCGTGTGCGACCCCGACGGCATCCTCCCCACGCCGCTGAAGACCCTGGCCCGCGACCCGAAGCGCAACAGCGACATCACGGTCCTGGCCAAGGAAGCAGCCTCCCGAGGCGCGGTCGAGGTCTTCGTCGGCCTGCCGAGGACGCTCGCCGGCCGGGAGACCCACTCGGCGGAACTGGCGAGGGCGTTCGCCGAACGCCTCGCCGTCGTCCTCGACGCGGCCGGCACCCCATGCGGCGTGCGGCTCGTGGATGAGCGGTTCAGCACTGTCGAGGCCCAGCGCAGCCTGCGGGCCGCGGGCATGGACTCTCGCGAACAACGTAGAGTGGTGGACCAGATGGCGGCGGTGGGTATACTCCAGCACGCGCTGGACCTGATCCGTGGCCGCGGCGAGGCCGGCGACCCTGTGGGCGTCCCGGATCCGCGGAATGGGGAGACCCGCGGCGACGACTCGGATGTGAGAGGCTAGCGAGAATGGACCCCCAGGACAACACGACCCCGGCCGTGCCTGACCGGCCCTTGACCCGCCGCGAGATCCGCGAGCGGGAGCGCGCCCGTCAAGAGGAGCAGCAGCGGCTGCTCGCTCCCCAGCGGCGTGCCGGCACTCCTCCTCCCTCCGCCTTCCCACGGTCCGCCTCCGCGTCCGGCGGAGCGGCGAAGGCGGCAGAGCCGGCCGCGACGACCGGGGATGGCACGGGGTGGGACACCGTGCCATCCCAGGTCCGCCCGCCGCAGAACAGCGCCCCGACACCGAGCGCGGCCTCCCCAGCCCGGGACGGCGCGACCGCGGACGCCGAGGCCTCCCGCGCCGGCACCCCGCATGGGCGCCGCCGCGCCCGCTCCTTCGAGACGTCCGACTCGGCCGTCCCCCCGACCTCCGCCACGATGGGCTGGGGCGCCTACCCGCCGTCGTCCGGCTCCCAGGCCCCCGTGTACTCCCCGCCGTCGGCCATCCCCTCCGCCGAATCAGGCGCACCCTCAGTCCTGCCCGCACCCGTGCCCGCTGCACGCCCCGCGGCCGACGCGTCCCCGGGGCGGCCGACCGCCGCCGGAAGGGCGCCCTCCACGGGCACGACCGACCCCGCGGCCACCTCCTACCTGCCCGCCGTGCCCGAGGCCCAGCCCGCCACCCGGCTCGTGGACCGGGTCCCCGCGCCGTCCGAGGACGCGCCCATCCGCCGCAACGTGTTCCCCGCTGCCGCGCAGGCCTTCACCCGCGGCGCGGCCGGTCCCGCCGTCCTCGAGCCCGAGGCCGCCCCTGCCCACGCACCGGCCGGCGACGCCCCCTGGGACGATTCCGGCCTCGGACTGCATGACGACTCCCACGGTGCCGACTTCCTGGGGGCGGCCGACCACGGCCACCATGCCCTCGCCGAGGACGACCACCCGCTCGACATCTCGCTTCCCCTCGATCCCGGCCACGGGGTCTTCGGCGAGCCCGTCGCGCCCAGGCCCTCCCGGCGGTCCCGCCGGTTCCGCGTCCTCATCGGGCTCACCCTCGCGCTCGCGCTCTTCGTCGGAGCGGCGCTGATCGGGGTCCAGTTCCTCAAGCCGCTCCTGGGCATCGACCAGGTTACGGACTATCCGGGCCCCGGCTCGGGCTCTGTCATGGTGACCGTCCAGCCCGGATCCGGTCCGGCCGCCGTGGCCAGCTCCCTGAAGCAGCAGGACGTGATCGCGGACGCGGGTACCTTCCTCAAGGCCTTCGCCGCCGCAGGCGGCGACCTCCATCCCGGGGACTACACGTTCAAGAAGGAGATGAAGGCCTCGGATGCTGCGGCGATCCTGGCCGGCACGGACAGCGCGAAGGTGGTCTACTTCGCGCTGAGTGCGGGGATGCGGGTGGGGGACTCGCTCGATGCGATCGCGAAGGCGGCCTCGGTTGACCGCAAGGACCTCGATGCGCTCAATGCGAAGCCGGGGGACTTCGGGCTGCCGGCCAAGGCCAAGAGCCTGGAGGGCTATCTGGCCCCGGGGGAGTACCGGTTCCCGGTGGGGACCTCGGCCAAGGACATCCTGGCCAAGCTGGTCTCGACCACGGTGGACGAGCTGAAGCAGGACGGGATCACGGACCCGAACCAGCAGTACCAGGTCCTCACGGTGGCCAGCATCGTCCAGGCCGAGGGCGGGCAGGCGGACTACGGGGACGTGGCCGGGGCGATCGAGAACCGGCTCAAGCCCAACGACCAGACCAA
>NZ_BAAGSN010000025.1:0-10872 GCF_054782415.1 Sinomonas soli | reverse complement strand
TCGACGGCCGTATCGTCGGCCGGGCGGGTGAGCCAGCTGTGGACCTGGGTGATCGGGCGGGTGTCCAAGGCGGCCGCGAGGAGGAAGCCGGCGAGGAGGTCCTGCCCGGCCGGGTCGAAGTAAGCGTCCGTCCTGGCGTCCGGGCCGCGGGAGCCGGCGGCGAAGTGGTCGGCGAGGCGGGCCGCGCGCACCTCGTCGGTGACGTAGGACAGGGGGTTCCACCACCAAGAAGGTTCCTCGAGGGCGACAGCCTGGGGGTCGAAGACCCACACCGGCCCGTCGGCGCCGCGGACGTCGCGGGTGCCGTCGACGATGTCCCGCTTGTTGGAGGTCACCAGGGCAGCGCCCGGGGCGGCGAGGATCGCGGGGATCGCCCGGGAGGTGGTCTTGCCTGTGCGGGGGCCCCAGATGTCGATGTGCATGTCCTCCCAAGAGCCGTAGACCATCTGCCGGCCCAGGACGGTCCTGCCGACAGGGACACCCGGGGAGCCCCTCACCCCGAGGCGCTCGGCCGTCGCCGTCGCCCCGTCCAGCCCCGAGGCGCTCGGCCGTCGCCGTCGCCCCGTCCAGGGTCAGGGCCCGCAGGTCCCGGCCCTTGGCCATGTGCTGGGCTGCTGCGTCCACCCGGGAGCGCCCAGCGCGGCGGCGCACCACGATGCCCACGACGAGGACGGCGAGCATCACGATGACGGCGCCGAGGCCGGCCAGGACCCATGTGGCGGGCCCCGGCCAGATGACCTTGCGGGCGAGCAGGCCGAGGACCAGTTCGAACGGGTTGGCCGGCAGCCGCTGCCCGTCGTGGGCGAGGACGGAGCCGAGGTGGACGGCCCCGGCCACTGTGCCCACGCCGAGGACGACGGCGATGATGCAGACCCAGAGCAGGACCGTGCCGGGGTCGAGCTGGGACCGCCTGCCGCTGTTCGGGGCGCCCATCAGAGCCCCGCCCCCTCGGTGTGCCCGTTCCGACCTTCCTGGCGGCCTTGGTCGTCGTGGCCGAAGATCTCGCGTTCGATCTCCTCGGTGCTGGCGCCCTGCTTGCGCAGTATCTCTATCCGCTCAGGTTCGCTGGGGTGGATCGCGGTGTGTGGCCGCGTTCTGGCAGGTGGTGTCGGTTCATTTCCGCCGTGGACGGGAACTGATGGACCGTCGACCACAGTGACGGTTTGCTTGTATGGTCGATGCATGGTCGCTCCTGTTGAAGTCGGGTATTGGGTATCTGCTTAGCTGAAGTAGGCTTGGCGGATGGCCGATTTGTCGCCGCAGATGCCGCGTGCCGGGGTGGACTACCCGGAGACCTTCGGGCAGTTCCAGGACTGGTTCAGCACCGATGAGGCCTGCCTCGAGTACTTGGCGGGGCTGCGCTGGCCTGACGGATTCGTCTGCCCCGAAGTGCGGCGGCCGCGAGTACTGGCGCACCGGTGCGGGCCTGTGGATGTGCAGGGTGTGCTCCCGCCGCACGTCGGTGACGGCCGGGACGATCTTCGAGCGCACCCGCACCCCGCTGAGAACCTGGTTCGCCGCGGTGTGGTTGACGGCACACTGCACCAGGGCATCTCACGGGAACAGCTGGGCTACTACCTCGACGAGTTCACGTTCCGCTTCAACCGCCGCACCTCCACCAGCCGCGGCCTGCTCTTCTACCGGCTCCTCCAACAGGCCACCAACACCGATCCCGCACCCCTGAAGGACCTCGTCATCCCTCGCGAAGCAGAGGCTCCTCCGGGGAGGTCGAAAAGATAGAAAAATCCGCCCGTCCGCAAGTGCGGAATAACTTCAGCTAAGCAGATACCCAATAGTCGGGTTCTGATGGGTTTGGTGGCGCTGCCGGGCGGCGGTGCCGGGGATCGGGAGTTCTGGGGTGCTCAGGCGGTCGAGGACTTCGAGCAGGAGATCGTCGACGAGCATGCGCTGGCGATGGCGGCGGCCGGGCTGAGCGATGGCCATATCCGCAGCACCCGGGCGATCGTGATCGAGTTCGCCCGGTCCGTGTCCGGGCCGCTGTGGGCGGCGACGTGCCAGGACGCGGACAGGTTCCTGGCCGAGCAGCGGCGCCTGGGCCACAGCGTGAGCACCAGGGCCGGCAAGGCCGGGACGCTGGCGCTGTTCTACGAGTTCGTGATCAGCCGCTACCAGGGTCGGATCCACCGCGCGACCGGGGTGCTGGTCGAGCAGCCCATCGACGAGTTCAACCGCCAGTCCGGGAAGTCGCTGGGCAAGGTACGGGTGCCGCCGTCGGAGGCCGAGATCGATGCGTTCTTCACCTCCTGGCGGCAGTCGATCCCGCAGGCCCGCAAGTACCTGCCCGCGGCGCGGGACTACTTCGCGGCCTCGCTGTGGCGCCGGCTGGGGCTGCGGATCAACGAGACGGTGATGCTGGACATCCGCGACTGGCGCCCGGACCTGGGCGGCTTCGGCAAGCTCCACGTGCGCTTCGGGAAGGGCTCGCACGGCCGTGGCCCGAAGCCCCGCCTGGTGCCGGCGATCAACGGCGCGGCCGAGCTGATCGACTGGTGGCTGGGCGAGGTCCGGCACCAGTACGGGGAGGACTGGGCCGACCCCGATGCGCCCCTGCTGCCATCGGAGCGCTTCGACCGGGAGCTGGGACGGTGCGGGCGGGTCGGCGGCAACGCGCTGCGGCGGGCGCTGGGCCTGCAGGTGGAGAAGTGGCTGCCGGCCTGGTCGGGACGGATGAGCCCGCACGTCCTGCGGCACTACTGCGCCTCCTCGCTCTACGGGGCCGGGATGGACATCAAGGCCCTCCAGGAGCTGCTGGGGCACCAGTGGCTCGCGACCACCTCCGGCTACATCCACGTGCGCAGCGAGCACGTCGAGGCGGCCTGGAAGAACGCCAACGAGCGGGTCGAGTCCCGCTTCGCCGTCACGCGGAAGGAAGGATGAGCCCGTGCAGTGGAACTTGCGGATGAGGGCCGCCGAGCGCGGGATCTGGAAGTCGGCGCAGATGCGCCGGATGCTCGCCGAGGCCGGCCTGGAGATCAGTGCCGGGAAGATGTCCTCCTGGTGGGCCGGGACGCCCCCGACGATGAGGCTCGAGGAGCTCGATGTGCTCTGCTCGGTCCTGGGGTGCACGCCCTCGGACCTGATGACGCCCGAGCCGGAGAAGGTCGCCGGCCGCCGGCCCGGGAAGGCCGAGGCCGTCAACGGCGCCGGTCCGGGCAGGGCCCCGGTCTCGCCGGTCGTGGCGCCGAGGTTCGGCAGGCCGCGGTCCGAGCCGCCCCTGTGAGCCCGGCCCCGGGACCGGGGGCGCCCCTGCGGCCGCCTCCGATGTGCACCCGCTGCCAGTCCAACCGGGTCGCCTGGGTCCGCCCGCGCGTGGACTGCTGCTACGACTGCCTCCCGGGCGGGCCCTTCACCGCGCCGCCGTGCTCCAGGTGCGGCACCGGCAGGGACTACTTCAGCCAGGGCATGTGCGCCGGGTGCCATCCCGGGAGCCCCCAGTACCCGGGCTCGTGCAGGGACTGCCTGGCCTTCGGCGTCTACCGCCGCCACAGCTTCACGTGCTGGCCCTGCCGCTGGTGGCGCTCCCACTACCCGGAAGGGGCCTGCGGCTTCTGCGGCCGCACCGCCCGCATCGGAGAGCGGGGAGCCTGCCGGCTCTGCCTGGAACAGGCCCGGATGCTCCAGGAGCCCGGCCGCGCCCTGGACCTGACCGGGGCCAACCGGGACGGCCAGCAGCTCTTCTTCGCCAACCTGAACTTCGCCCGCCGCGGCGCACCACCACTGAGCCCGGACCAGCGCGCCCCCTGGAAGCGGCGCGCCAGGGACCGCCAGCCCACCGGCCCCGGGGCCGGGGTGCAGGCGGCGCTGTTCAAGATGGCCCCCGACCCCGCGGCCGTAGCGGCGCGCGTCCGGGCCGAGGACAGCGAGCTGACCCGCTACTGCGCCGCCATCGTCCGCGAGCACGCCGAGAGGGCCGGCTGGAGCAAACGGCAGCGCAACGACGTGACCCGCTCGCTGCGGCTCCTGCAGGCCCTCCGGGCCGCCCCGACCGCGAAGGTCCGCGCCACCGACGTCCTCCAGCTGCGCCAGTACTCGGGCAACATCGCCTCCACGCTCGACGTCCTGGCCGCGGCCGGCCTGCTCATCGAGGACCGCCCGAGCGGACTCGAACGCTACTTCGCCGCCAAGACCGCCACCCTGCCGCAGCCCATGAAGGACCAGCTCGAGGTCTGGCTGCAGGTCCTGACCGAGGGCTCCTCCCAGGCCCCGCGGCAGAAGCCGCGCACCCCGCAGACCATCAGGGCCCACATCCTGGGCATCGAGCCCGTCGTCCACGGCTGGGCCGAGGCCGGCCTGGAGTCCTTCGCCGAGGTCACCCGCGCCCACGTCACCGCCGCACTGGCCGGAACAGGGGGCCGCCGCCACATCGCCGGGAACGGGCTCAAGTCGCTCTTCACGACCCTGAAGGGCCGCCGGCTCATCTTCGCCGACCCGACCCGCGGGATGAAGGCCTCCCCCAAGGCCGCCACCATCCCGCTCGCCCTCGACCCCGCCGTGGTCCGGGAAGAGCTGAACTCCCCGGACCCGGTGGTCGCCCTCGCGGTCGCCCTGGTCGCCTTCCACGCCCTGACCGGCAGGCAGCTCAGGCACCTGCAGCTGACCGACATCCGCGACGGAGCCCTCGTCCTGGCCGACCGGGACGTCCCGCTGGCCGCCCCGGTGCGCACCCGCCTGGCGGCCTGGCTCGACCACCGCAGCCGGACCTGGCCCGGCAGCGCCAACCCCCACCTGCTCATCAACAGGCGAACCGCTCCACGGCTCGTCCCCGTCGGCCCCCAGTACCCCTGGACCGGCATCACGCTGGCGCCCCGAGCGCTGCGCGAGGACCGCATACTCCACGAGATCCACGCCACCGGCGGCGACATCCGCCTCGTCTGCGACCTGTTCGGGCTCAGCGTCGAGGCCGCCACCCGCTACCTCGACACCGTCGCGCACCCCGACCTCGCCCCAGCCGACGGACAGGTTCGCCGAACCTGAGCACCCCCACCGGCCCCAACCGGCGACCATGCTCAGGTTCAGGCCGAAACCGTCAGAATTCACCCGAACTTCTCACTTTTGTTCTCCCAGCGGGTGTTGGTGTCGGAGATGTCGTCCTCCACTGTGGTGAGCTTCATCTGGACGGGGATTCCGGGAGCCTGTCCGAGCTTGAGGAGGAACTTCCCCCGCCCGTAGGGGGCGGTCGCCCCGTGCTGGTTGGCAGTGATCTTCTTCACGTCCGCCCAGGACTCGACCCGGCGCTTCTCCTCGCGGGTGAGGCGGCGGAAGTGCTCGACCTCGGTCAGCTCCTTGGCCCCGAGCCCGCCGAGGACGACCATGGCGCAGCGTTCGACGAAGCCCTTGGCCTTGGCCCGGTCGGCTTCGTCGGCGACGGCCTCGAAGTCCTTGAGGGTGTGGGAGATCATCATCTGCCCCACCCCCTCGTTGCGGTTGAGCCGGGTGAGGGAGTCGGCCTTGTCCACGATGCCGCGCCCGACCCTGAGGGCGCGCCAGAACTCGTCGAGGACGATGTTGTAGTTGCGCCGCGGCTCGAGGCCGGCGTCGGCGAGGACCTGGGCAGTGTTGACGGCCTCGAAGCCGATCGACCAGCAGGCCAGCAGGCCGGCGGCCTGCTTCTGGGGCTGGGTGTCGGGCAGGGCGGAGAGGTCGAAGACGACGGAGCGGGCCATGTCCAGCTGCTCGGTGGTGTGGCGGGAGAACATGTCCCCGAGCGGGCCGGAGCCGGTGGCGATGCCGATCAGGGAGGTGCGCAGCGCGTCGGTGGCGTCGAGGTAGCGGTCCATGTCGCCGCGGTCGAGGACCACCGTGCGCAGGTCCTCGGGGGCGTCGGCGATCAGCCGGTCCAGATCCGCCACGAGCGGGATGCCCTGGTGGCGGTCGTAGAGGATCTCCAGGGCGCGGCCGAGGATCAGGTCCTCCTGCTCCGTCGGACGTGATTCGCGGGAGACGGTGATGAGTGCCGTCATCAGGGCCTTGCGCTGCTCGTGCGCGCCTCGGGCCACCTCGGCGCGGAGCGTGCCGGCCAGCCGCTCGGTGGCGCGGGCCGATGCCCCCGGGTCGAGCGGGTTGAGGTAGCCGCGGCCGTTGCCGAGGCGGTTGACCTTCCCGCCCATCCTGCGGGTGCGCAGGACGTGCTCGCCCTTGACGTCGCCGAGGGTCATGTTGGCCACGCCCCGGTAGGCCAGCCACAGGCACATCTTCCCCACGGCGGTGGACTTCCCCAGGGCCGGGTTGGACATGAAGTACACCGACGGGTTGGGGATCAGGCCCTCCTCGAATGCGGTGATGTGGTAGGCCCACGACCTGGCCGGTGAGCATGTGCTGTCCCAGCGGGGCCCCGGCCAGTGGGGCGCCGGAGCCGGAGGCGAAGGGCCACAGCCCGCACACCTGACGGGATGACCCCCGGTACTCCGGGGGCAGGTCCAGGACGTTCGCGTAGCCGCCGCCCGGGGTGCGGTAGCCGCGCTTGAGGGGGCCGGAGTGGCGGCTGCGCCGGGTGCTCGTGGTCGCTTCCCCCGGCGCGGGCGGCACCACCGTGAACCTACTCGCCCCCGCGCTGGTGAACGAGGCAGACGGGCCAGCCGCCCAGGTCGTCCTCGACGGCCAGGGTTATCCCGTCAGGGCTGCAGTCGGCGCCTTCGAGTAGGGCACCGACAAGGACGTGCCGCGACACGCCGACACGCCGTGTCGGAGGACTATTTTCCGCTCGTCCCGGCGGCGTCCCACGACACGTCGATGCTGGCATTGCTGGCATTTCTGGTCTTTCCCGAAGGGCCCGACAGGCGCTCCAGGGCTACCGAAAACAGTTTTCGACACCTTCTTGGGGTGTGCTGGCATTTCGGGACGGGGCCCGCAGGGCCCCCGATGAAGCACATGTGTGCCACCAAGCCGACGGCACCCGAAATGCTGGCATTTAGTTTCTGTTTTCGCTTCCGCAGAAAGCTCGAACCCCGATGGTAGGTTCAAGATCAGCCGAAGGGATCCCCCGGGAGACCAGAGGACCAGGACACGAACCACCAGTCGAATAGCCAGGCCAGCAGGCGAAACCTACGGGAAGACACCGGCACCTGGCAAAGAGGCGAAGGGTAGATCAATGGCAGTGGAAGTGCAGCGCCAAGGCGGCCGCCGCAGCAAGGGCGACCGCAGGTACTACGGCACTCGGGTATCCATGCCCGTGGCCGAAAGGCTGGAGAAAGCGGCTGCAGCCACCGGGCTGACCATCTCGGACTTCATAGCGGAAGCCGTCGGCCTCCGACTCGAGAACATCGAGATCGCCACGATCGACCAGGAGGAACTGCCTATCGGGCGGATGGCCTCTTAACGCTAGCAGGCCCGCCGAAGCGGGCCTGCTGATGAAATTTTAGCGCCACCACCCTCATGCTTGCCGGCTGCCGGGTGATGGAGCCCCACAAGAAGCCCTTACGGGCTTCTCCCTGATCAGGTCCGGGAGGGCCTGATCCAGATGACTCCCGAAGGAGCCCTTCTGTATGCCCAGTCTACATGGGCATGGGGTCCCGTCTATAAGCGCACCTCGGCGCGTCGTGCCCGACGTACCGCTATTCGAGTGCGCCCAGGAGACCCCAGCCGATGTGCGCGACGCTATCGTCCAGCACCACCGGGTCCGCCGATTCAGGGGCGGCCACCACAAGCATGAGGCCTACCCCAACCGCGGCAGGGCCATGCAGGAGTACCCGTTCGTCCAGATCAACCCGGCGGACTTCCGGAACTTCCTGGTGGTCGACGTCGACCGAGATGACGCCGAACTCTGGCTCATGCACCCCTCCGTGCCCGAGCCGCACTGGATCATCCAGAACGCCGAAAACGGTCACGCCCAAGCAGGGTGGATGATCGACCCGGTCCACACCGGTGCCGGCGCTAAGGAGCACCCCATCCGGTACGCGGACGCCGTCCAGGCGTCTCTGGACAAGCTCGTCGGCGCCGACCCGGCCTTCACCCGATACCTGGTCAGAAATCCTGCAGCGCACTCCCCCGCCGGGCGTGTCGTCTTCGGCAGCCGCCTCGAGCCGTACAGCCTCGGCGAGCTCATGCGCCACATGCAGCAGTACCGGGACCCGTTCGAACCGGGGTGGAACGCGTGGGATCCAGGGCAGGACTTTGTGCCGGCGCGCATCGCCTTCCACCGGGCTGAGGAGGGCGGCCGCAACAACGCCACCTTCTACGCGACCAGGGCGGAGCTGTGGCGCCGCTTCGACGACGGCTTCGTGCCCACATTTGAAGCCGCGCTCGACTTCGCGAGCCTGCTCAACGCCGCCCTCCCCGAGCCCCTGCCCCCGCGGGAGGTGCGCGAGATCGCAGCCTCGGCAGTCCGGCAGGTCCTGCGCGGCAAAGGCCGCAACAGGAGCACAGGGACACCGAGCCAATACCTGTCAGAGCTGGGGCGTCGGGGCGGACAGTCGAAGAGCGGGGCCAAGCGGGACGCCGCGGCGGAGAACGCAGCCAAGGCCACTCAGAAGCGACGCGAGACCTCGGCTGAAGCTTCCGGCTTGGCCCGCACCCTCAGGGCCCTGGGGCATTCCCTGGCCGAGATCGCACGCACCATCGGAAGGAGTCTCCGCACTGTGCAGAGGTACCTTGCAGCACAGTGCGGAGAGACAGCACAAGCGTGCGACATTACCCAACCAACAGGTAGTTGTTCCTCCGCCGCTGGAGACTCCACCCCAGCAGCACCTCAGTCGGCCATCGCCCCATGCCCTCCCTCCCCCCGGGTTCCCCGTCTGAACTCCGGCCCCTTAGGGTCCCGACAGTCCACTCCCTGCGCTGACGGGCCAGAACCTCCGTAACAACCCGCCGGCTTCTCGGCCGTGTCGCCAGGAACCCCTGCCACGCGCACGTAGGGCGCAGTCAAGTCCGGCCCCTGCGCTGCCCTCGGGTGGACCTGGGCCTCTCCGGAACGCTGCCGCGATAACGGCTGGACCCACTGGTCGGCTCCACCTTCGGAGTTGGTCGAGCCTCGAGCGGCCCGAAACCCCAGCACTGCTAGCCTCGAGCGGGTCGTCACGTCCCAAGGAATGCGTGCACCACTCCCCCGCGATCGACTCGTCCCCCGGGCCGAGCCTGTCTTGCATGGCCGAAAGCCGCTGCGGCTGCGTGGACGGTGCGACGACCCGCGGCGCGGCGGTGGTGCATGGACTCCCCGGACTCACCGGCCCGTGGACCCCAAATGACCGAACGGCCCAAAATGCCTGCTTTGCCAGCAACAGCAACACCGCCAGCCCGCCGGCCCTCAAGCCGCTCCCCCGCCGGCGGCCGCCTTGGGCCAAGCGCCCCGTGTAGAGCCGATCCCTGTCCGGTGATCTGCTCAGCTCGAGGTCTTCGAGGGCCTCGTCGAGGACGGTCTTGATGAGGCCGTGCCCCATGGCGAGTAGCAGCAGCGCCAGAGACTTTGGCAGAACCCGAAATGCCAGCATGAGGCAGCGTTGCCCGAAATGCCAGCACGCGGAGGTGATCAGGCCGGAGCAGCGCCGCCTGAGGCAGGATCGGGCAAGCAGACCCAGGTCAACGCCTTTCGAGGTCCGCACAGTGTAGCCCGGCGTGAACGCGCCCCGCCCCTGGGGACATGGAGCGCGGGATGTGAATCGTGATCACCACATCTCAAGGCGTTGAACGAGGCAGCCGCAGGACCGGGGACCAGGAGAGCGGCCGGGCCCGATCAGCAAAGCCAGCAATGCCAGCTTTCCGGGAATAGCCGGGACAGCCTGAAACGCCCGAAAAGCGCTTCACGACGGTCACTGCCCGCTGTGCCCTAAACGCCAGCATTGATGGAGTTGCCTGATGTGCAGCAATGCCATCAATGCCAGCACTGCCCGGTGTGCCCGAAATGCCTGCTATACGGGCAGGAGTCATGTTCAAGTCTGTAGGAGACCGCCTGGGCTCCCGCAGCCGAGGCCCCCGAGCTCAATCGTAGGTGTGCGGCTCGATCGGGCAGTCATGGGCCACGTGCAAGTACGCAATGGGCGCGACCCGGAGCACCAGCCCGAAACGCCAGCACTGCCGGCACCTTGCACAGCGCGCGAGCCCGCATCGCCCGAAAGAGCAGCAATGGCCGATGTGCTGGCATTTCGGGCGTATCAAGAATCACCAGACCGCGAAGAGAGCAAAGAGAGCCCGCAAGGCCCGAAAAGCCAGCAGAGTCCGCAAGGCTGGCACATCCCGCAGTGAAACACGAAGCTGGGCTGCAGCAAGCTGTCTCGCCAGAAACGCCGGGAACGCCAGAAAGGCCAGCGCTTCTGGCGTTCCGGGCATTGCAGGCAAGTCCTCGTCACCCGGCACCAGCGTCCGACCCGACGCCCTAAACACATGCGTTCCTACGACGAGGACCTGTGGCCCAGCTGCCCGGAGGTTCTAGGGGCCGCAGCGCCACCGGCAGGTCGACCCACCACGCGAACGTGCGCCTCTCGCTCACTCCCGTGCTGGAAATGCCAGCTGTGCCAGCAGTGCTGGTCCTGGCGGGTGGTTCCCGAAATGCCCGCAAGGCTGGCCGGCCCCTCGTGGGGTCGGATGCGCGCTGTGCTGGAAATGCCAGCATTTACGGCACGGCGCGCAAGGCAGGCGATTCGGGCATTGCCAGCTTTACCCGCAGCGCTGGCAATGCCCGAAACATGAAGCTGGGCTGCAGCAAGCTGTCTCGCCAGAAACGCCGGGAACGCCAGAAAGGCCAGCGCTTCTGGCGTTCCGGGCATTGCAGGCAAGCCCTCGTCACCCGGCACCAGCGTCCGACCCGACGCCCTAAACACATGCGTTCCTACGACGAGGACCTGTGGCCCAGCTGCCCGGAGGTTCTAGGGGCCGCAGCGCCACCGGCAGGTCGACCCACCACGCAAACGTGCGCCTCTCGCT
>NZ_BAAGSN010000024.1:0-2014 GCF_054782415.1 Sinomonas soli | reverse complement strand
GGCCACCACCCTGTCCCCGACGTTGAGCCTGGCCGAGTCGCCCATCGTGATCGGGGCAAGGGCCGCGCCCCGGACCTGGACGACGGCGAGGTCCGAGAGGGGGTCGGTGCCGACCACCGTGGCCGGGTACACCTTGCCCTCGCCCGTGCGGACCTGGATGGTGGGGGTGGCCGTCTGCCCGTCGATCGTGACGACGTGCGTGTTGGTCAGGATGTGCCCGGCGCTGTCGAGGACGACCCCCGAGCCCGTGCCCTGGGCGCTGCCCGAGGACACGGAGACCGTGACCACGCTCGGGGAGGCCTTCGCTGCGGCAGCGGCCACCGCATCCGTGCTGGTCCGGTCGTTGACGACGACCGCGCGGGCCTGGACCGAGGCCCCGGCCTGGGCCTGCCCGGGCGCGGCCTGGGCGAGCAGGGCATAGCCCTCCGCGGCCGCGCCCCCGCCGACGAGTCCCGCAGCGAGCATCCCCGCCGCGAGGGCACCGCTCCCCCACAGCCGTCGGCCCGGCGCCAGGCCGCCCCCGGTGTGCTGCCGGGCGCCGGGAGCGCCCTGGCCGGTGCCCGCGCGGCCCTTCCCCTGGTCCGGGTCCGGTGTGGCGTCATTCACGGTGGTCTCCCTTTCGTGGTCCTGTTCCCCACAATGGACCGCGATGCTGTGCTGGGCTCATCGCTTTCCCGAAAGGTCGCTGGGAGCCTGCCGTGCGCGGAGGCCGCCGCCGGCACCCCTCAGGCCGGCAGGATGCGCTCCCGGCGGGGTCGCTGCAGGTACTGGAGGTAGCCGACGAGGACGACGATGAGGGCCAGCAGGACTGCCGAGACCGGCCCGTCGCCCCAGCCCAGGCCCCCGACCTCGGGCCCCTTCCCGGTCCAGTCGGCGAACGAGGCGCCCAGGGGGCGGGTGAGGACATAGGCGACCCAGAACGCGGCGACCCCGTTCAGGCCGAACGCCGCCCTGGCCGCGCCGGGGGCCGCGAACAGGACTGCGAACACGATCCCCGCTCCCAGGAACCCGAGCCCGGCCGTGTAGGCCAGCAGGTCCCCGGCCGCGGTGCCCAGGGCGAACGCCGCGCACACCGCGGCCCAGTAGAACACCTCCGGCCGGCCACGGGTGATGCTGTGCACCGACAGGGTCCCCTCCACCCGCCACCAGGCCCACAGCACTGCCGCGAGCACCACCGCGAACCCGGCCGAGGAGAGCACGTAGGACACGCCCAGGACCACGTGGAGGACGTCGGCGGCCATGGTCCCGAACACCGCGACCATCGTCACGGCGAGCCAGTACACCCACGGAACGTACCGGCGGGAGCGGAACTGCAGGGCCAGGGCCGCGGCGAAGGCCAGGAAGCACCCGGCCACCGCGAGGTAGGGGTTGAAGCCGTTCACGAGGTAGTCCGAGGTCGACTCCCCCAGGGCGGTGGTCAGCAGCTTCACCGCCCAGAACAGTGCCGTCACCTCCGGCACCTTCAGGACAGTGGCAGGGCCCGTCAGGGCCGCGTGGCGCTCCAGGGCGCCCTGATCGGCCCCGATCGGGGCATTGGCATAGGACATGCCCCCCATGCTGCAGGCGCCCCTCTAAGGGATCTCTAAGAAGAATCATGGGTGTGCGGCCCGGGCCCGGGTGCACTCCCGCGCGGCGCACCGGCCCGGATCAGGCGCCGTCCGGATCACTTGGGCAGAAGCGCAGTCCGGCGGGGAGGTGCAGGGATGCCGGGCGCAGGGGGCGCGGGGGTCCAGTGCTGGTGGGGCGGGCAGGGCCAGGGGGGCCGCTCGCTCCTGCCCGCCCCCTAACCGGGCCGGTGGCTCCCGGGCATGCCTGGGCGGGGGCGGGCCCCGGCCGGAGCGCCCCTCCTGCTCCACAAGAGGTCCGGCTGGGGCCCGCCGCACCAGTATCTCCTCGGGCGGCTGAGACCGGGCTGAGAACGCTGCCGGCCGGCGCCGCCGTCACGGCGGGCCAGCCGGGCGTGCTTCAGCCGGTGACGAGGTTCCTGGGCGGCGGGGTGAAGCTGCCGTGGTCG
>NZ_BAAGSN010000023.1:0-12674 GCF_054782415.1 Sinomonas soli | reverse complement strand
ACCCGCTCCCGCGGCTGCCGACCGGTGGACCGCCGCCGGGACCACCGATGAGTGAGGGACTGGGGGAGTGGGACGACGAACTCGAGGACACGACAGCTCCGGGGCCGGCCGGGGATGGCGTGGGCGCGCCTGAGCTGTTCTACCCCAACGTCGCCGAATTCGTCCGCGACAAGCTGGCCGTGACCTACCGCCGCCAGCTCAACACCCAGGGCAGCACCACCTGGTGCCGCAGTGGTGGAAGCACGCCGAAGCCATCAGCCGCCCCGAAGCCCTCTGGTGCTCCTGGGAGTTCCTGCGTCTGGACGGCAGCACCGGCATGAGCGTCTGGTGGCGCGACCACGCAGACCACCACATGCCCGTCCTCTGAAGCGCACTGGGTCTGATGGAGACTCGCGCTATTTGATTACCGCCAGCTGGTTGCGGTCGGTTTGGTCAGCATAGAACGCCTGCTCGAACTCGGTGGGCGGGATGTCGCCGAGGTAGCCGTGGAGACGCTGGGTGTTGTGCCAGTGGACCCAGCCGAGTGTCGCGAGCTCGAGGTCCTCGACGGTCTTCCACGGGCCGGGGCGGCCGGGGCCGCGGACGAGTTCGGTCTTGTAGTAGCCGTTCACGGTCTCGGCCAGCGCGTTGTCGTAGCTGTCGCCGACGGTGCCGATCGAGGGAGTCGCGCCGATCTCGGCGAGCCGCTCGCTGTAGCGGATCGAGGTGAACTGGCTGCCCGCATCGCTGTGGCACCGCAGGTCCTCGTGGTGGCGTCCTCGTGACCAGCGGGCCATCTCGATCGCGTCCAGGACCATCTCGGTGCGCATGTGGGAGGCGCAGCGCCAGCCGACGATCATCCTGCTGAAGACGTCGATGATGAAGCAGACGTAGGCCACTCCCGCCCACGTGGGCACGAACGTCAGGTCGGTCACCCAGAGCCGGTTGGGGGCCGGCGCGGTGAACTGCCGCTTCACCAGGTCCGGATGCCGGGCAGCCGCCGGATCGGCCCTGGTCGTCTTGACCCGTCTGGTCCGGCCCGCGCCCTCGATGCCGGCGGCGCGCATCAGCCGGCCGGTCTGGTCGCGGCCGATGTCGATCCCGGACCGGCGGGCGGCCTTCCAGAGCTTGCGGACGCCGTAGACGCAGTAGTTCTCCTTCCACAGCGCCACCAGCTCCGGAATGAGGGCCGCGTCGCTCACGGCACGCGCCGAGGGGGCGCGGTCCTTCGCGGCGTAGTAGGTGCTCGGAGCCACCTGCAGCAGGCTGCAGATGGGCTCGACTCCGAGCGGGCGGCCTTCAACGACGTCGTTCCTGTTCGCTTCGATGAACGCGACTACTTCCGGTGTTGGCGGTCGAGCTCCGCCCCGAAGAAACTCGCGGCCCGCTTGAGGATCTCGTTCGCCCGGCGCAGCTCGCGGACCTCCTGCTCGAGTTCCCGCACCCGTCGGGCCTCCGCTGTGCTCACGCCGGGGGCCGCGCCGTCGTCGATGTCGGCCTGGCGCACCCAGGCCCGCACCGACTCGACGCCATAGCCCAACTGCGCCGCGACCCGCTGCACCGTTCCGTGATCGGTCCCCAGCTCCGCACGCAGGGTGCGCACCATCCGCACCGCCGCGGCCTTCTCCTCCGGCGAATACCGACGGGCCGTCGGCTTCCCAGATCCCTGACTCGCTGCCATGACTCCATCCTCGTTTCCAAGGTCAGGAGTCTCCATCAGACCCAGTGCGCTTCACTCTGACCACGTCCGGGAGCTCTTCGGCGGCTGCGGTCTTAATCCCAGTGAACCCGTCCATCGCGACGACCTCGATCCCGTCCCGCCAGACTCGCCGCCGGACGGCGAGCCAGTTCAGCTCGTATCGTCGCGTCGGCCTTGTGCCTGAGCGGGATGTCGAAGGTGACCCCCGCACGGCCGCGCTTCTCCACGGCAGGAAGCAGCGTCGTCGCCTCCGCCGCCTTGCGGAAGTCGTCGCCGAACTGGAGGGTGTGGATGAGCGCCGAACAGTGCTCGCTCTCGCCGTCGAGCCCCACGATCGCGGCCCTCCACTGGGGCGCCGAGGGCTTCGATCACCCGGGGCGCGAGCAGCGCACCGAGATCGTAGGCGTTCTCCAGGATGCCGTCGCAGAGGTCTTCGATGAATCCTTGCTCGGCCTAGGGTTCTCGATGACGGCGGAGATGAGGCGGCCCTCGCCGCCGGGCTCACAGCCCGGCCGCCTTCGCGCACCGAAGCAGATGAATGTCAGGAAGATCGTCACCCTCATCGACGAGACTCTTGCGAACTGTTGGCGGCATTCGGGCTCGGCCTCAGCCCTCACGACCGGCGGAGCTGGATGGCCGTTGTGGTCGTCGTACTCCACGTCGCCGGCTTCGGCGTCCTGCTGGCCTGGTGGCTCCCGCTCATTACCGTCTGGGCGGATATCAGCCGATATTCACCGCGGGTGTCGGTGTCCTCGCAGATATCTTCGGCCTGCGCGACGCGTTCGATGCCGACCATATAGCAGCAGTGGACGTGCCACCCGAAAGCTCATTGCCGACCGCGCCCAGAAGGGCATCGCCGGGGCATCCCGCTATGCGCAGCCGCTCTCATCTGGTTCTCGCTCGGGCACTCCACCATGGTCTTCGTGCTCTCGATGCTGTTGGCCTTGGGCGTTCGGTCGCTCGTGGGGCCGTTGGGCGATGAATCACCCGCGTGCCGTCAGCTGACCAGCATCGTGGGGCCACTCGCCTCCGGGTCTTCCTGTGGATGATCGGCTTGCTCGACCTGGGGGCTCCGGTCGGGATCTTCCGGATGTTCCGCGAGCTGCGAACGGGCGCCTTCGACGACGCGGAACTGGAGAAGCGCCTCGACCCCCGCGGGTTCATGAACCGGTTCCTCGGAAGGCGCACTCTGCTCATTCGCAAGCCCTGGCGCATCTATCCGCTCGGAGTTCTGTTTGGGCTCGGCTTCGACGCCGCCTCCGAGGTGTCGCTGCTCGTGCTGGCGGGAGGAGCGGCAGCCTTCAACCTGCCGTTCTACGCCACCCCGGGTTCTCGCAGTGCTTTTCGCTGCTGGCATGTGCCTGGCAGACATGGTCGACGGCGTACTCATTAACGCCGCTTACGTGGGCGTTGCCCAAGCCCGTCCGAAAGGTGTTCTACAACCTTACGATCACCACGATCTCGGTGCTTGTGACCACTCATCGGCACGGTCGAACTGCTCGGCGCCTTGGCAGACCACTTCGGAACCGCCATCGGACCCATCGCGGCAGTTGGCGGCGTCAATCTCGACCACGCAGGCGACGGGGTCGTGGGTCTCTTTCTGTTCGTCTGGCTGAGCGCGCCGGCGCTCTGGCGTTTCGGCCGCATCAGGCATCGCTTGGGCATCTCGCCGAGCGAGGAATCCTCTTCGATCCGGAACCTCTCACGGCGTCGTTGACACACCTTTCAGGCGATAGGCATAATGGTCATGCCATTATAGGGAGGTTTCCGTGCTGCAGATTCGCTACGTGAGCGTCGACGGCGACACCACAGTTGTTGACGCCGCCGTCGGTGATTCAGTCATGTCGGCCGCGGTACGCAACGGCGTGCCCGGCATCATCGGTGAGTGCGGGGGCAACAATTCCTGCGCCACCTGCCACGTCTGGGTGCGCGAGGAGTTCTGCGACCGCGTGGGGCAGCCGGGGGAGCTCGAGGATGACCTGCTGGATCTCGGGGTCTCCGAGCGGCGCAGCAACAGCCGGCTCGGCTGTCAGATCCTCCTCGACGACGAGCTCGACGGGCTGACCGTCGACGTGCCCGCCGAGCAGCCCTGACCGTTCCACACGGGGGCCAGGACCGTGCGGTCCCGCACGATGGCCTGTTAGTTGTTCCTCACCGACGAAAGGATGCGCGAACCGTGTTGCGTACCGAAATCAACGAGCTGTTGACCCAGACGGGGCCGGGCACGCCTATGGGCGAACTGTTCCGCCGCTACTGGCAGCCCGTGCTGCTCGCCGAGCAGCTGCCTTCCAACGACTGCCCTCCTGTCAGGGTGAAGGTTCTCTCCGAGAGGCTGATCGCCATCCGCGACTCGGAGGGCCGGTACGGACTCATGGACGAGTTCTGTGCCCACCGCGGCGTCTCGCTGTGGTTCGGCCGGAACGAAGAGGGAGGCCTGCGCTGCCCCTACCACGGCTGGAAATACGACCGCACTGGCCAGGCGATCGAGGTTCCCAGCGAACCGGAGACCAGCAACTTCTGCGCGAACGTGAAGCTGAAGTCCTACCCGCTCGTGAAGCGCGGCGATGTCCTCTGGGCCTACCTCGGCGACCCCGGAAGCCAGCCGCCCCTGCCTGAGTGGGAGCCGTACACGGTCCCCGAAGGCCAGGTCTTCACCTCGAAGCGCCTCCAGCAGTCCAATTGGCTCCAGGCGCTCGAGGGCGGCATCGACTCCAGCCATGTCACATTCCTGCACTCGGGCAACCTGGACAGCGACCCGCTCTTCAAGGGGTCGAAGGGGAACCAGTACAACAGGGGCGACCTCAAGCCGTTCTTCGAAGTCGTCGACTACGAGGGGGGCCTGCTCATCGGGGCGCGACGCAACGCCGAGGAGGGCCACTACTACTGGCGGGTGACCCCCTGGGTGCTGCCGAACTTCACGATGGTCCCGCCGCGAGCCGATCATCCGGTCCACGGACACTTCTGGGTACCGATCGATGACGAGAACTGCTGGGCGTACAGCTTCGACTACCACCCCACTCGGCAGCTCACCGAGGACGAGGTCGCCGCGATGCGCGCAGGCAAGGGGGTGCACAGCGCGAACGATGAGGCCTACCGGCCGCTGGCCAACAAGGACAACGACTACCTCATGGACCGGGAGGCCCAGCGTGTCGGCAGGACTTATTCAGGAATCGAAGGGATCGCCCTTCAGGACTCCTCGCTCCAGGAATCGATGGGCCCCGTCGTCGACCGAACGAAGGAGCGTCTGGTTGCCACCGACGCCGGAATCATCAAGGCCCGGCAGAAGCTCCGCAAGGCGGCGCTCGCTCTGCAGGAGGGCGTCGAGCCGGTCGGCAACCGCCCGCAGGACCAGAAGGTCCGCTCGGTAGCCGTCGTGCTCCCAGCCGACCAGTCATTCATCGACGGGATCGGCGAGGCAATGATTGCCCGGCCGGGCGTCCCGCAGACGACGGTCTGAGAGAGGGGACATCATGTCAGTCCTGGCTGGCGTCAGTGCCTGCGCACAGGCCGCGACGACGAAGGAGGCGGCCTTCCGGATCGACTATCCGCTGGCGGCTGCGCGAAACACCCGCGTGATCGCTCTCGACGCCGGCGCCCGGGAGGTCGTGGCAGCGGCTGCGGCTCTCCAGTGGGCACAGGCCAGGTTCTACACGGCTTCTGACCCCGGCCACGAACTGGTCGAGGTCTCCGGAGGGCGGGTACCGCTGGTCGATGCGATCGCGGAGAGCAACACGGTCGTCATGGTGGCGACAGAGAGCTCGAACAGCGAGGCCGCGGGGACGATCGGAGCCGCCTGCAAGGTACGGGGAACTATGACTGCGGGCCTGGTCATCACGCCGGGCGAGCTGGCGAGCGACGCTCTGCTCAGTCTGCGCCCGTACGCTCGGATTCTGCTGGTTCCGGCGGAGCCGGACGATCTCGTCGAGCTGTTGAGGGCAACGCGCGCATGAACGCCTCGACGAGCGGACGCGTCACGGTTCCGGCCTTGCAGGAGATGAAGGCCTCGGGTGAGAAGAGCGCGTGCATCGTCGCCTGGGACTACCAGATGGCGCGCCTCGCGGACCGTGCGGGCGCCGACATCATCTCGGTCGGCGATACGGTAGGGGTCAATCTCTGGGGCCAGCCGCATCCGCTCGAGATCACGATGGAGGAGATCCTCGTCGTTGCCAAGGCGGTCCGCCGGGGCGTCGAGCGGGCGCTGCTGAGCTGCGACTTCCCATTCGGTCCCCTTCAGGAGGGAACTGCGACGGCGGTCAGCGCGGCGGTCCGTCTGGCCAAGGAAGCCGGTGTCGACATGGTCAAGCTCGACGGCGCCTCCGACTTCCCCGAGGCGGTTGAGGCAGTGACCCGCGCCGGAATACCTGTCTTCGCCCAGTTCGGAATAACGCCCCAGACAGCCCTCAAGTACGGCGTCGCCTACTCTGCTGCGAGCACAGTCCAGGTGCCTGAGGAGATGCTCGACGAGTTGGTCGCCGAGGCCAAACGGCTCGAGGCCGCAGGCGCCGTCGCACTCAACTTCACCAACTCTGGGCCCGTCGTGGGACCTGCGGTCGTCGAGGCGGTGTCGATTCCGGTGCTCGGAGGCTTCGGCGGCGGACCGTGGCTCGACGGCCGCATCCGCATGGCCATCGCAGCGATCGGGTACTCGGCCGCCAACGTCGACAAGGAACCCGATACGTACGTCAACGTCGCCCGCATCGCCTACGACGCACTCAGGGAGTGCATCGGCGATGTCCGTGCCGGTCGCCAGATCCGTGGCGGCATCAAGATCTGAGGAGGCATCATGCCAGTCGTCGAACTCGACGGAATCCCCACTCGGTACGAGACCGTCGGCGAAGGGGCACCACTGCTCATGTTCAGCCCTGGCGGCTTCGACTCGAGCCTTGAGAACTGGACGAGCTTCGGCCGCTACCGCGACCTCGGCTTTGTCGACGCCCTCAAGGACGCCTACACATGCGTAGTTTTCGACCGAAGGGAGTCTGGCCGGTCGGGCGGCCGGGTGGAGCGGCTCACATGGGAGCGCTACATGGAGCAAGCGCTCGCGCTCATCGACCACCTCGGCTTCGACTGGGTCCACACCATGGGCGGGTGCGTCGGTTGTTCGACCGCGGCGGCCCTTGCCGTCGCCGTGCCGGAACGCGTGAGGAGCATGGTCCTGTTCTCGCCCGCCGGCGGCCCACAGTACCGCATGGCCCAACACCTCAGATTCACCCAGCACCTCGCGTTCGCAGCCGAAAACGGCCTCCCGGCGGTGGTGGAGCTTGCTCGGTCGACCACGGCCGGGTTCAGCAAGGACCCCCGGGTAAGCCCGTGGGCTGCGCCCTTGCGCGCTGACGAGCAGTTCGCAAAGTCCTACGCGGCCATGGACCCGCACCGCTACGAGTTGATCGTCACGGGGACTGTGCGTGGACTGTTCGACCGCGACACAGTACCCGGCGTCGAGGCCGAAGACCTCATGACCCTGGACGTTCCCGCACTGATCGTCCCGGGGCAGGACGCTTCGCACGCCCCCTCGGCCGCGCGGTACCTCGAGGAGTGCCTACCCGTCCATGAATACTGGGATGTGCCGGTCGCCGAGCAGACGCCTGAGACTGCGCCAGCGCGAATCCGGGAATTCCTCGAGCGACACTGATGTCCCTTCTAGTCATGCTCCGCCACGGCGAGAGCCTCGCCAACGCGCGGGACGCCTTCGCTGGATGGCTCGACGTTCCGCTCACTGATCGGGGCCGGCTCGAAGCATGCGCAGTCGGGCGCAGCCTTGCGGGGCTGCGACCCGACGCCGTCCACACGTCAGCGCTCGACCGCGCCGTCGAGACGGCACGGCTGCTTGTCGAGGAAGCTGGCTGGAACCTGTCGCCGCGGATTGACTGGAGGCTCAACGAGCGCCACTACGGGGCACTCCAGGGCCTAGACAAGCGCGCCGCGCGCGAGCGCTACGGCACGGAAGACGTCGAGCGTTGGCGCCGCAGCGTCAATGCCAGGCCTCCCCATGCGGACAACGACACGCTCGCCGAGCAGCGCGCCGACGAGCGCTATGCATCGATCCCCGAGGCCGCGGGCGTCGCCACAGAGAGCCTCGCTGACTTGGCCGGCCGAATGACGCCCTACTGGCACGGCCTCCTCGCCCCCGAGCTCGGCGCGAACCGCACGGTGGTGGTGGTGTCGCACGGCAACGCGCTCCGCGTCCTCCTGCACCTGAGCACGGGCGCGGCCCTCGAGGAGACGGCGCGCGCACGCATCGAGACCGCAATGCCGATTACTGTCCGCCCGACGAGTGCGCCGCTGCGGATTCCAGTGCCTTGATCTGGTCGATACGTCTCTGATGGAGGCCGCCCTTGAACGGGGTGGTGAGCCACAATTCGACGAGACGGAGGGCTCCGATGTCGGTCACGACCTTGGTGCCCAGCACCATCACGTTGGCGTCATTGTTGCCCCGGGAAACCTGCACCGAGAAGCGACTGTAGGCGAGTCCGGCACGGACGCCCCGAACCTTGTTGCATGCGATCACCTCGCCCTGCCCGCTCCCCCCGATGACGATTGCCAGGTCTGCTTTCCCAGCCGCGACCATGCGGCCGGCGGACTCGCACAGGGGCGGATAGTCGACGACAGCGTGTGGGTCGTTGCCGCCCATGTCGATTGCCGTGTGCCCGCGCTCTCCCAGCCATTCCAGCAGCCGTGCCTTTAGACGGATTCCGTTGTGGTCGGCGGCCAGAGCGATACGCATCGGGGCGCTCAACCGACGAGCTCCCGCGCCGATGTCGCGAAGACTTCCTCGAGATCGACGGGCCTGCGCAGGATGCGCTGCGCGCCAGCCTGCGCGACGAGCCTTTCGAGTACTTCGCGGTTCGGCTCGATCCCGTAGGGGAGGGGATCGTCCCAGCCGGTGGCCTCCAGCACCTGCAAGTGGAGGCGGTCGGCAGCATCGGGAGAAGCGATCGTTCCCGCCCGAAGGTCTGCGACATAGCGGCGCTTCGATTCCGCGAACGCCTCGAACACCGCCGCGGCAGCGTCAGGGTGAGCCTCAAGGACTTCGTCCTTGATCACTACGAGGTGGTTAATCGGGTACAGGCACTGGCCTCGTAGCGCGGTGATCGCGGCTTCGTCGGCATCCGGAATGAGCGTGACGATCTCGGGGGATTCGATGTTGGCTCCGATGACGGCGTCGAGCTCACCGTCGAGGAGCATCCGGCCGAGACTCTTTCCAGGCCCGGCGTGCATCACATTCGAGGGTGGCACATAGGAGGCTACGTGTTCGTCGCCGGAGAGGACCCAAGTGACCTTGTCGAGGTCGAGGCCGTACTCGCTGGCCATGATCGCCCGGGCCCACACCCCGGTCGTGACCGTGTAGCCGCGGTTAACGCCGACCTTCCGTCCTGCAAGCTGCGCCGGCTCCGTGATACCGGAGTCTTGCCGCACGAGGATGGCGCCGTGATGGAACCCGCGCACCAGGAAGATCGGCAGTGCAGTGAACCTGACGCCGTGCTCGCGAGCGGTTAGGTAGGTGGTCAGGGCCATCTCGCTCACGTCATAAGCGAGCTGTCGCACCATCCTGCGGAAGCCGTCGACGAGGACGGGAACCTCCTCGAAGGCAAGCGGGTAATCAGCGGGAACGATGGCCCCCTCCTTGAGGCGCCGGTTGTTGCCCTGCGTGCGGCTCAGTGCGGATAACTTGGTGGTCATGGGGCCTCCTACGAGGTTAGTGGATGGCTGGAACATGCCTCTAGTGACGTCCACCACCTGCATGGTAGATTGGTCTAACCATCTTGCCAAGGCCGCATGGCCGCGCTCAAGGGAGCCAGAATTGTCGGAGAAGATACAGGCGGCCGTCCGCGTGGGGCCGGGCACGACCGAAATGCGCGAGTTCAACCTGCCGGAGCTCGATGACGAGTCCGCGCTGTTGAAGATCGAGGTCGCCGGGATCTGCGGCACCGATGTGAAGCTATACAGCAGTCCGCCCACGAGCCCCGCCACGCGGGGCCCGGTGATCATGGGCCACGAGAACGTCGGCGTCATCGTCGAGGCTGGCTCGAAGTTCAAGCAGCGCCAAGGGCTCGAGGAAGGCGACCGCGTCTTCGTGGAGCACTACGTGGGCTGCTTCAGCTGCGAATGGTGCCGCATCGGCGAGTACCGCCACTGCGAGGCCACGGACTGGCGCACGAACCCCGATGCGCGTCGCTTCGGTTACACGAGCGCGGACAACCCGGGCTATCTGTGGGGCGGCTTCAGCGAGTACATGTACCTCCCGTGGAACTCGGTGCTCCACAAGATCCCGGACGCGATCACCGCCGAGCAGGCCGGCCTCGTCATGCCGCTCTCGAACGGCATCGAATGGGCGCTCCTCACCGCGGGCGTCGGTTACAACGACACGGTGCTCATCCAGGGGCCCGGCCAGCAGGGCCTCTCCCAGCTCGTCGCGGCGAAGACCGCCGGCGCATCCAGGATCTTCGTCTCCGGCACCACCCGGGACAAGGACCGGTTCGAGCTGGCCAAGGAGCTCGGCGCGGACGAGGTCATCGACGTCCTCACCGAGGACCCGCGCGAGAAGATCATGGACCTCACAGACGGTCGCGGCCTCGACTTCGTGCTCGACTGCACCTCGCGGGCGGGCACCGCGCCGGTCCTGCTGGGTGTCGACGTCCTCAAGCGCCGCGAGGGCACGCTCCTGATCCAGGGCGAGCTCGCGGCGTTCCCCGACTTCCCAGTCAAGAAGATCACGGAGAAGGCCATCACGATCAAGTCCGCACGCGGCCACTCCTTCAACGCGTGCGAGCTCGCCATCGCGCAGCTCGCCTCGGGCCGCTACCCGCTCGAGAAGCTGGCGACGCACCGCTACGGGATCGACCAGGTGGACCACGCGATCCGGGTGCTCGCCGGCGAGACCGAGGAGGACGCGATCCACATCTCGATGATGCCCGAGCTCATCGGTCGGGCCGGCGGGAGGGTGCGCTGATGGGCGGCCTCGTCGTCACGAACCCACCGCGCGCCGGCCGCGACGTCGTAGACGCCTTGGCAACGTTCGGCGTCGCCACGGTCCACGAGGCGCAGGGTCGCACGGGGCTCCTCGGCTCGCAGCTCAACCCGATCTACCCCGGGTCCCGCATCGCCGGTACGGCGGTGACCGTTACCGTCGCTCCCGGTGACAACACGATGATCGCCGTCGCCGTCGAGCAGTGCGCAGAAGGCGATGTGCTCGTCGTCGTGCCTACGGCTCCGTGTGACATGGGCTTCTTCGGTGACCTGCTCGCGACATCGCTCAAGGCCCGCGGCGTGCGCGGCCTCGTGATCGACGCCGGCGTGCGCGATGTCGCCGACCTGAAGGAGATGGGCTTCCCGGTCTGGTCGAAATGCGTCTCGGCCGAGGGCACGGTCAAGGGAACCCTCGGCGATGTCAACGTCCCTATCGCGATCGCGGGCAGGATCGTCCAGCCTGGCGACGTGGTCGTCGCCGACGACGACGGCGTCGTCGTCGTGCCTCGGATCAAGGCAGCCGAGGTGCTCGCGGCGTCGAAGGCGCGCGAGGAGAAGGAGGCCAGATCGCGGGCGCGATACCGGGCCGGCGAGATCGCCCTCGACGTCAACAACATGCGCCCACTGCTTGAGAAGGCGGGCATCCGCTACGTTGACCACGACATCTGGCTCAAGGAGACCCGGGGGGCGGAGGCCCAGGCTAAGGAGGCCCAGCAGTGATCATCGACATCCATGGCCACTACACGACCGAACCTGACCAGCTGCGCGAGTTCAGGAAGGCGCAGCTGGCCGGCCAGTCCGCGCGGCTCGCGCCCATCAGTGACGACGAGCTGCGGGAGAGCGTCGAGCCCAACCAGCTGCGCGCGCTCATGGAGCGCGGTGGGGATCTCATGGCTTTCTCCCCGCGTGCCTCCGGGATGGAGCACCACGTCCCCGACCCAGGCATCGCGAACGCGTGGGCGCAGGCCTCAAACGATCTTGTCCACCGCGTGAGCGAGCTGTACCCGCAGCACTTTGCGCCCGTGGCGCAGCTTCCGCAGACACCGGACGGAAACCACGAGAGCCTCGTCGCCGAGCTGCGCCGCACGGTGATCGAGCTCGGCTTCGTGGGGGCCAACCTCAACCCGGACCCGTCAGGGACTTGGGCTGGCAAGCCCCTCACGGACGAGTCCTGGTTCGACCTCTACGAGGTCATCCAGGAGCTCGACATCCCCGTCATGGTGCACGTCTCGACGGTGTGCAACCCGAACTTCCACACCCTCGGCGCGCACTACCTCAACGCGGACACGAGCGTGTTCACGCAGCTTCTGCAGTCGGATCTGTTCGCGCGCTTCCCCGGGCTGCGCTTCGTGATCCCGCATGGAGGCGGCGCGGTTCCGTACCACTGGGGACGCTACCGTGGGTTGTCGATGCGCAATGGCTGGCAGGACCCCTCGGAACTGCTCAAGAACGTCTTCTTCGACACCGCGGTGTACCATCAGCCCGGCATCGACCTGCTCACCAGCGTCGTACCGGCGCGCAACCTCCTCTTCGCCTCCGAAATGCTCGGCGCGGTACGTGGCGCCGACCCGGCAACGGGTGTGCAGTGGGACAACACCTTGACCTATGTGAAGGCGGCAGGCCTCTCGGTGAGCGATGAGCGGAAGATCCTGCGCGACAATGCGTTGGAGGTCTACCCCGGCATGAGGGATCGGGTAGCCGACCATGTGGCCGAGCGCCTGATGTGATCTAGTGTGTTGCGCCGTTAACTCGTTGCTAGACGGTATGAGGACCGCCTTCGTGGGTGGCTGCGGACCGGGGCCTCGCTCACGTAGATTCGTGGGTTACCGGACAGATTCCCCTGCCCGGCCTATCCGACATGCGTGGGGAGGTGTTCATTGAGCGTACGAGTGTTGGGCTGGATGTGCACGCCCGTTCGGTTGCTGCGGCAGCGATCGAGGGTATGACCGGTGAGCTGGTGCAGGCCAGGCGTGCCCCGTCCCAGGAGGCTACCCGACCCCCGCCAGACTGAAGGCGGCAGGGCGCGGGC
>NZ_BAAGSN010000022.1:0-64588 GCF_054782415.1 Sinomonas soli | reverse complement strand
CGCCAGCCCCAGATGCTCCACCACCAGGGCCCCCGCACCAGCATCCAGGGCACCGCCAGCAGCAGAACCGGCAGCGCCAGCAGAAACGCCCGCAGCAGAACCGGCAGCGGCAGCAGAAGCACCCGCGGCAGAAACGCCCGCGGCAGCACCGCCGTCGGCCTCCACGCCCGACTCCCCGGCCCGGCCACCGGCCACGACCCTCAACCGGCCCTCCCGCTCCATCACAGCTGACTCGCTCACAGCGACCTAACCTCCCTCACCGCCTGGCCGGCGGCTCCCGATGATGATGCCGGCTACCTCGAAGTCCTCTACGAGACAGACCTGTCTGTTCCGTCACGAGGAGTATGCACCGAGACAGACCAGTCTGTCTACCGTGCTACGATCCTGATCATGGTCGGTCCTATTGACGGCCGGGCCCCCGAGGCCGCGGCACGCAAACCTGCCCGCGAGCGGATCCTTGAGACCGCCTACGGGCTCTTCGCACGACGAGGCGTACGAGACGTCGGAATCGACGAGATCATCGCCCACTCCGGAGTCGCCAAGGCGACGTTCTACCGGCACTTCCCCTCGAAGGAAGCCCTCGTGCTCGCCTACATGGACCGCTGGTACCAGGTGCGCGAAGACGCGATCGAGGAGGCCATCGCGCACGCGCACAACCCCGACGACGCGATCCTGGCGGCGTTCACGGTGCTGGACGACTGGTTCAGCCGCGGCGCGGCGGAGGTCAACACCTTCCTCCACGTGGTGATCGAGTTCGGCCCGGGCCACCTTCTCGGCCGCGCGGCGATGAGGCACCTCACCGACATCCGCGAGCGCCTGTGCGCCCTCGCGGAGGGGGCGGGGCTCGAGGACCCGGTGGGCTTCGCCTGGTCCTTCCACATCCTCACCAAGGGCGCCATGGTCGCCTCCATCGAGGGGGACCAGCGCGCAGCCGCCCGCGCCCGCAAGCTGGCCCGGGCCCTCATCGACCTGCACCGGCCGACCGCCCCCGGCCGTCCGGCACAGGCCCGCGAGGACGACAAGCGCCAGATCGAGCTCCGCCGTCGCGAGAAGGCGAACCAGAACTAGGCTCCTCCTCGGGCCGGCCCTGCCGTTCCCCGGCTCTCTCTCCTGCACCCGACCCCCTGCGCCCAGGCCCCCGGCCTGGGCGCAGTTTCGGTTGCGACGGCGCCGGGAAACCTACTGTCCACGATGTCAGGAAGTTGGCAGTGGGAGGGGGCGGGCATGCATCTACCGGTCGCAGTCGCGGCGATGGGTCTGGGGCTCGCCGCCCCGCGGCGCCCCCGGCAGTCCTCGAGGGCGCGCATCCTCTCGGCCGCTCAGGGCCTCTTCGCGACCCGGGGCATCCGGGCTGTCGGGGTGGACGAGCTGATCGCCCGGTCCGGGGTGGCGAAGTCCACGTTCTACCGGCAGTTCCGCAGCAAGGACAAGCTGATCCTGGCCTGCCTCGAGGCCTGGGGCCGCGCGCGCGCAGGCCTGGTGCGGACAGCCAGGGACAGCCACGGCAGCGGGCGGGAAGGCCTGCTCGGGGTGTTCGAGGACCTCGACGGCCTGATCCTCCGCGGGGAGCCGCCGGGCCCCCTCGAGCGGGTGATCGTGGAGATGGGTGCCGAGCACCCCCTCAGCCTGGCGGCCGCGGAGCAGCTCGACCCGAGCCTGGCCCACCTCGAGGAGTTCGCGGCGGAGGCCGGAGTCGAGGACCCCGGCTCGGTGGCGCGCACCCTGCAGACCCTGATCTGCGGCACCTTCGTGGCCGCCGCGGAGGGCGACCAGCATGCCGCGGCCCGCGCCAAGGACCTCGCCGCGGCGGTGCTGCAGCCCTCGCCCGACGACGAGCTTGCGGCCAGCAGCCCGGATTCGCCGGGACCCTGACGGCCCGGGCGCCTCACTCCTCGGGCCCACCGGACTCTCAGCGACCCCTGCCCTCAGCGTCCCCGAGCCCGCATCGGGGTGGCCGGACCCGCCGCGGGCCGCAGCCGCCCTACCGCCTCCCGCACCGCAGGGGCGAGCGCGCCGGCGCCGAACGGGCCCGACTCGGCCGCCACGCGCCCGGCCATCCCGTGGACGAACGCCGCAAGCGCTGCCGCCTCCACCGGCCGGAGGCCCTGGGCGGTGGCCAGCAGCGCTCCGAGGATCCCGGTGAGTGTGTCCCCGCTGCCGGCCGTGGCGAGATACGGGTGGCCCTCCCCCTGCACCCACGCGGTGCCGTCGGGCGCGGCGCAGACCGTGGCCGGGCCCTTCAGCAGCACCGTCACACCCAGCCGGCCAGCCGCTTCCCGGGCCCACCGCACCGGCTGCGCCTCGATCGCCTCCCGGGACCGATCGCCGAGCAGCCGCTCGAGCTCCCCCGCGTGCGGGGTGACCACCACGTGCTCTCCGGCCACCTGGCCCAGGAGCCCCGGCAGCACGTCGAGGGCGGACGCGTCCACCACCGTGCGCAGCCCGGACTCGAGGGCCACGGCGAGCGCGCGGCGCTGCGCGGCGTCGTCCGCGATTCCGGGCCCGGCCGCCCAAGCCTGCACCCGCCCCGACGGCTCCGAGGAGCCCACCACCTCGGGGTGGGCGGAGAGCACGAGCCGGCGCACGGCGTCGGGCGCCACGATCCGGACCATGCCGACGCCCGTGGCGAGCGCCCCAGCCGTGGCGAGCACCGCGGCGCCCGGGTACGGCTCCGAGCCCGCGACGAGGCCCAGCACGCCGCGGGAGTACTTGTGCCAGTCGTCGCGGGGCGCCGGGAGCAGCGCGGCCGCCGCCGCGGCATCGAGGGAGCGCACGTCCGGGTCCGGCAGGTGCGGCCCGAGGCCGATGTCCACGACCTCCACCCGCCCGGCCAGCGCCCTGCCCCGGCCCGCGAGCAGGCCCGTCTTGAGCGTCCCGAAGGTCACGGTGAGGTCGGCCCGCCACACGCCGGGACCGGCCGTGCCGGTGTCCGCGTCGAGGCCGGAGGGGAGGTCGCAGGCCACCACGAGCGCGTCCGGGCGCGGGAACGGGGGCGCGTACTCGCCCGAGAAGCCGGTGCCGAGCACCGCGTCGACCACGAGGTCCGCGGCCTCGAGCCGTTCGGTGGTGCGGCCGCCGGCCCGGGTGAACGCTTCGAGCCCGGCCGGGTGCGCCCGCCCGCCCGTGAGCACCGCGGTGGTGCGCACCCCGCGGCGTGCCAGCTCGGCGAGGGCGAACAGCGCGTCGCCGCCGTTGTTGCCCTTCCCCACGAGCGCCGCCACCCGGGATCCCGCCACCCGGCCGCCCTCCCGCTGGATCAGGCGGACGACGGCGAGCGCGAGCCCGTGCGCGGCCCGCGCCATGAGCTCGGGGCCGCGGCCGGCGTCGAGGAGCGGCGTCTCCGCCGCGCGGACCTGGGTTCCGGTGAAGGCCTCGGTCATGGGGCGATTGTAATGAGACAAAATGGGAGTGGCGGTCCACTCCTGTGAATGTACAATTGGCGAGGCGTTACTGCTTTCACTCTAGTAACGCAAGTCACGACACGCCCTGTTCACTCGGGGCAATCAATGGGGGGCATTGATGGGGGAATTTCTGGACCGCAGGGCTCGGGTCTCTGCAGCCGTCGCGGCGGCCGTCATCCTGGCCTCGGCAGTGGCAGCAGCCCTGTCCGAGGAGGTCGGCATCGTCGTCTGGGCCGCCAGCGGGGTCCTCGGCCTCGTGTACGGATTCTCCGTGGTGTGGTCCGTCAGGCGGTCCTCTCGGGCACGTGCCGCCGCCCCCGCGGTCTCCCGCACCGCTCCGGTCGCCGTCGATGCCTCGGCGCAGGCGGTCGCCGCCGCGGAGCAGGTGCTCGCCGAGGCGGTCTCGGACGCAGCCCCTTCGGCTCCCGCGCGGCCGGCGCCAGCACCCGCCCCCGGCGGCCGCCTCGCCGGCGGCTTCCCGACCTCTGCGGGCCACTCGGGCGTCGTCGCCCAGCCGGCCTCGGCCTGAGGCTTCCCTCCGGACCCTGCTGCGCTACCGGACGCGCAGGAGCCCGACGAGCTCCTCGGCCTGGGCGAGGTTTCGCGCGAGCTTGTCCCGCCGGCGTTCCGCCTCCTCCAGCAGTGCGGCGACGTCCGGAGCGCTCCCGCTTGCCGGAGGCTCCAGCAGCACCCGGAGGAGCTGCGCCATCTCCTCGAGGCTGTAGCCCATGGGCTTCATGCGCTTGATGAGCATCAGCCGCTCGACGTCATCCTCTTCGTAGACCCGGAACCCGCCTTGGGTCCGCATCCGCGCCGGCAGGAGGCCAACGTCGTCGTAGTGGCGGATCGTGCGCAGGGACAGCCCCGTGCGCTCCGCGAGCTCACCGATATGCACCCCAACACTGTAGCCGGATTGCAGGTCTACCCTAACGTGAGGGTAGAGTTGAGGGGTTCCCCCGATGACGCTCCTGAGGAGACCCATGCCTGCTGCCGCCCACGTGTCCGAAACACCGGAGGAGGCCCAGTCCGTCCGCCGGGCGCTGCGCACCCCGGCCCGACTCAAGACCGAGGTGCTCGGCGGCCTCGTGGTGGCACTGGCCCTCATCCCGGAAGCGCTCGCCTTCTCGATCATCGCCGGCGTCGACCCGCGGGTCGGGCTGTTCGCCGCCTTCACCATGGCCGTGACGATTGCGATCGTCGGTGGCCGCCCGGCCATGATCTCGGCCGCAACCGGGTCGGTGGCGCTCGTCATTGCCCCGCTGGTCCGCTCCCACGGCCTGGACTACCTCATCGCGACGGTGATCCTGGGCGGAGCCATCCAGATCGTCCTCGGACTGCTCGGGGTGGCGAAGCTGATGCGCTTCGTGCCCCGCTCGGTGATGGTCGGCTTCGTGAACGCGCTCGCGATCCTGATCTTCTCCGCGCAGGTGCCCGAGCTGATCGGGGTGCCGTGGGCCGTGTACCCGCTGGCGGCCGCGGGCCTGCTGATCGTCTTCGGCCTGCCGAAGCTCACCAAGGCCGTGCCGGCCCCGCTCGTGGCGATCATCCTCCTGACGCTGGCCGCGGTGTTCCTCGGGCTCCACGTCCCGGCCGTCGGGGACAAGGGCCAGCTGCCGCACAGCCTGCCGACCCTCTTCCTCCCGCACGTGCCCCTGACCCTCGAGACCCTGCAGGTCATCGGCCCCTACGCCCTCGGCATGGCCGTCGTCGGGCTGCTGGAGACGCTCATGACGGCCAAGTTCGTCGACGACATCACGGACACCGGCTCCTCCAAGACCCGCGAGGCCTGGGGCCAGGGCGTCGCGAACATCGTCACGGGCCTCTTCGGCGGCATGGGCGGGTGCGCGATGATCGGCCAGACCATGATCAACGTCAAGGCCGCCGGCGCCCGCACCCGCATCTCGACGTTCCTCGCCGGCGCGATCCTGCTGGTCCTCGTCGTCCCCCTCGGGCCCGTCGTGGCGCTGATCCCGATGGCCGCGCTCGTGGCCGTCATGATCTTCGTCTCGGTGGCGACGTTCGACTGGCACAGCATCCGCCCGTCCACACTGCGCACCATGCCCAAGAGCGAGACGGCCGTGATGGTGGTGACCGTCGTCGTGGTCGTCGCGACGAACAACCTCGCGATCGGCGTGTGCGCCGGGGTCCTCGTCGCCATGGTCCTCTTCGCCCGCCGCGTGGCCCACTTCGCGACCGTCCGTCGCGAGGTTGTGGACAGGGACGGGGCCGAGACCGCTGTCTACACGGTGGACGGGGAGCTCTTCTTCGCCTCCTCGAATGACCTCTACACCCAGTTCCGCTACGCCCACGATCCGGAGCACGTGGAGATCGACATGCGCCGCTCGCACCTCTGGGACGCCTCCACCATCGCGGCCCTCGACTCTGTCACCGAGAAGTACCGGAACCACGGCATCGAGGCCAGGATCGTCGGGCTCAACGAGGCCTCGCGCAGCATGCACGAGCGCCTCAGCGGCCGGCTCGCCTCGGCCCACTGACGAGGAGGCGGCGTGGCGGGGTCAGCGCTCGGCGACGACCATCGCGGTGGCGATCCCGCCGTCGTGGCTCATGCTCAGGTGCCAGGACCGCACCCCGCGCTCCTCGGCGACGGCCAGCACGGTGCCCTTGACCTGGATCTCGGGACCCGCCGGGCCCAGGCCGATCCAGCAGTCCTGCCAGTTCATGCCCGCCGGGGCGCCGAGGACCTTGGCCACCGCCTCCTTGGCGGCGAACCGCGCGGCCAGCGAGCGCACGTGCAGCTCCCGCTCCGCGGGGACGAACAGCCGGTCCCGCAGGCCCGGGGTCCGCTCGAGCTGACGCTCGAACCGTGCGATGTCCACAACGTCCACGCCGATGCCGATGATAGCCATGCGGCTACTCTAACGGGGCCACGCCGCTGACCATGACGCAGTTCCGCCCGGCCGACTTCGCGCCGTACAGGGCCGTGTCCGCGCTCGCGATGAGCGCGCCGAGGTCGTCCCCGTGCACCAGGCTGTCCGCCACCCCGAAGCTCGCGGTGGGCACGGTGTGCCCGTCGAGGAGGATGCGCTGGGCCGAGAGGACGAACTGGATGCGCTCGGCGACCGCCACGCCGTCGGCCGCGGAGGAGTCGGCGAGCGCCATGATGAACTCCTCGCCCCCGAACCGGCCCACGAGGTCCCGCGAGCGCACCGACTGCCGGCACGCCACACCGAAGGCGCGGATCACCTCGTCCCCGGCGAGATGGCCGAAGTCGTCGTTGATCGACTTGAATTTGTCCAGGTCCGCCATGATCACGGTGACCACGGTGCCCTGCTCATGCGCCCTGGCGAGCATCTCGCCCGCCCGGCGCATGAACTCGGTGCGGTTCAGCAGGCCGGTGAGGGCATCCTTTGTGGCGAGCTGCTGGAAGTGGGCCGTGCGGGTGGCGCTCGTGAGCGCGGCCAGGCTCGTCGCGGCCGCCACGATGAGCACGATCGCCGCGAGCAGCGAGAAGCCCTGGCCGAACACCGCCCGGAACGCGGGGCTGTTGCCGCCCAGGGCCGCGAGGGCGACGGCACGGATCAGGTCATACACGCCGGTGATGGCCGCGATCACCGCGAAGTTCCGCGCCGTTCGCCAGGGCACCGTGCGCTGGCGCCGCAGCTCGACGAACATGGCAGCGCAGAAACCGCCGGAGAGCAGCAGGAGCACCACGGCGCCCCACTGGTCGGGGTCGATGAAGCGGGCGGCGAATCCCACGAACCCGGCGGCGAGCACTCCGACCACGAGGTACATGGCGGGGGTGTCCGGGTCGCGCAGCCGGCGCACGCCGGCCCACATCGAGGCCACGCCCACCACCATGAGGCCTTGGCCCACGAGACTGACGATCGCCACGCCCCCGTCATTGAGGATGCCGGCAGCGCACAGCGTCGCGAGCGCGAGGCACCACCAGCGGGCGGGACCCGTGGGATTCGCGCGGTAGGCGTCGAAGTAGAACAGCACGAGCACGCACAGCGAGACGACCGCCATCACGACGGTGAGCGTGCCCAGGTCCAGAGCGCCCCCCACAGTGTTCCTCCCCGTGCCCGTCAGCGGGCACCTCCCGTGGGCCCAGCGTACCGGCCGCCGGGCAGGCCCCGGGGTATGCTCCCAACGTGGCGCCGCCGTGGCGCCAGTGCGGCAGAGAGGAGCGGCGTGGATCCCCAGCAGAGCCCCCAGGGGACCGACTCGGGCATCAGCTCGCTCTCCTTCGATGGCACCGGCGTGCTCCGCCTCGTGTGGGAGCGAGGCGTGGACATCGACGCCCCCCAGGCCGAGGCCGCCATGGCCCACGTCAACGCCGCCGCCGGCCAGGACCGCGTCCCGCTCCTGATCGACATGGCCACCACGTCCTCCGTGAGCCGCTCGGCCCGGGCCGTGTTCGCACGCCCGTGCGCGGCGGCCGCGATCGCCCTCCTCGGCGCCTCCGCCGTGGACCGCGTGCTCGCCAACTTCTTCCTCGGCGTCTACAAGGCGCCCTGCCCCACCAGGTTCTTCACCGACGAGACCCGCGCCCTGGCCTGGCTCACGGAGGCCGCCGATGGCAGCTGAGCCGACGGATGACAGGCTCGAGAAGCTCATCGACCTGATCGTGCGGCTCTCGGCAGGAGACCTCTCCCAGCGGATGGAGACCTCCCCCGCGCGCGACTCGATCGACGCCGTCACCACGGGCATCAACCTCCTCGCCGAGGAGCTCGAGACCCTCTACGACGAGCTCGAGGCGCGCATCGCCCACCGCACCGAGCTGCTCGAGCGTGCCCAGGACGAGCTGCGCCGCCTCGTCGACACCGACGAGCTGACGGGGCTCGCGAGCCGCCGGCTCGTGCGCGAGCGGATCGACGCCGGCCTGCAGACGGCCGACGACGGCGGGCTGGCCGCCGTCGTGATCCTCGCCCTGCGCGGGTTCCGGCTCATCAACGACACCTTCGGCCACTCGGCGGGCGACGCCGTGCTCGTCGAGGTGGCCCAGCGGCTCCGGTCCGCGATGGGCGATGCCGGGAGCGGCGGCCACCTCGTGGGCCGGCTCGGCGGCGACGAGTTCGCGGTGCTCGTGACCGGGCAGGACGCCGAAGGCGTGCTCTGGACCGCGCGGACCGTCCTGGACACGCTCCGGGAGCGGGTCGTGGTCAACGGCATCCAGGTCAGCCTGCGCGGCAACGTCGGCATCCGGTACGCCGAGCGGCAGCTGGCGGTCGAGGAGATGCTCCGCGACGCCGACGCCGCGCTCGAGGCCAGCAAGGCCAAGGGCCACGGCAGCATCAGCGTGTTCAACCACGCCATGCACGAGGTCGTCGCCCAGCGCGTGCGCGTCGCGTCCGAGCTGCGGGCCGCGTTCTCCAGGGGCGAGATCGAGGTCTTCTACCAGCCGATCGTCGGGCTCGCCGACGCCACCCTCGCCGGCGCCGAGGCCCTCGTGCGCTGGCGCCACCCCGTCCGGGGCCTGCTGCCCCCGTCCACGTTCCTCGACATCGCCGAGGATGCCGGGCTCATGGTCGAGCTCGGCCGGTGCGTCCTGACCCAGGTGGTCGAGACGGCCGGCGAGTGGGCCCACGACCCCGGCCTGCCCGAGCACTTCAGCCTGCACGTGAACATCTCCCCCGCCGAGCTCGCCCACGGCGACCTCACCGCCCACATCCGCAGGCTGCTGGACGACGCCGGGCTGCCCGGGCCGCGCCTGACCGTGGAGATCACCGAGTCCGCGATCATGACCGGCGGCCCCGACAGCCGGCAGACCCTCCGCTCCCTCGGGGAGCTCGGTGTCCCCATCGAGATCGACGACTTCGGCACCGGCTACTCCTCCATCAGCTACCTCCGGGCCCTCCCCGCGGTCCGGGCCAAGATCGACAAGTCGCTCGTCGACACCATCGCCAGCGACCCGACCCAGGTCGCGTTCGTCGACGCCATCGTGCGGCTCATCCACGCCGCCGGCCTGACCGTGGTGGCCGAGGGCATCGAGGACGAGGCCCAGGCCGGGCTCCTGCGCGAGCTGGGCTGCGAGTACGGCCAGGGCTACCTCTTCGCCCGGCCGATGGCCGCCGCCGAGCTGGGCAAGCTCCTGCGGGCCGTGCAGGAAGGAGACCGGAATGCCGCTCGGTGACAGCATCCGGCTCGCCTCCCGCGTGGCGATCCTCTCCGGCCGGGTCCCCCGCAGCCCCTCCACCGCATGGGAGCGGTTCTGGGCGGGCATCGCCGAGGGCACGCTGCCCGAGGACGTCCTCTGGGAGGGCGACCCGCACTCCGAGGCCGGCGAGCACGTGACCCGCGGCATCGATCATCTCGATCCCTCCCTGCCCGTGGTCGACGTGGGCTGCGGGTCCGGATGGCTCTCCGCTGCCCTCGCCGGGGCGTTCCCCCGCGTGCTCGGCCTCGACGCGTCCGCCGCCGCCGTCGACCTCGCCGCGAGGCACCACGGGGAGCCGGGGCGCGTCGACTTCCTGGCCGCCGACGCGACTGATCCCGAGACCAGCGAGCGGCTCCACGGGGAGCTCGGGGACGCGAACGCCGTCGTGCGCGGGGTGCTCCACGTCCTCACCCCGGCCAAGCAGCGCGCCCTCGCCGCGGGCCTCCGCACGCTCGTGGGGAGGCGGGGACGGGTGTACCTCGTCGAGACGAACGTGCCCGGCGGCGGCCTCGGCTACCTGCGCGCGCTCGGGGCGAGCGGGGGGTCCATCCCGGCCCCGCTCGCGCAGGCCATCCGCACGCTGCCGCAGCCGGGCCACTTCGGCCCCGACGAGCGGGCGCGCGCCTTCCCCGAGGACCAGTGGCGGCTCGAGGCGGACGGGTCCACGGCGCTCGCGCTCGCGCTGCCCGCCGACGGCAGCCACCTCCGGGTCCCCGCCTACTGGGCAGTCGCCTCCGCCCGGTAGCATGCCCCCATGGGGAGATGGTTCCAGAGGCTCGTGGGCCTCCTGATCGTCGCGGCCGTGACCGGCGCCGCGCTGCTGCTGTGGTGGGGGGTGGCCGCGAGCCAGCCGCCGCCGCTCTGGCAGCCCGCCAAGGTCTCGATCGGCGGGGTGTGGAACGTCTTCTACGACGCCCACGCGCCGCACTGGCGGGTCGTCCTGGTGTCCGTGGCCGCCGCGATCCTGCTCGGGGCGGGCGTTGCACTCCTCGACCGGGCCATTGCCACCCGTTCGCGCCGGGCCTCGGCGCACGTGCAGGCAAAGCCGCTGGCGCCGAAGACCATCATGGCCGCCACCCGCGGCGTCTTCGCCGGGCCGGTGACCGTCACCGTGCTCATCCCCGCACACAACGAGGAGGCCTCGCTGCCCGCGACGCTGGCCTCGCTCGACGCCCAGGCCCTCCGTCCGGACCGGGTGATCGTGGTCGCGGACAACTGCACCGACCGCACCGCCGAGATCGCGCGGACCGCCGGCGCAGAGGTGTTCACCACCGAGGGCAACACGGACAAGAAGGGCGGCGCGCTCAACCAGGCGCTGCGCACCATGCTGCCCGGGCTCGGAGACAACGACGTGGTCATGGTGATGGACGCGGACACCAAGCTCGGCGGCGAGTACCTCGCCGAGGCGGTGCGGCGGTTCACCGACGACCGTGCCCTCGTGGCCGTGGGCGGGCTCTTCTACGGCGAGGAGGGGCACGGGCTGATCGGCCAGTTCCAGCGCAACGAGTACATCCGCTACTCACGCGAGATCCGCCGGCGGCGCGGGCGCGTCTTCGTGCTGACCGGGACCGCGTCCGTGTTCCGGCCCGTGGCCCTGCGGGCCGTCGCCGACGCCCGCGGCACGCAGCTCCCCGGCCGGCACGGCGACGTGTACGACACGGCCGCGCTCACCGAGGACAACGAGCTGACGATTGCGCTCAAGTCCCTCGGGGCGCTCATGGTGTCGCCGCCCGAGTGCTCCGTGGAGACCGAGCTCATGCCCACGTGGCGGATGCTCTGGGCGCAGCGGCTGCGCTGGCAGCGGGGGGCGCTCGAGAACCTCGGCGCCTACGGCGTCACGCCGCAGACCGCGCGGTACTGGTTCCAGCAGCTCGGGATCGGCTACAGCGTGATCGCGCTCGGGACCTACCTGTCCCTCATCGCCCTGATGGCCCTGTCCATGGACACGTGGATCTGGTTCCCGTTCTGGCTCGGGCTCGGGTTCTGGTTCACCCTCGAGCGGCTCGTCACCGCATGGGGCGGGGGCTGGCGCGCCCGGCTCCTCGCCGCCTGCCTGTTCCCCGAGCTCGTCTTCGACATGTTCCTCAACGTCGTGTACCTCAAGGGGATCGCGGACATCACCGCGGGCCGCAAGGCCGCGTGGAAGCACCTCGTGCGGCCGCCGGGGGCCGAGGGCCCTTCTGGTTCTGCTGGTGTGGGGGCCGCTCCCGGCGCCCCTGCTGCCGCTGCCCCCGGTGTGCCGGCCGCCGCTGCTGCCGAGGCTGGCGGGGAGGCGGCGCGATGAGTCCTTTGCGTGCGCCGCTGGGCCTCCTGTTCGACGAGTCGATCCTGCAGAGTCCGTTCGTCAACGTGCTCGCGACCTTCGTGGCCCTCAACACCCTCATGTACGCGGTGCTCGCTGTGGCCCGGGTGCTCCCCCGCCCTCGCCTGCCCTGGCGGCGCCGGTACCAGCGCGCCGAGACCCGCAGCATCTACCCCGACGGGCGCGTCTAGGGTCCGGCTGCTCCGGGGAGCCGTGGGTGGCTTGTGGGTCGCGGCGCTCCTTTGCAGTGACCTAGGTGAGGGTCCAGGACCTCTTGGACAGCCCGAACCAGAAGCCCTCGATCGCGGTCTTCGCGTCGATCCCGCCCGACTCCGAGGCGGCGCCGAGGGACACGTACAGCGGGGCCCAGTGCTCCGAGCGCGGGTGCGCCTCGCGGGCGGCCGGCGCCTTGTGGATGAAGTCGAGGATGGAGTCCACGTCGCCGCGGGACATGGCCTCCTCGGCCCAGTGGTCGAACTCCGAGGACGCCGCGGGCGGTGCCGCGTCGGCGCCGGCGTGCGGGTTGAACCAGCGCAGGTTGTGCGTGGTGAAGCCGGAGCCCACGATCAGCGTCCCGCGGTCGCGCAGGGGCGCCAGGGTCCGGCCCAGCTCGAACAGGCCCCGCGGATCCAGGGTCGGCATCGACATCTGCACCACGGGGACGTCCGCTTCCGGGAACAGCTCCTTGAGCGGGACGTACGCGCCGTGGTCGAGGCCGCGGGTCTCATCGCGCTCCACATGGTGGCCGTGCTGGGAGGTCAGCCGGGCCACCTCGTTCGCGAGCTCGGGGGCGAGCGGGGCCTCGTAGCGCACGTCGTAGTACTTCTGCGGGAAGCCCCAGAAGTCGTAGACGAGCTCCTGCGGGCGCTCGGTGGCGCTCAGGGTCACCGGCGCGTTCTCCCAGTGCGCCGAGACCATGAGGATGTCCTTGGGCTTGGCGAACGTGCCCGACCACTCGTGGAGCTGGCGGGTCCACGTGGCGTCGTCGGCGAGGGGTGGCGCGCCGTGGCTGAGGAACAGGACGGGGGGCTGGGCTGCGGTCATGCATCCAGCGTAAGGCCGTTTAGTTGATACTTCAAGTAAAAATCCATGGCCCGTCTCGCCCCAACCCGTCCGCTCCGGCCCCCAACCCCCACCCGCGCCCGCTCCAGCCTCCGGCCAAGCAGCCGAGCGATTCTGCTCACGGTCGGCGTGGGCCTCGGCGTGGCCGTGTTCGACGCGCCGCACAGCCAGGCTCCGCTCACAGCTCGGTGAGCAGAACCGTACGCCTGCTCCCCACATTCGCCCAGTCCCAGCAGCACGGCGCCGACAACGGCCGTTCGGTTCTGCTCACTGTGCCGCCAAGCCCCCGCGCATCCGAACCCAACACGCCGCCTATTCCGCTGCCACGCCCATCTCGGTGAGCAAGATCGCACGCACATGACCTCTCCATCTGTCCTCCACGCAGCGTGTATCGGGCGCGTCGTCCACATGGCGCGAATGCGCTCGCCCAGCCCGGCCGCCTGAGGACTGAAGTGGAGGGATGGATCCCATCGACTACCTCAGATCACTGGGCGGCGTTGCCCGTACAGGAGCATTGCTCCGCGCCGGCTTCACCAGAAGCGAGATCGGATCACTCGAAGGGCGCGCGCTCAGGCCCCGCAAGGGACTCTGGGCATTGCAGGATGCGAATCCCGACTTCTTGTTCGCCCTCATGCGTGACGGCCTCATCACGTGCGGCTCGGCCGCGAGCTATCACGGCCTGTGGATCCGGTCTGCCCCCGACCGCCGGCATCTCGCCACCCGTCATGCGCGCGCCCAAGGCTGCGTGAGCCACCGGAAGCTGCTCTTTCCCCCACACCACGACCTGCCACTGGTGTCGGTAGAGGACGCATTGATCCATGCCATGGGCTGCTTGGACGCGCCCCAGGCAGTCAGCATGGTGGAATCTGCTGCGAGAGCCGGACGGGTGACGCGCGAGACGCTCTGGACAGCACTCGACAGCCGGGCCGATGCTCGCGCCCGGAAGGTGCTGGCCCAGGTCATCTTCGACGCGGACAGGCAGGCCCAGTCCCAGCCAGAGGTCGAAGCCAGGCTGCTCTTCCTCGCACAGGGGTAGGAGGTCGAGACTCAGGTCTGGCTCCCCGGCGTCGGCACGGTGGACTTCAGGATCGAGCGCGTCCTGCCTGTTGAGATTGACGGCTTCAAGTACCACGGCGACAGGAAGTCGTTCGCCAAGGACCGCTACCGCATGAACGCCGCCCTCCTCCAAGGCCAGCCGACATTGCGCTACCTGCCGGAGCGCATCTGGTATGACCGCCAATCCGTGGTGGATGAGATCGCGCGGGTCCTCGAGCTCTGGCCGCGCTTCCTGCCATGAGGGCCTACGAGTCCAAGGCCTCCGAGCGATGGTGCTCACGCCCGCATGCCGCCCCCGCGCGTTCCCGCGCGACACGCCGGGCGACTCGGCGACCACGGAACGAGCATGAGCAGAATCGCGCAGGAGGAAGGGACAGGCCACACGCGCCCGAGCCCCTCCCGGCCTCGGGCGCCGGGGAATAGTGTGGGCAGCATGAGTGCAGACCAGAACTGGGCCACGGACCTCCTGCTGGACGGCTTCGGCAGGGTGCAGGAATCGGTGGAGCACGCGCTCCTGGGCCTCTCCCCCGAGCAGCTGCTCCAGCGCCCCGGCCCCCACGCCAACCACGTCGCCTGGCTCGTGTGGCACCTCACCCGCGTCGAGGACGACCACATCGCCGCCCTCGCCCACGTCCTCGAGGGCAATGACCCGCCCAAGAACCGCGCCCGCGAGGTCCCCCCCGGCCAGCTCTGGGCCCAGTGGCGCGAGCGGTTCGCCCTGCCGTACGGCGACTGGGCCACCGGCTACGGGCAGTCCAGCGACGAGGTCGCGGCCTTCCCGGCCGTGGACGCCGAAGTCCTGCGCGGCTACCACGACGCCGTCCACGCCCGCGTCACCGAGGTCGTCAAGGCCCTGGCCCCCGAGGACCTCGGACGCATCGTCGACGAGCGCTGGTCCCCGCCGGTCACCGCGGCGGTCCGCCTCGTGAGCCTGCTCAACGACGCGACCCAGCACGTGGGCCAGGCCGCCTACGTCCGCGGCCTGGTCCTCGGCTGAGCCGACCAAAGTCCCTCGCGCCCCCGCCGCCGCGGGCGTACCGTCGTGACCGAGGGGGTTGCACATGGCGGCACTCGGCAGGCGACGGCTCACGGTCATCATTGTGGCCGCGGTTGTGCTCGTCCTCGCCGCCACCGCGCTCGTGATCACCCTGACCCGCTCCACCTCGCAGCCGACGCCGGCCGCGCCGCCCACCGCATCCGGCTCGCCCACCGCGTCCCCCACCCCCACGGGGTCCGCCGCGCCGACTCCGACCCCCACGGGCAGCGGGCCGTCCACGCCCGCCACCCCCTCGAAGCCGCCGCCCAAGCCCACCGCCACGGCGGGGCCGCCCCTGCCCCCGCTGGCGCTGCCGCCGAACCTGCGCGGGCAGGACATCGAGCGGATCCCCACCCAGGACAAGGTGGTGGCCCTGACCTTCGACGCCGGCGCCAACGACGCCGGGCTCGCGTCCATCCTCTCGACCCTCGCCGCGCAGCACGTGCCCGCGACCTTCTTCCTCACGGGCGCGTGGGCGAAGGCGCACCCGGCCGACGTCGCCAAGATCTCCGCGGGCGGCCACCGGGTCGGCAACCACTCGATGACCCACCCCGACATGACCACCCTGACCGACGCGCAGATCGCGGCCGAGCTGTCCGCGGCCCAGGCGGCCATCCGGGCCGACGGGGTGGACCCGCGCCCGTTCTTCCGCTTCCCCTCCGGCGCCCGCAACGCCCGCACCATCGCCGCGGTCAACGCGAGCGGGTACGCGGCGATCCGCTGGACCGTCGACTCCCTGGGCTGGCAGGGCACGGTGGGCGGCACGCGCGGGGCGCCGTCGGTGATCCAGCGGGTCATGAACGCGATCCAGCCCGGCGAGATCGTGCTCATGCACGTCGGCTCCAACCCCGACGACGGATCGACCCTCGACGCCGCCGCCCTCCCCGGCATCATCGACCAGATGCGCACGGAGGGCTTCACCTTCGTCACCCTCGATGCGCTGATCTGACCGCGCCGGCGCGCCTCGGGTGCCCCGCCTCCGCGGACGACGACGGCCGGCCGCCTCCCAGCGGGAGGTGACCGGCCGTCGTCGTACTTCAGGGCCTGCGTACCCGGAAGCCCGAAAGGGCGACGAGATGCGTACCCGAAACGGGGGTGGCTACTCGACCGTGACGGACTTGGCGAGGTTGCGCGGCTGGTCCACGTCGTAGCCCTTCGCGGACGCGAGCTCCGCGGCGAAGATCTGCAGCGGGACGGTGGTCAGCAGCGGCATGAGCAGCGGCGGGGTCTGCGGGACGTAGAAGACGTACTCGGCGTAGGCCTGCACGGCCTCGTCGCCCTCCTCCGCGATCACGAGGGTGCGGGCGCCGCGGGCGCGGACCTCCTGGATGTTGGAGACCACCTTGGCGTGCAGCGAGTCGCGGCCCTGCGGCGACGGGACCACCACGAACACGGGCTGGCCCTCGTCGATCAGGGCGATCGGGCCGTGCTTGAGCTCGCCGGCCGCGAAGCCCTCGGCGTGGATGTACGCGATCTCCTTGAGCTTGAGCGCGCCCTCGAGTGCCACCGGGTAGCCCACGTGGCGGCCGAGGAACAGCACGGACTTCTCATCCTTCATGCTGCGGGCGAGCTCGCGGAGCGGCCCGGCCGCGTCCAGCACGGTCTGGATCTTCTCGGGGATCTTGTTCAGGTCCGCGAGGACGTCCCGGATCTGGCCGGAGAAGATGTTCCCGCGCAGCTGGGCGAGGTACAGGCCCAGGAGGTAGGCGGCGGTGATCTGCGCCAGGAACGCCTTGGTGGAGGCGACGGCGATCTCGGGGCCGGCGTGCGTGTACAGGACGGCGTCGGACTCGCGCGGGATCGTGGAGCCGTTCGTGTTGCAGATCGAGACCGTCTTGGCGCCCTGCTCGCGGGCGTAGCGCACGGCCATGAGGGTGTCCATGGTCTCGCCGGACTGGCTGATGGAGACGACCAGGGTGTGGGCGTCCACGATCGGCTCGCGGTAGCGGAACTCGTGCGCGAGCTCGACCTCGGTGGGGATCCGGCACCACTTCTCGATCGCGTACTTGGCCACGAGGCCCGCGTAGGCCGCGGTGCCGCACGCGAGGACGATGATCTTGTTGACCTGCTTGAGTTCCTCCGGGTCGATGCGCAGCTCGTCGAGGACGAGGCGGCCGGAGGCGTCGGAGCGGCCCAGGAGCGTGTCGTGCACGGCGGCGGGCTGGTCGTTGATCTCCTTCTCCATGAAGGAGTTGAACCCGCCCTTCTCGGCCGAGGCGGCGTCCCACGAGACCTCGAACTCCTTGCCGGACGCGGGGGCGCCGAAGAAGTCGGTCACCTCGAAGGTGTCCGGGGTGATCGTGACGATCTGGTCCTGGCCGAGCTCCACGGCGCGGCGGGTGTAGTCGATGAAGCCGGAGACGTCGGACCCGAGGAAGTTCTCCCCGTCGCCGAGGCCGACGACGAGCGGCGAGTTCCGCCGTGCCGCCACCACGACGCCGGGCTGCTCCGCGTGCACGGCCAGCAGGGTGAAGGCCCCCTCGAGCCGCTGGCAGGCGAGCTGCATCGCGCGGGCGATGTCGCCGTCGGCCTCGCCGCGGTAGTAGTCGCCGATCAGGGCGGCGGCGACCTCGGTGTCCGTCTCGGACAGGAACGGGATGCCCTTGGCCGTCAGCTCGGCCTTGAGGGAGGCGTAGTTCTCGATGATGCCGTTGTGGATGACGGCGAGGCGGCCGCCGTCCGCGAGGTGCGGGTGCGCGTTGGCGTCGGTGGGGCCGCCGTGGGTGGCCCAGCGGGTGTGCCCGATCCCGGTGACGCTCTCGGGGAGGGGACGCTCGGCGAGCTCCTTCTCGAGGTTCTTCAGCTTCCCGGCCTTCTTCCGGGACTCGATGGCCCCGTCCGCGACGACGGCCACGCCCGCGGAGTCATAGCCGCGGTACTCGAGGCGCCGCAGGCCTTCGATCACGACGTCAAGGGCACTGTGACTGCTGTTCCCGTCCGCGGCTGCGAGCGCGCGGGCGGTACCGACATAGCCGACGATTCCACACATGCGTCACATCCTACCGGCGCGCCCGCCCACCCCGGCAGTTCGCGCAGTGCCGCCTCAGTTGGCAGAATGCACGGGTGAGTCTGCAGAGAAGCGAGTCCGCCGGCGATGGCGCGTCCCCGTTCGTCGAGCTCGACCGCGCCACGTGGGCCCGCCTCGCGGACCGCATGGAGCAGCCCCTCAACCAGGACGACATCGACCGCATCCGCGGGCTCGGCGATCCCCTCGACCTGCGGGAGATCCGCGACGTCTACCTGCCGCTGAGCCGGCTCCTCTCCCTCTACGTCGAGGCCTCGGGCGAGCTGCACACTGCCACCCAGACGTTCCTCGGCGAGTCGACGCAGCGCACGCCGTTCGTGATCGGCGTGGCCGGGTCGGTGGCCGTGGGCAAGTCCACGATCGCCCGCGTGCTGCGCGAGATGCTCCAGCGCTGGCCGTCGACGCCGAACGTGCAGCTCGTCACCACCGACGGCTTCCTGTACCCCCTGGCCGAGCTGACGCGCCGCGGAGTCCTCGAGCGCAAGGGCTTCCCGGAGTCCTACGACCGGCGCGCGCTCCTCCGCTTCGTCGCCGAGATCAAGTCCGGCGCCGAGGAGGTGCGGGCGCCCTGGTACTCGCACCTGACCTACGACATCGTGCCCGGCCGGGAGGTCGTGGTCCGCCGGCCCGACGTGCTGATCGTGGAGGGCCTGAACGTCCTGGCACCCGCGCGGCCCCGCGGAGACGGCACCACCGGGCTGGCGCTGAGCGACTTCTTCGACTTCTCGCTCTACGTGGACGCGAAGACGAGCTACATCGAGCACTGGTACGTGGAGCGGTTCCTCAAGCTGCGCTCGGGCGCGTTCGCCCAGCCCGAGAGCTACTTCCACCGCTACGCGTCGCTGTCCGACGACGAAGCAGCCACCACGGCCCGGAGCATCTGGAAGCGCATCAACGAGCCGAACCTGATCCAGAACGTCCTGCCCACCCGCGGCCGCGCCCAGCTCGTGCTGACCAAGGACGCGGACCACTCCATCCGGAGGATGCTGCTGCGCAAGGTGTGATCCCGGCCCTCACAGCTGGCATTTAGGCGGGCCGCATACGCTACACCGCATGTCCTCTGGCAGCAAGAAGTACTTCGACACGACCACCACCCTCGGCAGGATCCTCGCGTTCCTCGCCGTGAGCGGGCTGTGCGGCGTCCTCGTGGCCGGGCTCATGACCCCCGCCGTCGCCCTCACGGGGAACGCGGCGAGCGGCGCCACCCAGACGTTGAGCACCGCGGTGCCGTCGAACCTGACCGAGGCGCAGCCGGGCCAGGCGTCGAAGATCGTCGCAGCGGACGGTTCAGTGATCGCCACGCTCTTCAGCGAGAACCGCACCGACGTGCCACTGGACAAGATGTCGCCGAACATCAAGAACGCGATCGTCGCCATCGAGGACTACCGCTTCTACCAGCACGGCGGCGTGGACCCCCTGGGCATCCTCCGCGCCCTCGTCACGGACGCCGGCGGCGGGCGGCAGGGCGCCTCGACGCTCACCCAGCAGTACGTCACCAACGCCCTCAACGAGCAGCTCATCGCCCAGGGGCAGAGCGCGGACATCGTGCTCAACGGGCAGAAGAGCGTCAGCGACAAGCTCCGCGAGATGGAGCTCTCGATCGGCCTCGAGCAGAAGTTCTCGAAGGACCAGATTCTGGCCGGCTACCTCAACATCGTCCCGTTCAACGCCAACGCCTATGGGATCCAGGCCGCGAGCCAGTACTTCTTCTCCGAAGACGCGAAGGACCTGAGCCTCACCCAGGGCGCGCTCCTCGCCGGCCTCGTCAACGGGCCCGCGTACTTCGACCCCTCCCAGCACCCGGACCGGGCCAAGGACCGGCGCAACCTCGTGCTCGACGCCATGTTCCAGCACGGCTACATCACCAAGAGCCAGCACGACGACGCGGTCAAGTCCCCGATCCATCTCAAGCTGAACCCGCCCAGGCAGGGCTGCCCCTACTCCACGGCGCCGTACTTCTGCGACTACGTGCTCCACCAGATCCTCAACGACCCCGCGTACGGCAAGGACACCACGGCCCGGCTGCAGAAGGTCATGCTCGGCGGCCTGACCATCAAGACCACCTTGGATCCGCGCCTCCAGGGCCCGGCCCAGGCGCAGGTGGATACGACCGCGGGATCCAACCCCGACAAGTGGGGCTCCTCGCTCGTGACGGTCCAGCCGGGGACCGGGGACGTCCTGGCCATGGCCCAGAACAGCCGGATGGTGGACGGCCAGGGCTCCGGGTTCGTCACGTCCTACAACTTCAACGTCGACTCGACGGACGCGAACGGCGCCGACCTCGGCGGCGCGGGCGGCTACCAGCCAGGTTCAACGATGAAGCCGGTAACCCTCGCGGCGTGGCTGAAGGAGGGCAAGCCCACCAACCAGATCGTGGACGCCTCCCGGCGCCGCTACGGGCCGGACTTCCCCTGGAAGTCCACCTGTGGGCCCGTCCACGGCGTCTTCGACAGCACCGTCCCGGGCTCCATCGACCTGCAGAACGACTCCGAGGGCTACTACCGCCCCATGACGGTGCGCGCCGGCATCTACAACTCGATCAACACCGCCACGTTCGCCTCGGCCGCGGACCTGAATGACTTCTGCGACATCCAGCGCGCCGCGGATGAGATGGGGATGCACGACGGCGCGGGGTCGGGGAAGAAGCTCGACCTCTCCACCCTCGGCAACCTCCTCGGCGGCACCAACGTCGCCCCGATGACCATGGCCAACGCGTTCGCGACCTTCGCCAGCGGCGGCACCTACTGCACCCCGATGTCCATCACGGAGGTGGATGACGTCAAGGGCCAGAAGATCGGCGGCCAGACGAGCCAGTGCCAGCCGGGCGCCCTGAGCAAGGACGTCGCGGCCGCGGCCACGAACGTCCTCCAGGACGTGGCTACCAAGGGCTCGGGCCTGCTCATCCCCCAGAAGCTGGATGTCCCGGACGCCATGAAGACGGGCACCAACAACGAGAACAGCCAGACGTGGGTGGTGGGCTACACGCGGGGGCTCGCGACGGCGTCGTACTTCGGCGAGGCCCTCAACGGCCCGAGCGCCCGGATGGGCCGCGATGTCACCGTGAACGGAAAGTTCTACCCGGTGGTCGACGGCGCGTACATCGCCGGCCCGCAGTGGGCCACCTACATGCAGCAGGTGGCCCAGTACTACGACCACGGCGACTTCGACACCCCGCCGCAGAACCTGATCACCGGCGATGCCGGGACCACCGACGGCGGCACCGGCACCCAGCCCAGCACCGGAACGACCGACGGCGGCTCCGGCACCCCGCCCAGCACCGGAACGACCGACGGCGGCTCCGGCACCCCCAGCCCGGCCAACGGCACCGACACCGGCACCACCGGCCCCGGGAACGGCAACGGGAACGGGAACGGCTGACGCGCCAGCCATGTTTGGCCCGGTCCGCGCCGGGGATGGTGCCCTGAGGACAACCGCACCGACAGGCAGGAGGAGTCCTCATGAAGGCAGTCGTGTACAAGGGACCGCGGGAACTGGCCGTGGAGCAGGTCGATGATCCGAGGATCGAGGAGCCGCTCGACGCGGTCATCCGGATCACCACCGCGAACATCTGCGGCTCAGACCTGCACCCCTACGAGGGGCGCGCCCAGCTCGATTCAGGGATGGTCCTCGGCCACGAGAACATGGGCATCGTCGAGGAGGTGGGACCCGCGGTCAACCGGATCAAGGTCGGCGACCGTGTGTCAGTCCCGTTCAACCTCGCCTGCGGCACCTGCCGCAACTGCAACGACGGCTGGACGTCGGCGTGCCTGCGGGCCAACCCCTCGGGGGACCCGGGCGCCGGCTACGGCTACCCGAAGATGGGGCCCTACTGGGGCGGCCAGGCGGAGCTCCTGAGGGTCCCGTGGGCGGACTTCAACCTGCTCAGGCTCCCGGCGGGCAACGAGCACGAGAACGACTACACGATGCTCTCGGACATCTTCCCCACCGGCTACCACGGCGCCACGATGGCCCAGGTCTCCCCCGGGAAGACCGTCGCCGTGTTCGGCGCCGGGCCCGTGGGCCTCATGGCCGCCTACAGCTCCCTGCTCAAGGGCGCCGCGCGGGTCTTCGTGGTGGACAAGGAGCCGGACCGCCTCGACCTCGCCACGCGCATCGGCGCGACCGCCGTGAACTTCGCCGACGTGGACCCGGGCCTGGCAATCATGGACGCCACGGACGGCTTCGGCGTGGACTGCGGCGTCGAGGCCGTGGGCTACCAGGCCCACGACCCGGCCGGCGAGGAACACCCCGAGATGGTACTGGACAACCTCATCGAGGTGGTCCGCGCCACCGGCCACATCGGGGTGGTGGGCGTCTACGTCCCCGAGGACCCCGGTGCCGCCTACGGCCTCGCGAAGCAGGGCCGGCTCCCCTTCGAGTACGGGCAGGCCTTCACCAAGGGCATCAGCCTGGCGGGCGGCCAGTGCCCGGTGAAGAGGTACAACCGCGAGCTGCGCGACCTCATCACCGCCGAGCGCGCGGCGCCGTCCTGGATCGTCTCCCACGAGGTGGCCCTGGACGACGCGGTGGACGCCTACGCCAAGTTCGACGCCCGCGAGGACGGCTACACCAAGGTGCTGCTCCACCCGTAGCGGCACCGGCAGCGGAACCGCCGCGGGCAACCGCCGTGGCGGAAACGTCACCGTCCGTTCACTGGACGGCGACGGCGAGGGGGCTATGGTGAAGCCCATGCTCAACGGATTCAAGTCCTTCATCATGAAGGGCAACGTCATTGACCTTGCCGTCGCCGTCGTCATGGGTGCCGCGTTCGGCGGGGTGGTGGATGCCCTCGTCAAGAGCGTCCTCATGCCCGCCATCTCAGTCCTGGTCAACCAGCCGAACTTCGACAACTTCCTCGTGGTCGGCCCCGTGAAGTTCGGGGTCCTGCTGACCGCGATCGTGAACTTCCTTCTCATCGCGGCCTCGATCTACTTCGTGATCATCGTCCCGATGAACAAGCTGATCGAGCGCCGCAACCGCAAGCTCGGCATCAAGGAGCAGGCCGAGGAGACTCCCGTCGACCCTCAGATCGCCCTCCTCACCGAGATCCGCGACGCCCTCAAGGCGCCCCAGCGCGAACTCTGACCCGCCTCTCCCCGCGCACTGCGTCTGCCCCTCACCTCGCGGAGGTGGGGGGCCGGCGTCGTCATCGCCTCAGGGGACCGCCGCCGCAACCTGGAACGCGGTCGCCGACACACCTGCGGGCTGCTCACGCCCGCCAGGCGAGCTGCGAGTTCGACCAACGTCTAATCGCGTTCAGCCGCCAGCTCCTTTCACCGACTCGGAAGCTCTTGGCATGGGCTGTCCTGCGGGGTGTATGCAAGGATGTCCGCGTGACGATTGAATCGGTGTGGGGGCCGCAGTCCATAAGACACGAGTTCGGAATGGCCGGAGTTTTCGCGCTCAAGTTTCCGCTCCTTGCCAAAGCCGCACAACTGCTTATCTGGCCCTTCAGCTTCGCAGCGCTGGCACAGTGCATCCGCAATTTTGCGACTGGAGGGCGGTGGGGGCAAGACGCTCACGCATATTGGGCCGCGGTCCAAGGGCCCTTGGAATATGGGACCGCTCCGGGGCGAGAGGACGCATTTCTCTACTCTCCCATCTTCGCTGACGTCATCAGGCCCCTTGGGCAATTGCCCTGGCCCGCCTTCTGCACCGTCTGGGTGCTGATTGAGGCGGCCGCACTCGTCTGGCTCGTGAAGCCCCTGCCGCTCCGGTGGGCCGTGCCAGTCTTCATCACAAGCCTTCCCGAGCTTGTCGTGGGCAACATCTATTTGCTGCTCGCCATGTCAGTGGTGCTTGGGTTGCGTGTGCCCGGCGTGTGGGCGTTCCCCATACTCACCAAGGTCACAACGGGCGTGGGACTCGTCTGGTACATCGCCCGGCGCGACTGGAAAGGACTGCTTGTGGGAATTAGCGCCACAGCCCTCATCGTCTTAGTCTCATGCATCTTCGGTCCACAGGCATGGCGCCAGTGGATCGAATTTCTAGCTGCGAACCAGACCCATACCCCGGATAGCACCTTGAGCTTCATCATTCGCTGCACAATCGCAGTACTCCTAACCTATGTCGCAGCACGACCAGGATGGGCTTTTCTCGTACCGATCGCTGTCATGCTTGCCACGCCCGTCCTCGTCTGGCCAATCCCGCTCATGGTTCTCACCGCGATTCCACGCATCCTGCTGATGGAAGGAAGGGCTTCGATCTGCTTGAGTGCGAACACCCCCCACAGGTAGTGGATCTGTGAAGGATGCCGGCTATCGGACCGCGAGCTCGACGATCCCATAGGCGCCCGTGTCCAGGACGCGCCCGGGCCGGAAGCCGGCCGCCCTCCCGAGGGCGAGGTGCTCGGCCGCGGAACGCTGACGGCCCTCGGTCTGGGCGAGCATCATGACGTCCGAGATCGAGACGGGGAACTCGGCGGTGTTGGGCTCCTGGAGCCATTCGAGGACCAGCGCCCGGGCGCCCGGGCCGGCCGCCGCCCGGACGGTGCGCAGGATCTGCCGGCACTGGTCGTCGTCCCAGTCGTGGAGCACGTCCTTGAGCAGGTACACGTCCGCGGCTGCCTCGAAGCCGGCGAAGATGTCCCCCTCGACCGTACGCACCCGGCCGCCCACGCCCCGGCCGGCGAGGTACTCCCGCGACGCCGCGAGGGGACCGGCCTGGTCCACCAGCACGCCGTCGAGCGCGGGATTGGCGGCGAGGACCGAGGCGAGCATCGCGCCCACGCCGCCTCCCACGTCGCACACCGTCCCCCGCTCCGGCCACGGGTAGGCGGCGACGATCAGCGGGGCCGCGAGGAGGGTGAGCTCGTGCATGGTGCGGGCGAAGCCGGCCTCCTCGTCCGGGTGCTCGGCGAGGTGATCCCAGAGGCTCTTGCCCGCGGCGGCGTTGAAGGCCGGCCGACCGTCGGCCAGGGTCTCGGGCAGGCGCAGCCAGCCGGCCAGCACCGCGTCTGAGGTCGCGTACCGCACCCAGCCGGCCATCGACAGGGGGTGCTCCTCGAGCAGGAGCCTGCCGGTGGCCGTGAGGCGGAAGGCGCCGCGGCGGTCCAGGGTCACGAGGCCGTAGACGGCGAGGCCGCGGAGGACCCGGTGGGCGGTGTCGGCGTGCAGGCCGAGCTCGTGTGCCACCTGGGCGGCGGTGCGGCGTCCCGCGGCGAGGGGCTCGACGAGCCGGGTGCGGACGGCCGCCCGCATGAGCGCGATGGCCGCGACGCCCCCGGAGACCTCGAGGAAGCGCGCCTGCGGGGGCTGGAGGGCGGCGCCGGCCCGGGTGAGGGCCCTGCTGAGGCGCTGGACGGCCCGGACGGCGGCAGGCGGGGGCGTGCGCATGAGGCGAGCGTACCGTTCTGCTCACCGTGGCGGCCCGGACCGGCGTGTCGGGCGGCGACACGCCGCTCCCCCTGCCTCCGAGGACCCCAAGGTGAGCAGGAAGAGACGGCCGCCGGCGGCCTACTCCCCCACGGAACCGTCGATCGCCTCGCGGAGGAGGTCCGCATGGCCGTTGTGGCGCGCGTACTCCTCGACCATGTGGACCAGGATCCACCGCAGGGAGAACTGGGTCTGGCCGGTGGGCCGGGCGTGGAGGCGGCCGAGCGCCTCGGTGCCCTCCGCCAGGAGCCTGTCGGTCACCGCACGGGAGCGGGCAACGCTGGCGGCCCAGAGGGCCCGGAGCGCATCGCCGGGGTCCTGGGCGGCGCTGTGCCATTCCCAGTCTCGGTCCGCAGCCCAGTCCACGCTGGCCCACGGCTCCGGCTCGGGCGTGCCAGCCGCCACCTCGGTGAACCAGTGGTCCTCCACGAGGGCCAAGTGCTTGAGCATGCCGCCCAGGGTCATGCTGGAGGGCGCGAGCGCGGTGCGCAGCTGCTCGTCGGTCAGGCCCCGCGTCTTCCACTCGAGCGTGGCCCGGTGGAAGTCGAGGAAGCCGAGGAGCGTGTCCGCTTCAGCGACGTCGAGCGGGGGCTCGGGCCGGCCGTGGTCGTCGAGGTCAGTCACCCGAGCGAGCGTACCGCTACGCGAGCGCGAGCTGGTTCTGGACCACCTCGGCCAGGCGAGTGGCGATGGCCTGGGCGGTCTCCTCGTCGGCGGCCTCGACCATGACCCGGACCACGGGCTCGGTGCCGGAGGGGCGCAGGAGCACGCGGCCGGTCTCCCCGAGCTCGGCCTCGGCGTCGGCCACGGCGGCCGCCACGCCCGGGTCCGCGGAGACGCGGGCCTTGTCCACGCCCTTGACGTTGATGAGGACCTGCGGGAGGCGGGTCATCACGGCCGAGAGCTCCTTGAGCGTCTTGCCGGTGCGCGCCACCTGGGCCGCGATCTGCAGGCCCGTGAGCACGCCGTCGCCGGTGGTCGCGAAGTCGGAAAAGATCACGTGCCCGGACTGCTCGCCGCCGAGCGAGTAGCCGCCGGCGCGCATCTCCTCGAGCACATAGCGGTCCCCCACGGCGGTCTCGCGGATGGTGATGCCCGCCTCGCGCAGGGCGATCTTGAGGCCGAGGTTGCTCATCACGGTGGCAACGAGCACGTCGTCGCGGAGCTTGCCGGCGTCCTTGAGGGCGAGGCCGAGGATCGCCATGATCTGGTCGCCGTCCACCACGGTGCCCTCGTGGTCCACGGCGAGGCAGCGGTCGGCGTCGCCGTCGTGGGCCACGCCCAGGTCGGCGCCGTGCTCCACGACCGCGGCCTGAAGCTTCTCGAGGTGGGTGGAGCCCACGCCCTCGTTGATGTTCAGGCCGTCCGGGTCGGCGCCGATCACCACGACCTCGGCGCCGGCGTCCTTGAACACCTGCGGCGAGCAGCCGGATGCGGCGCCGTTGGCGCAGTCGAGCACCACGGTGAGCCCGTCGAGGCGGTGCGGGAGGGTGGTGAGCAGGTGGACGATGTAGCGGTCCTCCGCGTCGGAGAAGCGCTGAATGCGGCCCACGCCGGCGCCGGTGGGGCGGTGCGGCTCGCTGGCGAGGAGGGCCTCGATCTGGTCCTCGACCTCGTCGGGGAGCTTCTGGCCGCCGCGGGCGAAGAACTTGATGCCGTTGTCCGGGGCCGGGTTGTGGCTCGCGGAGATCATCACGCCGAAGTCGGCGCCGAGGTCCGCCACGAGGTAGGCGGCGGCGGGGGTCGGGAGCACGCCGGCGTCGTACACGTCCACGCCCGCGCTCGCGAGGCCGGCCTCGACGGCCGCACCGAGGAACTCGCCGGAGGCTCGGGGATCGCGGGCGACGACGGCGCGCGGCCGGGTGCCGTCCGGCACCTGCTGGTGGCCGAGGACGACGGCGGCCGCCTGGGAGAGCTTGAGGGCGAGCTCGGCGTCGAGGAGGCCGTTGGCCAGCCCGCGCACGCCGTCAGTACCGAAGAGCCTAGTCACCCGCCCTAGTTTACTGGGCGCAGGAAACCCGGTGGTCGGGCGGAGCCGGAACCCTCACTCCAACCGGCCCTATTGCGCGCCGCAGGCCCCGCCGAGAATTGCCTCATGCGCAGATCCGGCCGCCTGACCGCGTTCGGGGTCCTGCGGGACGCGCGGCGGGCGCTGCGGGGCGGGCGCGCCGCCATCGAGGCGCGGCAGCGGGAGCGCCTCGCGGCCCTGCTGCGGCACGCCCGCGCCCACTCGGCCTTCTACGCGGAGCTGTACGCCGGGCTCCCGCAGGGCGCAGGCCTGGGGTCGCTGCCGCCGGTGACCAAGGCCCAGCTGATGGGCCGCTTCGACGCGTGGGTGACCGATCCCGGGGTCACCAAGGACGCGCTCCTGCGCTTCACCGCCCGTCAGGACACGATCGGGACCGATTTCCTCGGCCGCTACGTCGTCTTCACCACCTCGGGCTCGACCGGCGAGCCGACGCTCCTCGTGCAGGATTCCCGCGCCCTCGCCGTCATGAACGGACTGGCGTACGGCCGGCCGCCGTACATCAGCCGGCAGGTGCTGCTCCGCATGCTGGCCAAGGGGATCCGAGGGGCCGCGGTCTTCGCCTCCGGCGGCCACTTCCTCACCGCCGTCATGTACACGCGCCGGGTGCGCTCGGTGCCGCTTCGGCGCCGGTACGTGCGCTTCTTCTCCGTGCTGGAGCCGGTCGCGCAGCTGGTCCAGGAGCTGAACGACTACCGGCCCGCGATGCTCGAGTCGTACGCGAGCGGGCTGGAGGTGCTGGCCGAGGAACAGGCGGCCGGGCGGCTGCGCGTCGCCCCGGCCCTCGTGGCCTGCGGCGGGGAGCAGCTGCTGCCGGCCGTGCGCCGCCGCATCGAGGCGGTGTTCGGCTGCCCGCTGCTCGAGCTGTACAGCGCCTCGGAGGCGAGCCCGCTCGCCCTCCCCTGCCGCTATGGCGAGCAGCACGTGAACGCGGACTGGTTCATCCTCGAGCCCATCGACAGCGCGGGCAGGCCCGTCCCGGCGGGGGTGCTCTCGCACTCGGTGCTGCTGACCAACCTGGCCAACTTCGTCCAGCCGATCATCCGCTACGAGCTCGGCGACTCCGTGCGCCTCGGCGCGGAGCCGTGCCGCTGCGGGAGCCCCCTGCCCACCGTCCGCATCGAGGGCCGCACCGATGAGGTCCTCCGGTTCGAGGGACGCGCGGGCACTGTGGCCCTGCTGCCCATGGCTCTGGGCACGGTCGTGGAGGAGACACCCGGCGTGCACCGGTTCCAGGTGCTGCAGACGGGTCCGGACGCCCTGGCCGTCCGCGTCGAGATCCTGCCCGGGCACGAGCAGCACTCGGTGGAGGCGGAGGTGCTTGCACGCCTGCGCTCCCATCTCGATGGCCAGGGGCTTCCCGGCGTGGGCCTTGCGCTCGACCCCGAGCCGATCCGCCTGAATCCCAAGGGCGGGAAGCTGCGCCACGTGCTCCACGCTCCGGCGGGGCCGACGGCTGCCGGCGCGACGTAGCCCCGGCATGCGGCGGCGGGAGGGGCCTGAGGCGCCCTCCCGCCGTCGTGCGTCACGCCCCGCCGGGCCCAGCGTCAGGCGAGGCAGCCGCCGTTGGCGATGGTCCCGTCGATCGAGGCGATCTGGGACTGGACGGCGGCGAGCTGCGACTGGAGGCCGGCCACCACGGTCTTCTGGAGGGCGATCGCGCCAGCCTTGCTGCCCTTCTGGGACTGGAGGTCCCGCAGCGTCGCCTGCGCCGCCGTGACCTGGGAGTCCAGGCTCACGGACTGCTGCTGAAGGGACGCGATCTGCTGCTCCGTGTCCGAGATCTGCTGGTTCAGCCCGTCCAGCTGGGTCAGGAGCGGGGCCACCTGGCTCTGCAGGGTCAGGACGCCCTGCTCGGCGGTGGCGATCCGGGCGTTCAGGTCCTTGAGCTGGGCCACGAGCGCGTCGCTGGCCGCGTTGAGCTGGGCGAGCTCGCTCTGCTTCGAGGCCACGGCCGCGTTGGTCTGGTCCAGCGCGGACTGGAGTGCCGGGAGCTGGCCCTGCAGCGTGGCGAGCTCGGCCTGCTTGTCGGTGACAGCCTGCTGCGCAGCTGCCAGGGCGTCCTTGGCGGCGGCCAGGTCGGACTGCTTCTGCGTGAGCACGCCCTGCTGCGCCGCGAGGTCCGCCAGGGCCGCGTCCCGGTTGTCGGCCAGGCCCGGCAGCGCCGCCTCGAGGTTCGCGACGACCGTGGCCTGTGCGTCCACGGCGGCCTGCGCGCCGGCCGCTGCGTCCTGCAGCGTCCCCAAGTCCGTCTCGAGGCCCGCGAGCTCGGTCTGCTTGGACGAGACGGCTGCGTTGGCCACGTCGAGGGAGGACTGCAGGGCGGGGAGCTGGCCCTGGAGGGTGGCGAGATCGGCCTGCTTGGAGGCCACGGCGGTGTTCGCGGAGTCGAGGGCTGCCTGCAGCGGGGCGGCCTGCTGCTGGAGTGCACTGCTGGTCTGCTGGGCCGAGAGCAGCTGGGCGTTGAGCGTGGTGACGTTCGCCTGCAGGGTAGCGAGGTCCCCCTGGAGCACCGCAATCTGGCCGCTGGTGGTGGTGATCTGGTTGTTCACGCTGGTCAGCTGGGTCTGGTCCTTGGCGAGCTGTGCCTGCGCATCCAACTTCTTCTTGGCATTGGAGGTCGACGGGTAGGAGTCGACGATGGCCTGCTGGGCGGCGATGTCGCTCTGCAGCTGGGTCTTCTGCTGCTGCAGGGACGCGAGGGTGGCCTGGGCCGCGCTGAGCTCAGCCTGCTTGGCGGTCACCGCCTGCTGGGCCGCCGTCAGCTGGGTCTGGAGGCTCGCGATCGATGCCTGCGCATCGGCAATGGCCCTGGTGTTGGCGGCGACGGCGTCCGCAGCCCGCTGGGCTGCGGCCTGCAGCGCGGCGAGGTCCGTCTGGGCCTGGGCGATCTGCGCCTTCTTGGCGGCGAGGGCGTCCGCAGCCTGCTGGGCTGCGGCCTGCAGCGCGGCGAGGTCCGTCTGGGCCTGGGCGATCTGGGCCTTCTTGGCGTCCACGGCGGCCGCTGCGTCGGCGGCGGCCTTCTGCTTCGCAGCGAGGTCCGCCTTGGCGTCCGAGACGGCTTTGAGCTGCGCGTCGAGCGTCGCCTGGGCCGTGTCCGCGACGCCCTGGAGCCGCGTCAGCTCGGTCTGGGCGGCCGCGACGGCCTGTTCGGCGGCAGTCACGTTCGAGGCTGCGGTCTGCGCCGCCGCCTGCAGGTCCGTGAGGTCGCCGGTCGCGGTGTCGATCTGGGCCTGCTTCGCGGCGAGGGCCGCCCCGGCATCGTCTGCGGTCTTCTGCAGGGCGGCGAGCTCGGTGTTCGCGGCGGCGATCTCAGCGTTCTTCGCATCGAGCGCTGCCTGCGTGGCGCCGGCCTGGGTCTTCAGGTCAGCGGCGGCCGCCTGGGCCGCGGTGAGCTGCTCCTGCAGGGGTGCCAGCTGGGTCGTCACGTCGGCCTGCTGGGACTGGAGCGCCGCGAGGGCAGAGTTGGCCTTGTCGATCTGCTGCTGCGTGCTGCTCTGCTGGGCCGTCAGCGAGTCGAGGTTCGCCTGGGCGGTCTGGATCTGGCCGTCGAGCGCCGCGAGCTCGTCGTCGGCCTGCTTGATGGTCGCGTTCAGCCCGGCCATCTCATCGGTGAGCGCGTCCGCCTGGCTCTGCAGCGTGGCCTTCTGTGACTGGAGCGCCGCGATGGCGTCCGCGTTGCGTTTCGTGGCCGCCTTGAGGAGGTTCTCCTGGACGGTGCCGCGGTGCGCGAGCTGATTGACGACGCCGTTGCAGACCCCCGGCGTTCCGACCGGCGGCGCGGCCTCCGCGGGCAGGCCCACGGCCACGAGGGCGCAGGTGATGCCCGGGACGAGGACGGCGGCCGAGAGGGCGCGCAGGCGGGAACGGCGGTGCTTGGGCTGATTCATGGTTCCTCCGAGGCGGTGCGAAAAAGGAGCGCAATGGCTCGGAGGGCGCTCGGATTCGAATTCCCCCCGAATTCCGATCCGCCGAATGCGGTCCGTAGCGCTACCGCCAATCTATTAGCGTCAAGGAGATATAGCACCACTGGATTGGCGCGCGGCGGTACCTGATCTATTCGCTGGACGGTACTTGCCCGGTACCTGTTTGGATCTCGCAATTACTTGGAGGGAGGGTCATGGCAACCAAAAAGGCCCGCCCCGCGAAATGCGGGACGGGCCTTTCGGAAGGGCTGGGATCAGCGCTTCGAGTACTGCGGAGCACGGCGGGCCTTCTTGAGACCGGCCTTCTTGCGCTCGACCACGCGGGCGTCGCGGGTCAGGAAGCCGGCCTTCTTCAGGGCCGGGCGGTTGTTCTCGACGTCGATCTCGTTGAGAGCGCGCGAGACACCGAGGCGGACAGCGCCGGCCTGGCCGGAGGGGCCACCGCCGTGGATGCGGACGATCACGTCGTAGGCGCCCTCGAGGTCGAGGAGCTTGAACGGGTCGTTCACCTCCTGCTGGTGCAGCTTGTTCGGGAAGTAGTTCTCGAGCGTGCGGCCGTTGATGGTCCACTGGCCGGAGCCGGGGACGACGCGGACGCGGGCCACGGCCTCCTTGCGGCGACCGACGGCCGCACCGGCAACGGTGAGGGCCGGACGCTCGCGCTGGGCGGTCTCGGCCGCGGCCGGGGCGCTCTCGGACGTGTAGCTGGTGAGGTTCTCCTCAGCCGCGGTGTTCAGCTCTTCGTTCTGAGCCACAGTGTTCTCCTTGATGAATTCTTGAGTAGTGGCCAGGACTACTGGGCAACCTGGTTGATCTCGAAGGTCTTGGGCTGCTGGGCAGCGTGCGGGTGGTTCGGGCCCGCGTAGACCTTGAGCTTGGACAGCTGCTGGGCGGCCAGCTTGTTCTTCGGGAGCATGCCCTTGACGGCCTTCTCCACGGCGCGGACCGGGTTCTTCTCGAGCAGCTCGGCGTAGGTCACGCTCGTGAGGCCGCCCGGGAAGCCCGAGTGGCGGTAGGCGCGCTTCTGCTGGAGCTTGGCGCCGGTGAGGGCCACCTTGTCCGCGTTGATGATGATGACGAAATCGCCCATGTCCATGTGGGACGCAAAGGTCGGCTTGTGCTTCCCGCGCAGCAGCGTTGCGGTCTGGCTGGCAAGACGACCCAGAACGACGTCGGTGGCGTCGATGACGTGCCACTGACGGTCGGCGTCGCCGGGCTTCGGAGTGTACGTACGCACAGTTATTGCCTTCGTTTCTTGGTCTGGTGGGGTGCCGGTGAGATACACCCCGTGCTTCGGTGCGCTACCGGACCAGAGGTGAGGGCTCCCAGACCAGTTATCCCTTGCATCTCGAATGCGCCCGGAAGCCGGCGTCCTGCAACTGGACACTCCCGAGGCGCGTTCCATCGAGTCAGGACACGCACAACGACTATCAAGACTAGCCCGGCGCGGCGTGCCGGGTCAAAGCGGGCCACCTGGCGCCTCCAGAGGGGCGGCTCAGAGGTGTACTCACCCGCCGGAATGGACGTGTCCATCGCCCAAGTAGCCCGGAGGCCCCTCACTGAGTACCCGGCACGGGGTGCGGCGGGTGGCGGTCAGGTACATCGGGGAGTCGAGCAGGGGTATTCACACGTTGTCAAAACACTCGTATTTACGTATCAACCCTTATGGTGCCGGCCTCCTGGGGGTGGGAGATTTGTGGCACGGGCAGGAATACCGGGGGTGGCCCGCCACAAAGACCCCTTTTTCACCAATTGCTCCACCTCACGAAAAGGACATTGTCATGGAGAAGCTCTACGTTTCCGTTCTTTCTTTCTGGAACTCCATCGTCAGCGGCGAGAAGGAAAAGGGCGCTACGGCCACGGAGTATTCGCTGCTCGTCGGTCTCATCGCGCTCGTCCTCGTCGGTGGCGTTACTGCCTTCGGCGGTGCACTCAACAGCTGGTTTACCGACCTCGGAACCACGGTCAGCAGCTGGAAGTAAGAAGCCGCCCTCTTGGTGTGCGGGCCGGCCGGTCCCCCGGCCGGCCCGCACACCACTTTTAGGACAAGGAGCCAGAGATGCCGAAACGGACATCGCGTGCACAGGAGCGAGGAGCCGCCGCCGTCGAGTTCGCGCTCGTCGTGCCGCTGTTCCTTGCGGTACTCATGGGGGTGATCGAGTTCTCGAACTACTTTCGCATCCAGATCAGCGTGAGCCAGGCGGCACGAGAAGCGGCACGCTCCTACGCGATCAGTCACGACACCACCGCGGCGACAGCCGCCGGGCGCGCCGGCGCCCCGTCCCTGAACGCTAGCAGCCTCAACTTCACCTACACCGGGCCCGCCACCTGCGACCCTGCTGCGGTCCCCGCACAGACCGTCACGGCCTCTGCCACCTTCCCCTATTCAACGCTCACCGGCTTTAGTCTGCCGCCCTTCCTTGACGTGACGATGCCGACCCAGGTCAGGGGCACGAGTGCGATGAGGTGCGGGGGATGAGGCGCTGTCAGCTCTGGGCCGACCGAATGGGTGGCGAGAACGAACGGGGAGCAGTCGGTGTGCTGGCCGCTGTGCTCATGATTGTCGTCATAGGCCTCGGCGCAGTCGCCGTCGACGTGGGCCAGATCTATGCCGAGCGAAGCCAGCTTCAGAACGGAGCAGACTCGGCAGCGCTCGCTGTGGCGCAGGCCTGCTACCCAAAGGGCACCTGCTCAAGCACCGCGACCGCGCCCGACGGCAGCTCCTGGACAGTCTGGGCGGCACCTCTGGCCAATGGCAACGCCAATGACGGCGCAAGCAAGGTGGCCGACGTCGACTTCTCCACGCCCGGCCGGGTCACCGTGACGACCTCCACGGAGGACGGCACCACCCACGCTGGATTCCTCACGCCGATGTTCGCCAACGCACTGCGCGCCTTCGGCTCCGTGGCACCAACCACGGTTGGCGCATCTGCCACGGTTGCCATGAGCAACACTCCCGGCGGCGCTTCTGGTTTCCCGCTCGCCCTCTCGGATGCCTGTTTCGATCTCTCCGCTGGTGCCCCGGCGGGGTCAATCCAGAAGTTCAGCTATAAGCCGGCGATGACGTGCACGGGCCCCGGCGGCCACAGTGTCCCGGGCGGATGGGGTTGGCTCGACCCCTCGCCCGCCGGAAGCTGCACCGCCGGCACGATCCTCGGGTTGGCCGGTAGCGATACCGGCAACGACCCGCCAGGCAACTGCCTGAGCTTGCTCACCGGTTGGAAGTCCACCCTCACGGCTGGCGGGAAGATCGACGTGCTGTTCCCGGTGTTCAGCCAAGCCAGCGGCGGTGGGAACGGCGCAAGCTTCACAATCCTCGGCTATGCCACTCTCCAGGTCTACGGGTGGCACTTCGGAAACTCCGATCCTTCCTACGAGTTCCGGGACAAGGCCTCTGAACTCAAGGCCGCCTACCCAACCCTCGTACCGAACAACACCATTGCGAACAACCTTGCCTGCAACAGCCCGGCCAGCCAGCGCTGCGTCATCGCCCAATTCATCCGCTTCGACTCCATCGACTCCGCACAGGCTGGTCCTGGAGGCGGTCAGGACTTCGGGACCACGATCATCACGCTCTTGAAGTGACCACCGCGGCACCGGAGCGCCCACTACAGAAAGGCATCACCATGAAGACCCGCCTACTGGGAGGCGTGGCTGCGCTGATTGTCGCAATCATCGGAACCGTACTCCTCCTCACCTACGTCAACGGCGCGGACCGTCGCGCCCTGGCAGATGTGCAGACGCAAGACGTCTACGTCGTCCAGAAGCCTATCCCGGCAGGTGCGCCAGCTGACGCCGTCACCGCCGCCGTGGCCCTGAAGCCCATTCCGAAGGCTGCCATCCCCGCGGACCCGGTCACGGACCTCGCCACACTCAAGGGCAAGGTCACTGCTGTGGCCCTCGAACCCGGCGAACAGCTCATCACGAGCCGCCTCGTGGATCCCGCTGCCCTCAAGACCCCGGGGCGCGCCGAGGTCCCATCAGGCATGCAGGAGCTGACCGTTCGCCTCCCGATCGAGCGCGTCATTGGGGGCGTTCTCGCTCCAGGTGACACGGTCGGCGTCCTGCTCTCCCTGCCCAAGGACGACAACGCGCCGGCCCAGACGCAGCTCGCTTACCACAAGGTCCTCGTCACGGCCGTGCAGCTCTCCAGCGGTGCCAACGCCGAGGAGCCTTCAGGCTCCCAGGGCAGTAGCAGCGGAGGTGCGCTGAGCGGCGGCAAGAGCTCCTCTCAGTCTGGAGGCGACTATCTGATCACGCTCGCACGACCCGCGGCCGACGCCGAGCGGATCGTCTACGCGACAGAGTTCGGCAAGGTCTACCTGACCAAGGAGCCGGCTAGCTCGCAGGAAAACAACTCCGGCGTCGTCGACCGGACGAAGGTATTCCGATGAGCCGCTTCGCACTGATCACGCAGGACCAGGACTTCGACCACCGGGTACGGCTCGCAGCCGCTGGCCTTCCAGGTTCCCTTCAGGCGTTCCAGGCGAACTTCCTGCCCTCCTCGATCGACGATGTCTTCGACCAGCTCGTCGGTGAACCGTTGGAGGTCTTGGTCCTCGGGCCCGACCTTCGGGCCGAGGACGTGGTGAACTTCGCGGCCGCCGTCGACGTCCGCTATCCGCACGTGAGCATGGCGTACGCCGCCGAGCCCGCTGGAGAACTCGTTGCCGCGGCGATGCGGTCCGGTATCCGTGAGTTTGTTGATCCAAAGGCCACCGCGGACGAGCTCCGAGGACGACTTGAGGATGCGGCTACCGCAGCATCACGCCGCCTGTCCGCGGGGCCGGTGCCGGACTCCGCCAGCGGACAAGGACGAGGCCGGGTCATCGCCGTGATGTCACCCAAGGGCGGCGTCGGCAAGACGACGATTGCGACGAATATCGCGGTGGGCCTCGCCAAGGCTGCCCCCATGTCCGTGGTGGTCGTGGACCTCGACCTCCAGTTCGGCGACGTCGCAAGCGGTCTCATGCTGGATCCGGAACGGAATGTGCTCGATGCAGTCAACGGCCCTATGGACTCGCTCTCGCTCAAGACGTATCTGACGCATCACTCAACGAACCTTTATGCGCTCTGCGCCCCCCGCAACCCGGCCGACGCCGAGCGGATCTCGGCGGCCCAGGTCGAAGAGCTCGTGGCCCGGCTCGCCGCCGAGTTCCAGTACGTCGTCGTCGATACCTCACCGGGACTAGGCGACCACGTACTCGCCGTCCTCGACCAGGCCACCGACGCAGTGTGGGTCTGCGGCATGGACATCCCGAGCGTCCGCGGACTGAGAACCGGCCTCGAAGTCCTCACGGAACTTCACCTGCTCCCCGAGCGTCGGCACGTGGTCCTCAACATGGCCGACCGTCGATCCGGGATCACGGTCCAGGATGTCGAAGCGACCCTCGGCATCCCGGTCGATGTCGTCCTTCCTCGTTCCAAGGCTGTGCTCATGTCGACGAACCGGGGCGTTCCGGCCCTTCAGGACGGGCCGCGTGATTCGACGGTCAAGGCGTTGGCGAAGCTGGTGGAGCGTTTCAAGCCCACGTGGACCGACTCCAACCGCCGTGGACTTCACAAGAGAGTGGTGTTCCAGTGAGCCTCATCGACCGACTCCGCGCTGCGCAGGACGACGCCGAGGTCCCGCCCCCAGCCGTCCCGAAGTCTGCTCCTGCCGCAACAGACGACACCGACAAGCACTCGGCCAGCCTAGGCGTCAGAATCGAGGCCCAGGCCGCCGCAGACGCCGACGCACGCCTTACTGCACCGCCCACCCACGGAAGCGTCGCCGCGAGCCAGGCCCTGCGGGAATTGAAGGAGAAAGCGACCGCCGAACTCTTCGATCGGGTCGGCAGTCGCATCGCCGACTCTTCACTGAGCGAGGACGAACTCCACGAGTACGTCCGCGGCGAACTGCGGTCGGTGGTATCCGACCAGCAGGTCCCGCTGACCTCCGGAGAGCGCGACCGGATCCTCGACGAGATCATGGACGACGTTCTGGGCCTAGGACCGATCCAGCGGTACCTCGACGACCCGGCCGTCACCGAAGTGATGGTCAACCGAGCGGACCAGGTCTACGTCGAGCGGAATGGCAAGCTCTTTCCCACAGAGACGACCTTCACCTCCGAGGAGCAGCTGCGCCGGGTCATCGATCGGATTGTCTCCCGCGTTGGACGCCGCATTGATGAGTCGTCGCCGCTGGTTGATGCACGGCTCGCCGACGGTTCACGCGTCAACGCGATCATCCCGCCGCTCGCGGTGAACGGCTCAGCGCTCACCATCCGCAAGTTCTCCCGTGAAGCCCTCACTGTCCAGAAGCTCCAGGAGCTCGGAACCCTCACTCCCGAGATGGCGGACCTCCTCCGAGCATGCGTCGAGGCACGCATGAACATCATCGTCTCCGGCGGCACCGGCACGGGCAAGACCACGCTGCTCAACGTGCTGTCCGGTTACATCCCCTCAACCGAGCGCATCGTGACCATTGAGGACGCAGTAGAGCTTCAGCTTCAACAGGACCATGTCATCCGGCTCGAGAGCCGGCCGCCCAATATCGAGGGCAGGGGCGCCATCGCCATCCGCGATCTGGTGAGGAACTCCCTCCGGATGCGGCCCGACCGCATCGTGGTCGGCGAGGTCCGCGGCGGAGAGACGCTCGACATGCTGCAGGCCATGAACACCGGCCACGACGGTTCGCTATCTACCGTCCACGCCAACTCGCCCCGCGACGCCATCGCGCGCCTCGAGACCCTCGTGCTCATGGCCGGCATGGACCTGCCCCTGCGCGCCATCCGCGAACAGGTCGCCTCGGCGGTGAACCTCATCGTCCAGCTGACCCGCCTGCGTGATGGCACCCGCAGGGTCACCCATGTCACCGAGGTGCAGGGCATGGAGGGCGACGTCGTGACCCTCCAGGACGCCTTCGTCTTCGACTTCGGAGCTGGCATCGACGCCAACGGCCGTTTCCTCGGCAAGCCCATCGCCACCGGTGTGCGCCCGCGATTCGTCGAGCGGTTCACAGATCTGGGCATCCGCATCAACCCGTCCATCTTTGGTCTCACAGGATCGAGGAGGTAGGCCATGGAATCGCCAATCGTCCTCATCGCGGGCCTTATCTGCATCTACGTCGCCCTCGCGGCCGGCGCCGCAGTTCTGCTCAAGGCTCGTCGTACAGTGCCACTTGAGCGTCGCCGGCCGGAGACCGTCGGAGCCGACTCGGCACTGACCAAGGTCACCGACACCGCAGTCGCAGCCATCAACCGCCGGCTCAAGGGTCGAGACTTCCGATTTCTCACCGCCGACAAGTTCGAGCAGGCTGGCCTGAAGATCGGCATCGGAGACTTCCTTCTTATGTGTGGAGCCGCGGCAGTGGTCGCGGGAATCCTCGGCTTCATCCTGGCCGGTCTCGGTCTCGCACTCCTGTTGGCCATGATGGGGCCAGCAGCACTTCTCGTATGGCTCAACATCAGAGCATCGCGACGGCAGGCGGCCTTCGCGGAGCAACTACCCGACACCATCCAGTCGCTCGCTGGCAGCCTTCGGGCGGGCCACAGTTTCCTCCGCGCCATCGACGGTCTCGCTGACGAGGCGGAACCGCCCATGAGCCAGGAGATGCGGCGCGTCATCAACGAGACCCGCATCGGGCGAGACCTCGTGGAGTCCCTCGTGACCACCTCGACCCGGATGAAGAGCGAGGACTTCCTCTGGACGGCGCAGGCTGTCGAAACGCACCGGGAGGTCGGCGGGAACCTCGCCGAGGTGCTGGAAAACGTCAACGAGACGATCCGCGAACGTGCCCAGCTGGCGCGGCAGGTCCGAGCGATCAGCGCAGAGGGACGGATCTCCGCCGCCGTGCTGCTGTGCCTTCCTGTGGTCATGCTCATCGCGCTCTGCTTCATGAATCCGCACTATGCGTCGACCTTCTTCACCACCCCGATCGGATGGCTGATGCTCGCCGCAGCAGCGGTCCTCCTCGGAGTCGGCGCCTTCTGGCTCAGCCGGCTCATCAAGCCCAAGTTCTAAGGAGGCGTCATGTCACTCATTGCTCTCGGGTCCATCCTCGCGATTGTGATTCCAGCGGCGTTCCTCACCTGGAGCGTCGCCTCGCCAGACCGCGGCCTCCGCCGGGCCATCGAGCAGAACCTCGGGCTGGCCAAGGGACCGAAGCGCTCCGCCGTCAGCGCCTCCGATCGACTTGCTCTCGCAGTCCGAAGGGCCACGCCAGCGGGGTATGCGGCTTGGCTCGACAAGAAGCTTGCAGGGGCCGGCCGCCCCCAGGGGTGGCCTCTCGACCGCGTGCTCGTGGTCAAGCCAGTTCTCGCCCTCGTCGGCTTCGCCCTCGGGCTCCTGGTCTTCCTTCGCTCGCCAGGGCCCCAGATGTTTCTCCTTCTCGTCGCAGCCACGGCTCTGTGCTTCTTCTTGCCCGACATCCTTCTGAAGAACACTGCCCAGAAGCGGCGGACAGCGATGAACCTCGCGTTGCCCACCATGCTCGATCAGATGCTCATCTCGGTGGAAGCCGGCGTGGGATTCGAGGCCGCTATGGCGAAGGCAGCCGAGAACAGCACCGGACCGCTCGCCGACGAATTCGTGCGCACCCTGCAAGACATCCGAGTGGGACGTTCGCGCCGAGAGGCCTACCTGGACCTTGGCGAGCGCGCCGGCTTCCCTGACCTGCGCTCATTCATCAGGTCGATCGTGCAGGCCGACCAGTACGGCATTGCGATCGCCAACGTCCTGAGGGTCCAGGCCAAGGAGATGCGCGTCAAGCGGAAGCAGCGGGCCGAGGAGCACGCCATGAAGATCCCGGTGAAGATCCTCTTCCCCCTTATCTTCTCGATCCTGCCGGCCCTGTTCGTCATCGTCCTCGGACCGATGATCCTCGGCATTATGCACCTCTTCTCATGAAAGGTCAGAGATGGGCAACGGACTAGACCACATCAACGCTGGCACGCCAGCCACCAGCTCTGAGCGAGGTGCCACCGCAACCGAGTACGCCATCCTCCTGGGGTTCCTCGTTCTGGTGATGGTGTTCGGGCTTGCGGCCTTCGGCCTCAGCCTCGGGGACTATTTCATCTCCCTCTCGCAGGCAATCCAGACAGCACTGCCGTGAAATCGTGCCCCCGCGGGCCATGCAGCTGGCCCGCGGGGGTGCCCAAGCCGGTCCCCTCCCGATGCCCAGAATCGGGAGGGGACCCCAACCCATCCAGGAGGTGCCATGAACAGCGACATCGGTGTCCACGTCCCCCAAGTCCATCCAGTCGACTGGGCCTGGTACCGCGAGTTCGGCGGCGCCGCCAGCGTGCCGCCGGCGGTCCGGGACCGGAACCGACGGATCACCCGGCGGGCGCTGGCCAAGGCCGGTGCTCTCGCCGCCGTCGTCGGCGGGATCGCCATCGGCTCGAGCCTGCTGTGGGCCCGTGGGACCATCTCGTGGCGCCCGGTCCTGCTCATCGCCCTGTGCGGCGCTGCCGGTGTGGGGCTCTACACGAGGGAGGTCGCACGGCGGGCGCTGGCGGCCCGGCGCCGCAACGTGGCCGCTGCCGCCAGGGCCGCGCGGGCGGACCGGATCTTCGGCATCCCGTACGTTGCCTCGCCACGCTCCGTGCGCCCCGGATCCCCGATCCCTGCCCTGCGGCCTGCCCGGGCCACCGCAGTGCTCCTGGACCTGCTCCTCGCGCTGCCCGGCCCGGCGGTGTTCCACCGGATCGGGCTCCCCCATGCCGATGGCTGCGCCGACCACGCCGTGGCCTGCGGGAACGCCGTGTTCCTCCTGGACTCGGTCCACCTCGCCGGCGGGACCTGGCAGTGGGCCCCCAGCGCCCGGGACACACTCGTCCGCACGGATCGGGCCGGCCAGCCAGTCCCGCTGCCCCTGTACCAGGCCGCCGACGAACTCCGGCTCATCCTCGGTCCCGAGGTCGAGGTCGTCCCCATCGTCGTGGTCCATGGTGCGAGGACCATAGCCGGGCGGGCGAGCCTGTCCCAGCACGGGGTCCACCTGCTCACGGCGTCCGCGGCCCTCGAGCGCATCGGCAACACCTGCGCGTACGGCTTCGCCGGTACCGCGCGCCTGCCCGGCCTGCAGGAGGCGCTCCAAGAGCTGCTCGTGTAGGCCGCCGGACCGGCAAGGTCCCCTCCACGCCGGAGTTCCCTCCCGATGCCCAGAGTCGGGAGGGAACTCCTCACTGCCGTCTCGGCCATTGCCCGCCGGACGAGCGAGCGCTTACGCTGGGCATCACCTCTGGGACATCTGGGCAGGCTACCCCGAGGCCGCGCTCTTCTGGATGGAGAAGACATGGGCCGCGACACCCAGACCTCTGCTGGCGCCATTACGGGGCTGCTGCCGTGAGGGCCGTCATCATCGCGCTCATCTCCTACGGCACGGCGATCAACGGCTTGCTCCTCGGACTCTGGCTGGCCGCGAAATGGCCTGCCCCGCGGCTGAAGCACTTCGCCATGATGGGCTGGGTATTCCTCGGCCTGAACGTCGGAATGCAGATCCTCATCGCGTAGGGTCTCGGCTCCGCTCAACCGCCGAGCTGGGTTTCGACTCCGCTCAGCCGCCCGGGATTTCCTCCCGCAGCGCCCGCGTCAGCTCGGCCCGCTCGGCCATCTCCGCGCCGGACTCCGGATACCCGACCTCCTCGAGCACGAGCGGATGCGCCGGCGCCAGCCGCGTCTTCGCATCCCGCACCCGGGCGAGCATCCGCTCGTGCAGCCACCCCACGGGCTCGAGCCCCTCCCCCACGCGCAGCACCGAGCCGATCAGGGCCCGGACCATGTTGTGGCAGAAGGCGTCGGCCCGCACCCGGGCGACCACCACGCCGCTGGCCGTCCGCTCGAACGCGAACTCCTGCAGGGTGCGCACGGTGGTGGACCCCTCACGCGGCTTGCAGAAAGCAAGGAAGTCCTGCAGCCCCAGGAGTTGGTCCGCGGCGGCGTTCATCCGCCCAATGTCCACCCCAGCTCGGTGCCAGAGCGTGATCCCCCGCAGCACCGGGTCCCAGTCCTCCGGCCTATCCGCGATCCGGTACGAGTAGCGCCGCCACAGCGCCGAGAACCGCGCGTCGAACCCGGCGGGAGGCACGACGGCGCTGCGCACCTCGAGCGCACCCGTCTCCTCCCCGAGCACCCGGCTCAGCGCCCCGCGCAGACGCCGGACGAGGACCTCCTCGGGCGCATCCGACGAGCGCCGCGCGAGCCCGTCCCACTCCCCCAGCGCGAGGTCCAGGTGCACCACCTGCCCGCGGGCGTGCACGCCGGCATCGGTGCGGCCGGCCACCACCACGCGGACCGGCCGGCGCAGGATCAGGGCGAGCGCCTCCTCGAGCGACCCCTGTGCCGTGCGGAGCCCGGGCTGCACCGCCCACCCGCTGAACGGAGCGCCGTCGTAGGCCAGATCGAGGCGCACGCGCACCGTGGAGGGCTCGGATGTCATGGCGACCAGTCTAAGGATTCGCGCAGAAACTCCCCCGCGGAAGCGCAGGAACGGCCCCGAGTGCGAGGCTTCCGCAAGTTTCGTCCCAGATCCGTACCCCGGCGCGAGCCGGCTCCCTAACGTCGATGGTGGAGCTGGTGATCGGACCAGCCGACAACCACCACACCCCACAGGAGCACAGGATGCTTTCCATCATCGCCACCCTGCACGTCGCCGGCCTCAAGCTCAAGGAGCGCGCCCTCTCGGGCGAGCAGGGCGCCACCGCCGTCGAGTACGGGATCATGGTCGCCCTCATCGCCGTCGTCATCATCGGCGCCGTCAGCGCGCTCGGTGGCAACCTCAACAACCTGTTCAACGGCATCTCGCTGACGCCGAAGCCCGCCGCCTGAGCCCAGGTCCGACGCAGCGCCGCCCGCCCGGGCCACCGGCCCGGGCGGGCACCAGCACGCCCCCACCACCCCAGAAGCACCAGCCCTGAGAGGAGCCAGCATGCGCACCAGCGACAGCGAGCGCGGCGCAGCAGCCGTCGAGTTCGCCATCGTCCTGCCGGTGCTGCTCGTGCTCCTGCTCGGCATCATCGACTTCGGGCGCGCCTTCAGCGCCCAGCAGACCCTCACCTACGCCGCCCGCGAGGGCGCCCGCACCATGGCCCTGGGCCAGGGGACCACGGCGGCGCTCTCCGCGGCCCGCAGCGCCGCAGCCCCGCTCGGCGCCACCCTCCCCGACTCGGCGTTCACGATCTCCCCCGCGGCCTGCCCGCCTCCCGGGCAGCCCACGCCGCCGGCCACGACCATCACGTTCACCGCCAGCTACACGCTCACGGGAACCGGCTTCTTCGGAAGCTTCCCGCTGCAGGGCAAGGGGGTCATGCTGTGCGGCGGCTGACCCTTCCCTCGCCCCGCACCGTCCGCGGCACCGCGGCGCACGACGCCGGCCGGGACGGCGAGCGCGGAGCCGTCGCCGTCCTCACGGCGCTCCTCCTCGTGGTGCTGCTCGCCGTGGGTGCCCTCGCCGTCGACGGCGGCATGCTCTACGCCGAGCACGCGCAGCTGCAGAACGGCGCCGATTCGGCCGCCCTCGGCGTGGCCCAGCGGTGCGCCCTCAACCCCGCCGACACCGCGTGCACGTCCACCTCCCCGCTCGCCACGGGCCTGACCCAGCAGAACGCGGCGGGCGGCCAGGCGGGGATCGCGAGCCTCGCCGTCGACACGTCCGCCCGCAGCGTCACCGCCCAGACGCAGCCGCTCCAGCCCGGCTCCCAGCCCGGATCGGTCGCGCTGTACTTCGCGCGCGCTCTCGGGATCGACAGCGCCGCGGTCGGCGCACGCGCCAAGGCCGTGTGGGGCAGTCCCAGCGCCGGGCCGGCGGTCTTCCCCATCACCTTCTCCGTGTGCCAGGTCCAGGGCTTCGTCGACGGCGGCTTCCAGCGGCTGCAGAGCCACTCGACGAACATCAACCCGGGCTGCAACTACGGGCCCTCGGGCTCGGTGGTCCCGGGAGGCTTCGGCTGGCTGACCCAGGATCCGGGCCAGTGCGGCGCCACGATCAACATCGCCACGGCCCAGACCGAGCCGGGCAACAGCGCCCCTGCGAACTGCGATGCGCTCCTGCAGGGCTGGGCCGCCTCGATCCAGGCCGGGAATCCGCCCACCGCGCTCCTGCCCGTCTTCACCCAGGTGACGGGCACCGGCAACAACGTGGTCTTCACGCTGTCGGCCTTCGCGGCCTTCAGCGTCCAGGGCTGGAAGTTCTCGGGCAACGACTCCCTGCCCTCGACCTTCAACAACACGTCTTCCGCCGTGCCGTCCTCGCTGTGGTGCACCGGCTCGTGCCGCGGCATCATCGGCAAGTTCATCACCTACGTCTCGCTCTCCAACGCCTACCAGCTGGGCGCGCCGACCTCGTTCGGGGCCACCGTCGTCCGGCTGGCCCCCTAGTGCCCTCCACCCTCTCTCGCCCACCCCTTTCGCACCTGTCAGGAGCATCGTGAAGTCAAGGCTCGTTGCCGGGGCCGCCGCCCTCGCGGCGGCCATCCTCGGCGTCATCCTGGTCCTCGCCTACGCCAACGGCGCGGACGCCCGCGCCATGGCCGGCCTGCAGCCCACCCAGGTCCTCGTGGTCGTCAAGCCCATCCCCGCCGGGACCGCCGCAGAGAAGATCAAGGACTCCCTCCAGCTCCGCACCCTCCCCGCAGAGGCGATCGCCCCCACCGCGCTGCGGTCCCTGGACGGCACCGCTGGCAAGGTCACCACCGCCGACCTCTCCGAGGGCGAGCAGCTCCTCGCGGACCGGCTCGCCACCCCGCAGGCCCTCGCTGAGCCGGGCACCGTCCCCGTCCCCGCGGGCCTGCAGGAGGTCTCCTTCCAACTCGACGCCCAGCGCGCCGTGGGCGGACGCCTCGCCGCCGGGGACACCGTGGGCCTCTTCCTCTCCTTCGACAAGGGCGCCGTGCCCTCCGGCGGCCCCGAGAGCACCAGCCTGACGTACGCCGGGATGCTCGTCACCTCGGTCCAGCGCGCCCCGCAGACCACCGAGTCCGCCACCGTGACGCCGACCACGCCGTTCATCATCACGGTCGCAGCGAACGCCTCCCAGGCCTCGCGGATCGTGTTCGCGAGCGAGTTCGGCAAGATCTGGCTCAGCAAGCAGCCCGCAGGCTCTGCCCAGCCCGGCCCCGGACCCATCGACCGAGGAAAGGTCTACCCGTGAGCGGCTTCGTCCTGATCTCCCCGAGCCCCGAGTTCGCCGAGCGGATGCATTCCGCGGTCGACGGCGCGCTCCCGGGCGCCCTCTACACCGTCGCCACCGCGGAACTCCCCGAGCAGCCGGAGCAGGTCTTCGCGCGGCTCGGCGGGGCGCAGCCGGACGCCCTCGTGCTCGGCCCCGGCGTCCCGCTCGACGGTGCGCTGCGCCTCGCCACGGTGTTCGACGTCCGCTACCCCGCCGTCGCCGTCCTCCTCGCCGCCGAGGCCGACGCCGATCTCATGCTCCAGGCCATGCGCGCCGGGATCCGTGACGTGGTCTCCCCCGAGGTTGAGGCCGAACAGCTGCGCGTGGTGCTGCAGCGCTCCGTCCAGGCCACCGAGGGCCGCCGCCGCGCCGGCGCCGCCGGTCCCGAGGGCACCGGCCCGGACGCCGCCACCGGCGTCGTGGACGGCCCGCGCGGCCGCGTGATCGGAGTCTTCTCTCCCAAGGGCGGCGTGGGCAAGACCACCCTCGCCACCAACATCGCCGTCGGCCTGGCCAAGGCCGCCCCCATGGGAGTCGTGATCGTGGACCTGGACCTGCAGTTCGGCGACGTCGCCTCGGGCCTGGACCTCGATCCCGAGCACACTGTCACGGACGCGGTCTCCGCGGCCGCCGCCCGGGACGCGCTGGTGCTCAAGGCCTTCCTCACCCTCCACCCCGCCGGGCTGTACGCCCTGTGCGCGCCCAAGAGCCCCGTGGAGGCGGATGCGATCACCCCCGAGAAGGTCGGCCACCTCCTCCGCCAGCTCGCCGCCCAGTTCGACTACGTCATCGTGGACACGGCCCCGGGACTGGGAGAGTGCACCCTCGCGGCCCTCGAGCACTGCACCGACGGCGTCTGGGTCACCGGCATGGACGTCCCCGGCGTCCGGGGGCTCCGCTCGAGCCTCGACGTCCTCGGCCACCTCGGCCTCCTGCCCGAGGTCCGCCACCTCGTGCTGAACATGGCGGACGCGAAGTCCGGACTCAGCGTCCGCGACGTTGAGGCCACCATCGGCGTGCCCGTGGACGTGAGCGTCCCGCGCTCCAAGCTCGTGGCCTTCTCGACGAACCGCGGCATCCCCGTCCTCCAGGCCTCGCGGAAGGACCGGGCCACGGCGGCCCTCGGCCAGGTCGTGGAGCGGATCTCCCCCACCGCCAAGCCCAAGGCCGCCGCGCGCCGGCGGGCCCACCGCCGAGTGGTGGTCGCGTGAAGCTCTCGGAGCGGCTCAGCCTCGCCGAGGGCGGCGGCCTCGCCCTTGCCCAGGCCCCCGCAGCGGACTCGGCGGCCGCGGACGCGACCGCCGCCGCCGTTCCCGCGCCCCCGGCCGCCCCTGCCGTGGCGGGGTCCGCGTGGGCGAGCCTGTCGGCACGCGCCGCAGCCGCGCCGTCGTCCGCAGCCCCTGGGTCCTCCGCCCCCGCCGCGGCACCGGCCGTGGCCCAGGACGCCCTCACCGGGCTCAAGCAGCGCGCCGCCACCGCCCTGTTCGAGCGCATGGGCCAGCGCTTCGGCGACACGGAGGCCACGGACGACGATCTGCGCAGCGCTGCCCGCGAGGAGCTCACCCACATCATCGACGAGGAGCCCGTACCCCTCAGCGCCCCCGAGCGCGTGCGGCTCCTGCGCGAGGTCGAGGACGACGTGCTCGGCTACGGGCCGCTCCAGCGGCTCCTCGACGACGACGCGGTCACCGAGATCATGGTCAACCGGCACGACCAGATCTACACCGAGCGCAAGGGCCACCTCGCCCTCTCCGAGCTGCGCTTCACCTCGGAGGAGCAGCTGCGCGCAGTGATCGAGCGGATCGTCTCCCGCGTGGGCCGCCGCATCGACGAATCGTCCCCGCTCGTGGACGCCCGCCTGGCCGACGGCTCCCGCGTGAACGCCGTGATCCCGCCGCTTGCCGTGGGCGGCTCGTCCCTGACCATCCGCAAGTTCGGCAAGACCCCGCTGACGGTGCGCGATCTCATCGGCTTCGGAACCCTCACCCCGGACATGGCCGAGCTGCTGCACGCGTGCGTCGAGGCCAAGCTCAACATCATCGTCTCGGGCGGCACCGGCACCGGAAAGACCACCCTGCTCAACGTCCTCTCCGGCTTCATCCCCCACGGGGAGCGGATCGTGACCATCGAGGACGCAGTGGAGCTGCAGATCCAGCAGGAGCACGTGGTCCGGCTCGAGAGCCGCCCGCCCAACACCGAGGGCAAGGGCGAGGTCACGATCCGCGACCTCGTGCGCAACTCGCTCCGCATGCGGCCCGACCGCATCGTGGTCGGCGAGGTCCGCGGCGGCGAGTCGCTGGACATGCTCCAGGCCATGAACACCGGCCACGACGGCTCCCTCTCGACGGTGCACTCCAACTCTCCCCGCGACGCGATCGCCCGCCTCGAGACCCTCGTGCTGATGGCCGGCATGGACCTGCCCCTGCGGGCCATCCGCGAGCAGATCGCCTCCGCGGTCAACCTCATCGTGCAGATCTCCCGCCTGCGCGACGGCACCCGCCGCATCACGCACGTCACCGAGGTGCAGGGCATGGAAGGAGACGTCGTGACGCTGCAGGACGCGTTCGTGTTCGATTACGGCGCCGGGGTCGATCCCTCCGGCCGGTTCCTGGGCCGGCCCGTGCCGACAGGGGTGCGGCCGCGGTTCCTCGAGCGCTTCGAGGACCTGGGCCTGCACGTGCGCCCGGGCATCTTCGGCCCGCTCATGGCACCCGGCGCCGCGGGCAGCCAGGGCACGAAGGAGGGACCGTGGAGCTGATGCTCGGCTGCGGCCTCATCCTCGGAGGAGGCGGTGCCGCCGCGATCCTCGCGCTGCGCCCCGGCAGCCCCGCGCTGCCCGCCAGCCGCCGCCGGCCCACGACGGCGCCCCGCGGCTCCGCGCTCGGCCGCGCCGGCCGCGGCGCCTCCGACGCGCTCCAGGGCTGGCTGACCGGGCACCGCCTCCGGCTCGTCTCCCCCGAGCAGCTAGAGCTCGCCGGCCTGAACGTCCGCCAGGCCGACCTTGTCCTCGTGGTTGGTGGCGCGATGCTGGCCTTCCTCCTCCTCGGCGCGGTCGCGGGGCTGCTGCCGCTCGGCATCCTCGCGGCGCTGATCGTGCCCGTGGTGCCGCGCGTCCTGGTGCGCTCGAAGATTGCCGCGCGGCGGAAGCGCTTCGACGGCCAGCTCGCCGACACCCTGCACCTGCTCTCCGGCGGGCTCCGGGCGGGGCACAGCATCCTGCGCGCGATCGACGCCGCCGCGGCCGAGAGCCCCGAGCCCACCGCCCACGAGATGCGCCGCGTGGTGCGGGACACCGCTCTGGGCCGGGACCTACTCGCCTCGCTCGAGGAGACCTCGGTGCGGATGGCCAGTGAGGACTTCGTCTGGGTGGCCCAGGCGATCCAGATCAACCGGGAGGTAGGCGGCAACCTCGCCGAGGTCCTCGACCAGGTCAACGAGACCATCCGCGAGCGCGGGGAGATCAAGGGCCACATCGCGGCCCTCGCTGCCGAGGGCAAGTTCTCCGCCTACATCCTCATGGCCCTGCCCGTGGGGATCGTGGCCCTGCTCATGGCTGTGAACCCGCACTACATGACGCCGCTGCTCACGAGCCCGCTCGGCTGGGCCATGATCGGCGCCTCCGTGGTGCTCATGGGCATCGGCGCGCTCTGGCTGCGCAAGATCATCGACATCAAGTTCTAGGAGGACCTCGTGACCGTCCCGCTCCTGGCCGCGGCGCTCGTGGCCCTCCCAGTCGCCGCCCTGCTGTGGGCGGTTCTCTCCACAGACCGCCGCGAAGCGCGCGCCATCCAGACGAACCTGTCCCGCGGCCTCGCCGCCGGGCCCGCGGCCCCCCAGCAGGGCCCCGGCCTCGCGGGGGCGCTCGAGGCCCTCGGCCGCCGGCTCACCCCAGCTTCCTACGTCCGCCGGCTCGACACCCTGCTGGCGCGGGCCGGACGGCCCTCCTCCCTGCCCCTGGGCAGGCTGCTCGCCGCCAAGCCCGCGCTCGCCGCCGCCGGGATCGGCTGCGCGGCCTTCATGCTCTCCACCGGCCAGCTGCCGATCATGCGGCTCGTCGCCGTAGTCCTGCCCGTCTTCGGCTACGCGATCCCGGACCTGCTGCTCTACAGCCGGGGCCTCGAGCGGCAGACGGCCATCCAGCGCGAGCTGCCGAACACGCTCGACCAGCTGCTCATCTCGGTTGAGGCCGGCCTCGGCTTCGAGGCCGCCGTGGCGCGGGCCGCCGCCGCCGGGCGCGGGCCGTTCGCCCAGGAGCTCTCCCGTACCCTGCAGGACATGCAGGTGGGACGCACACGCCGCGCCGCCTATCTCGGACTCGCCGAGCGGTCCACCGTCCCCGAGGTCCGCAGCTTCGTCCAGGCAGTGGTGCAGGCCGACGCCTACGGCATCGCCATCTCCCAGGTGCTCCGGGTCCAGGCCAAGGCCATGCGTGTCAAGCGTCGCCAGCGCGCCGAGCAGCAGGCCATGAAGCTGCCCGTCAAGGTCCTCTTCCCCCTGCTGTTCTTCATCTTCCCCGTGCTGTTCATCGCAATCCTCGGCCCCGCCGTCATCAACACAATCGCCACCCTGCAGGGGATGCGATGATGCTCCCGCTCCTCGACGCTGCCGTCCTGGCGAGGCTCGCCGCCGAGATCGGCGAGCCCGCCGCCGCGAGGTTCGCACGCGGCGTCGTGCGCCTGTGGCCGCAGCGCCGCGCGCGGCTCGCCGCGGCCCTCGCCCTCGAGGACGCGGCCGCCGCGGTCGACGCCGCCCTGAGCCTGCGTACCGCGGCGTCCATGGCCGGGGCAGTGCGCCTCGCCGACGCCGCGGACCGCATCGTGGGGCGTGTGCGGGCGGACGGCACCCGGGCCGCGAGGCCCCTGCTGCCGCAGGCCCTTGCGTGCGGGGACGTCACCGCTGTGGTCTTGGCCCGCGGGCTCCCCGCCGGGCCGGCCGCCGCAGCCGCCGCGCTCGGTCAGCGCACTCAGCCGGCCGGACGCAGCCGGTAGCCCACGCCGCGGACGGTCAGGAGCCAGCGCGGGGCGCGCGGGTCGTCGCCGAGCTTGCGGCGCAGGTTCCCGATGTGGACCTCGACCGCGCGCTCGTCCGCCTCGCTGACGTAGGTGTCGTCGCGGAACCTGTCTCCGCGGGCCACGCGGACGAGCTCCGCCCGGGTCAGCACCCGGCCGCCGGCGCGAAGGAGCGAGTGCAGCAGGTCGAACTCACTGCGCGTGAGCTCGAGCTCGGTCCCCGCCACGGAGGCCGTCCGGGTGTTCGGGTCCAGGGCCAGGGCGCCGTTGCGCAGCAGACGGTCGCCGGGCTGGGGCGGCGTCGGCGCGGGGTAGGGCCGGACGGAGTCCTGCTGCCTCGGCGCAGCCTCGGGCCGGGGCATCCACCCGTGGGCGTGGGCCGTCTGGGCTGACCGGGGGTCCGTGAACGGCGCGGCAATGTGCCCTGAGTGGGCCGCCCGGGGCCGGCGCAGCATCGCCCCGATGCGGGCCCGCAGCTCGCGCGGACGGAACGGCTTGGTGAGGTAGTCGTCCGCCCCGGACTGGAGCGCGAACAGGGCGTCCGGCTCCTCGTCGCGGCCGGAGACCATCACCACGTAGGCGTCGCTCGCCCCCCGGATCCGCCGGAGGACCTCGAAGCCGTCGATGTCCGGCAGCCCGACGTCGAGCGTGACCACGGTGGGGTGTTCGGTGCGGGCCAGTTCGGCGCCCTCCCGTCCCGTCGAGGCCGTCCGCACGTCGAAACCCGCGTGGCCCAGCACATCCTCGAGGAGACCGCGCACATCCTCGTCATCCTCCACCACCAGCGCAATACCCAGACCGTTCACAGCGACCCTCCATACGACCGGGAAGCGACAAAAGTGTCATCGACACGATGCCCTAGTGTCACAGTATCCGTCATGCGTGATAAATAAGTGAAGGGGGACGTCTCACGTATCCGGGAGGGATCGTGTCTGTCAAGGAGCTGGCCACCGCCGGCAAGGTCCTCCGCTATGTGGACCGGGTCGGGGCGCGCACACGCGTGCTGCTGTGCCAGCTGCCGCTGACCGTGGCCGTGGCCGTGGCCGTCATCGCCCTCGCCGCGCCCAGCGCCTGGGCAGACGCCGCCGCCGCCCCGCTGTTCGCCGCCGGCATCCTCGCGCAGATGGTGGCCGCGGTCCTGTGCCTAGTCCTGCCATGGGAGCAGCTGAGCGCCGGCGCGGCCCTCTGGATCCCGGCCCTCGACCTCGTCTCCGTGTGGCTGCTGCGCAACGGCGGCCCGCACGGGGCGCTCACCGGCACCGGCGCCCTCGCCGTGTTCCCGGTGATCTGGATCGCCGGCTCGGCGCTCTCGGCCCGCATCGCCCTGTCCACGGCCCTCGTCGGCCCGCTCCTCATCACGCTGCCCACGCTGCTGGCCCCCGGCGCGGCCGGCCACGCCGCCTTCACCGATGCCCTCCTGCTGCCACTCCTCATGCTCACCGTCGCGGTCGCGATCCGCGCCGCCGGGGCGGGACTGCGCCTGCAGGAGCGGCAGCTGCGGGCGCACCAGGCCAAGCTCAAGCAGCTGCTCGAGGACGCCATGGAGAAGGAGGCCCTCCTGGCCACGATCCTCGACGCCGCGAGCGTCGGGATCGTCGCCGTGGACGCGGGCGGGCGGCCCGTGCGGTGGAACGAAGCCTTCCGCGCCCTGCTCGAAGGGGTGGGCTGGGAGTCCCCGGCGGACTTCGACATCGCCGACCGCGCCTTCCCCGTATTCACGAAGGACCGCCGGGCACGCGTCGATCCGGACCGCCGGGTCCTCCACCGCGCCGCCCGCGGCGAGGCGATCGACGGCGAGATGGTGTGGCTCGGCTGGGGGCCCCGCGCCCGGGCGCTCCAAGTGGTCGCGCGGCCGGTCGACGGCGACCGCGGGGGCGCCGTCGTCTCCTACACCGACGTGACCCAGCTGGCCCAGACGGCCGAGGACAAGGCCGAGCTCGTGCGCACCGTGGCCCACGAGTTCCGCACCCCGCTCACCTCGGTGCTCGGCAACCTCGACCTCGCGCTCGAGGCAGAGCTCCCCGCCGCGGCGCGGGGCCGGCTGGAGGTCGCGCAGGGCAACGCCGAGCGCCTCGTCGACCTCGCCCGGGACCTCATGGCCTCCTCCGAGGTCACCCTCCCGATCAGGCCCACCCGGACCGACCTCTCCGCGGTGCTCGCCGGCCGCGCCGAGGCCGTGCAGACGGCGGCCGACGCCGCGCGGGTGCGCCTCGTCGTCGACCTCCCCCCGAACCTGTGGGTGCAGGCGGACCCGCTGCGCATCGGGCAGGCCGCCGACAACCTGCTCTCCAACGCGGTCAAGTACTCCCCCGACGGCGGCGTGGTCACCCTCCGCGCGGCCGCGGCCTGCGGCTGGGCCACGGTCGAGGTCGCCGACACCGGCATCGGCATCTCCGCCGACGACCGCCCGCACATCTTCGACCGGTTCTTCCGCACCGACGCCGCCCGGGGCCTCGACATCCCCGGGGTGGGCCTCGGCCTGTCCTTCACGCGGATGGTCGCCGAGCGCCACGGCGGCCGACTCGAGGTCCAGAGCGAACCCGGCGCCGGCAGCGTCTTCTCGCTCGTCCTCCCGATGGCCGGGCCCAGCTAGGCCCCTCCCCCGTAGGCCCCTCCCCCGTAGGCCCCTCCCCCGGCTCACCGTCACCGCATCACCGGTCCGGGCCCCACCGTCCCAGCCGTCCCGGCCCGGGACGCAGCAGGGCCCCCGTTCCCTGGAGGGGGAACGGGGGCCCTGAACCGATCAGACGCCCCGGCGGTGCGGGACGGCTGGAAGGCGACTACTTGGCGTCGTCGGCCTTCTCCTCAGCGGGAGCCTCGGCGGCGTCCTCGGCCGGAGCCTCGGTGACCTCGGCCTCGGCGGGAGCCTCAGCAGCGGTCTCCTCGGCGGCGGTCTCCTCGGCCGGGGCCTCGACGGTGGCGTCGGCCTTCGGCGCGCTCTTCTCGGCGGCCTTCTCGGCCTCCTTCACCACAGCCTGCTTCGCCGAGACCGGCTCGAGCACGAGCTCGATGACAGCCATGGGGGCGTTGTCGCCCTTGCGGTTGCCGATCTTGGTGATGCGGGTGTAGCCACCGTTGCGCTCCGACAGCTGCGGGGCGATCTCGGTGAAGAGCTCGTGGATGATGCCCTTGTTGGTGTTCGTGCGGGCCGAGATGGCCGCCTGGACACGGCGGCGCGAGGCGAGGTCGCCGCGCTTCGCGAACGTGATGAGGCGCTCGGCGACCGGGCGGAGGCGCTTGGCCTTCGTCACGGTCGTGGTGATGCGCTTGTGCTCGAAGAGCGCAGCGGCGAGGTTGTTGAGCATGAGGCGCTCGTGCGCCGGGCCACCGCCCAGACGCGGACCCTTGGTGGGTGCAGGCATGTCGTTTCTCCTGTTGTGGACCGCTGCCGGCTCTCACCGGCGGCGGGCAAATTCTTCTTAGAGCTCGTCGTCGCTGTACGCGGCATCGTCCTCGTCGCCCGCGGCAGCGCGCGCAGCGAGGGGATCGAATCCGACCGGCGAATCCTTGAGCGAGAGGCCGAGCTCGAGGAGCTTGGCCTTGACCTCGTCGATCGACTTGGCACCGAAGTTGCGGATGTCCATCAGGTCCGCCTCGGAACGGGCCACGAGCTCGCCCACCGTGTGGATGCCCTCGCGCTTGAGGCAGTTGTACGAACGGACGGTGAGGTCCAGGTCCTCGATCGGGAGGGCCATGTCCGCAGCGAGCGCGGCGTCCGTCGGGGACGGGCCGATCTCGATGCCCTCGGCGGCGGTGTTCAGCTCGCGGGCGAGGCCGAACAGCTCCACGAGCGTGGTGCCGGCCGACGCGACGGCGTCGCGCGGCTTGATGGCCGGCTTCGTCTCCACGTCGACGATGAGCTTGTCGAAGTCGGTGCGCTGCTCGACACGGGTCGCCTCGACGCGGAAGGTCACCTTCAGCACCGGGGAGTAGATCGAGTCGACCGGAATACGGCCGATCTCCGCGTCCGCGGACTTGTTCTGCGCCGCGGAGACGTACCCGCGGCCACGCTCGATGGTCAGCTCGAGCTCGAACTTGCCCTTGGAGTTCAGGGTGGCGATGTGCAGATCCGGGTTGTGGATCTCCACGCCGGCCGGCGGGGCGATGTCCGCGGCCGTCACGACGCCGGGGCCCTGCTTGCGCAGGTACGCGACGACGGGCTCGTCCTGGTCGGAGGAGATCGAGAGGCTCTTGAGGTTCAGGATGATCTCGGTGACATCCTCCTTGACCCCCTCAACCGTGGTGAATTCGTGCAGCACGCCGTCAATCCGGATGCTGGTGACGGCAGCCCCCGGGATCGAGGACAGCAGGGTGCGGCGCAGCGAGTTGCCGAGGGTGTAGCCGAAGCCCGGCTCCAGCGGCTCGATGACGAAGCGGGAGCGGTTCTCGGATACTACTTCTTCAGACAGGGTGGGGCGCTGTGCAATGAGCACTGGGTTTTCCTTTCAGGAAGCATCCGCTATATGACGCAACACAGATGGATGGAAAAGGTCTGAACTAAGTAATGAAGCCGGGCGGGGCAGGCCGCGGGAGGCGAGCCGCGCCGTCGTGCGTTGTCTGTGACGCACGACGCCGTGGGCTCGCCTCGGGCGGACCGGCCCCGCCGGCCCCGGCAACCTGTTAGACGCGGCGGCGCTTCGGCGGGCGGCAGCCGTTGTGCGCGCTCGGGGTCACGTCCTGGATGGACCCGACCTCGAGGCCAGCGGCCTGCAGCGCGCGGATGGCGGTCTCGCGGCCCGAGCCCGGGCCCTTCACGAATACGTCGACCTTGCGGAGGCCGTGCTCCTGGGCACGCTTCGCGGCGGACTCGGCGGCCTGCTGCGCGGCGTACGGGGTGGACTTGCGCGAGCCCTTGAAGCCGACCTCACCGGCCGAAGCCCAGGAGATCACAGCACCGGACGGGTCCGTGATGGACACGATGGTGTTGTTGAAGGTGCTCTTGATGTGCGCCTGACCGAGCGCGATGTTCTTCTTGTCCTTGCGGCGCGGCTTGCGGACCGACGTCGCACGAGTCTTTGGGGGCATGTAGCTTCTCCTACCTAAAGTTTTGGGTGACCGCTATCAGCGGCCGGCCTTCTTCTTGCCTGCGACGGTGCGCTTCGGGCCCTTGCGGGTACGAGCGTTGGTCTTGGTGCGCTGGCCGCGGACCGGGAGGCCCCGGCGGTGGCGCAGACCCTCGTAGCTGCCGATCTCGACCTTGCGGCGGATGTCGGCGGCCACCTCGCGGCGGAGGTCACCCTCAACCTTGTAGTTGCCCTCGATGTAGTCACGCAGCTGGACCAGCTCAGCGTCCGTCAGGTCCTTGACCCGGACATCCGCGCTGATGCCCGTGGCAGCGAGCGTTTCCTTCGCACGGGTGCGACCCACGCCGTAGATGTAAGTGAGCGCGATTTCCAGCCGCTTTTCGCGGGGAATGTCAACGCCAGCGAGACGAGCCATATCGGCGGTTCTCCTTGTGCTATCCGGAGGTCGTAGGCAGGACACCCGCTCCGTTCTCGAGCGGCCCCAGCCTCCGGGCCGGGGGTCAGCTGTCCGGGCCCATTCGTCCCAGCGCAGCTTGTGCTGCCTTCTCTAGTTATTGCGTGGGCGTTGCCCGGCCTGATCCTCTCCCTCGCGGGGAGGGGATCAGCCCTGGCGCTGCTTGTGGCGCGGGTTCTCGCAGATCACCATGACCCGCCCATTGCGGCGGATCACCTTGCACTTGTCGCAGATCTGCTTGACGCTCGGCTTGACCTTCATGGCTGTGTCCTTTGCGTGTTCTGCAGGTGGTCAGCATTGACGCCCGGGTGCCCCCGGGCGCGGCTGCTTACTTGTAGCGGTAGACGATCCGGCCGCGGGTCAGGTCGTACGGGCTGAGCTCCACCACGACGCGGTCCTCAGGGAGGATGCGGATGTAGTGCTGGCGCATCTTGCCAGAGATGTGAGCGAGTACGACGTGCTTGTTCGTCAGCTCAACGCGGAACATTGCGTTGGGCAGCGCTTCAGTCACGACACCCTCGATCTCGATGACACCGTCCTTCTTGGCCATAGCCTCCGCTAACTTTCTCTGCCGCCGGGCGCAATGGGCCCCCGGCGGACGTGTATGGTTTGACGACTGGCGGGCCCGCACGCTCCAAATGGGCATGGGAGGGCCGACAGCCAACACACAACTGTACGCCACGTGGCCGCGGAAGTTAAATCCGCCCATGGTACACGCCGTGCCCACCCTGGCTCCCGGAGGGGTCCGCGTTTCCTGCCCTTGGCCCGGCTGTCCGCCCCCTCCCCGCCCTTCTGCGCACTCCTCACCACCCTTGCTGGCACTCCTCCCCTGCTTTGGGCCGTGCTGGCCGCCACCGACGGTGGAAAGGCCCGCAGAGACCGGCCTTCTCCTGCCGGATCCGCCCGGCACAAGCCCCAAAGCCGGGGACGGCTGCAGCAAAGATGGGAAGGACTTCAGACGCTCGGACTGGCAAGAGGCGTTTGTTTCCACATACCGCCCGAGCCGGGGCCACTTTCCTTGGCCGCCCGGCGACAATCGACGCATGGATCGAGTCGTCGATGCCCTCCGCGCCCACGAGGGCGTGGCGCGCCGCTCCGAGCTGCTCGCGGCGGGCGTGAGCCGGGGCGCCCTGGCCTCGGCGTTCCGCGACGGGAGCGTGCTCCGCCCGGCGCGGGGCATCGTCGCACTGCACGACGCCGATCCGCTGCTGGTCCGCTGCCTGGCCACCAACTCGCTGCTCACGTGCGTCTCGGCGGCGCGGCGGCAGGGGCTCTGGGTGCTCGAGGACCACAGAGAGGTCCACCTTCTGAGGCCGGACGGCAGGCTGGCCTCCGACCGGGCCGTGGTACACCGGGGTTCTTGGGCGCCTGCGAGCCCGCGGAGCCGGACCACCTCGATCCTCGACACCGCAATGCACGCGTTGCACTGCCTGCCGGAGATGGAGTCGCTGGTCATTGTCGAATCCGCCCTGCAGAAGGGGCTGTCACGCGAGCTGCTCAAGAGCCTGCTCACCGGGCCGCGCAACGGGCCGGCCCGCGCGGTCCTGGCCATGGTGGACCGCGGCGCCGACTCCCTCGCGGAGACCCTGGCCCGGGAGCACCTGCGGAGGGCTGGATTCCTGGTCGAGCCGCAGGTCGCGGTGGACAGCGTGGGGTCGATGGACCACATCGTCGAGCGCTGCCTGGATCTCGAGATCGACGGCAAGACCCACCAGCAGCCCGAGAGCCGGTATAGCGACTACCTGCGCGACGGGGCCGCCCAGGCCCGCGGCTTCGCGACACTCCGGGTGAGCTACGGCGAGGTGGTCCATCGGACGGAGCAGATGGTGGCCCGCGTCGGGGCGGTCGTCGCCGCCCGCTTGGCCCAGGGCAACCTACCCGTCTACTGACGCGCCGCCTACAGCCCGGCCCCGGCCTCGGCTTTGGCCTTGATGCCGGCCAACAGCTCCTCCTGGCTGCGCTCCGACATCTTGATGACCAGTGAGTCGACCGCGGCGTCCGCCCAGTTCGCGGGCAGCACATCCGAGCGCATGCTCAGGCGGGTGCCACCGTCCTCCGGAGCGACGGCGACCACGAAGACCGGACCCAGCGCGGCCTTCGAGGTCAAGTGGTCATTCGGCACGAACTCCGTGTACTCGTGGGTGGTCCGGAGCGGGATGCCCAGGACGCGCCAGGAGGCCTCGAAGGTTGTTCCCACGCCCTCCGGCGCAACGCGGAGGTCCGAGATCCGCACGTACGGCCCCAGCCACACGGCCGGGTCCTTGACGAGGTCGAACACGCGCTCCACCGGTGCGTGGATGCTGACGGCGCCGGACCACGTCAGCGTGTGGACGAGCTTCTTCTCGGGTTCGAGGACCGCCTTCTGGCCGGTCTCCACGAGGCTCTTGATGTTGGCGGCCAGGCCCTCGATGTCGTCCTCGGCCCAGCGGGTGAAGAGCGCCTGGAGCGGGACCCGCACGAGCGGCGTCTCGATGTCGAAGCCCTGCTCGACACTCAGCACCGTTCCGGCGCCCCGGGGCTCGAGGGAGAAGGTGAGGACAGGGCCGGCTGTGGCCTTCGAGACGATCCGCTGGTTGCGGACCACCTCCCGGTACTCGTGGGTGACGGACATGTGGAGCCCGAAGATCTTCGCCGCCCATTTCGCCGACGTGCCGACTCCGTCCGGGGTGATCTGGACGTCCGTGACCTCGCTGTCGCCGGGGAACGCGAGCATCCATCGCGTCGGGTCGCTGAGGAAGGTGAAGACCGTGTCCACCGGCGCGTTGATCTCCACCGTCTTCACGAGGTTCTCGACCATCGTTCCCATCCCCTCTCCCGGCGCGAATCCTTGCCCCCCAGTCAACCGGGCGGGGGCGCGGCCGGCCCAGAGGAGAAGGTCACGGCACGGGGAAGCGCTCCCATGTCCCGGCCGGCGTGGTCACCGGCGTCGCCGAGCGGACCCCGTCGAGGATGGCCTCCCGGACCGCGTTGGCCGCCGCCACCTGCACCGACATGAGGCCGACGACGCGCCCCGCCTCCGAGGAGCGGTCGAACTCGACTGCGCGGGTCGACAGCCCGAAGACGGTGTCGCCGTCCACGAGCGTGTGGCTCGGGTCCAGCGCGCGGGCCAGCCCGGCGTGCGCCGCGGTGGCCAGGCGCTTGCACTCGGCCGGGGTGAGGGACGCATTCGTCGCCACCACCACGAGGGTCGTGTTCAGCGCGCCCGGAGCGGCGACCCCTCCCACGCCACCGCCTTCGCCGGCCGAGGCCGCCTCCTGGGCAACCTCCGCCTCGCCCTCGGCGTCGCCGAGCTTGCCGGCCCCTGCAGCTCCTGGGAAGACCGGCACGCCGGCGGCGTTCACCACGGCGAGCGCGCCGACCACGATCCCCTCGGGCAGGACCACCGGGGCGCCGCCGGGCGGCCCGGGCACGGCGCCGCCGGGCACCCGCACCGACGCCATCCCCACGCCGCCCTTGTACATGGCGCGGCCCACCGCCGCCCCGGTTCCGGCGCCGACGCAGCCGCGGAGCCCGCCGTCGGGCGCGTCCTCGAGGCCCACGCACGCGGCCGCCGCCTCGAAGCCCATCGCCGCGTCCGGCCGGGCACCGAAGTCCCCGCCGCGGCCGAGGTCGAAGATCACCGCACCGGCCACGATCGGCACCACCCCGCCCACCACGGGGTGCCCCTGTCCCTGCTGCTCGAGCCATAGCTGCACGCCGCCCGCCGCGGCGAGGCCGTAGGCACTTCCGCCGCACAGGGCGATCCCGTCCACGGTCTGCACGAGGGTGGACGGGTCGAGGGCGTCGGTCTCGATCGTGCCCGGGCCGCCGCCGCGCACATCGACCCCGCCGGCGCTGCCGGGAGGGAGCACGACGGCGGTCACTCCGCTGAGCCACCCGTCCTCCGAGCGCTGGGCGTGGCCGACCCGGAGGCCGGGGACATCGAGAAGGGAACCCATGGGCCCCATTCAACGCTGGCCCCTGCCCCGGCTCAACAGCCGGGGCCACACTCCCGGCGCGGCCCTTGGGTGTGGTGTGTCCCACTCATTACGCTAACGCAGTGTGAACTCTTGGATACGCGGGACGGAATTCGCCCGGGGGCGGGGCGGATTCCGGCCGGAGCCGCCGCCGGCCCGTGGTCCACTACTACGCGGGGGTTTCACGCCCATACCCAGATCTTGAAGGAATGCTTGTCAATGTCCCATCCCGCTTGCAGGATTCATCCATGAGCGAGTCGACCTTGGAGCGTCGCCAGGGCGCCTCCTCCACTTCCCGGCCCGAGCGGAAGCGCTCGCGCTTCTCCGGCCGCAGCCGCCGCGACTTCTTCGTCTTCCTCGCGTTCGCGCTGCCGAACCTGATCCTCATCGCCGTGTTCACCTACCGGCCCCTGTTCGCGAACCTGCAGTACTCGTTCCTCGACTGGACCCTCGGGTCCAAGACCGCGAGGAACATCGGCTTCGAGAACTACGCCACGTTCTTCGGCAGCGACGACGCCCCGCGCGTCCTCGGCACCACCGCGATCTTCACTGTCCTCACCGTGGGCCTGTCCATGGTGCTGGGCCTGCTGGTGGCGCTCGCGCTGAACGCGAAGGTCCGCGGTACCACGTTCGCCCGCTCCGCCGTGTTCGCCCCCTATGTCCTCTCGGGCGTGGGCGTGGGCCTCGTGTGGATGTTCATCTTCGACCCCGGCTACGGCGCCCTCGCGTGGTTCCTCCGCACCTTCGGCGTCGCGAGCCCGCAATGGTTCAACGACCCCCAGCTCGCGCTGACCATGGTGATCATCGTCTACATCTGGAAGAACCTCGGCTACTGCGCGGTCGTGTACCTCGCCGGGCTGCAGTCCCTCCCGGCCGACGTCATGGAGGCCGCCGCGATCGACGGCGCCGGGGCCACCCGCCGCTTCCTGAGCATCAGCCTGCCCCTGCTCTCCCCCACCACGTTCTTCCTGCTCATCACCACGATCCTGTCGAGCCTGCAGGCGTTCGACCTCATCCGCATCATGACCCCGCTCGGCAACGGCACGAGCACCCTCATCTACGAGGCCTACATGCAGGCGTTCGGCTCCTACAACCGGGCCGGGTACTCGGCGGCGATCTCGGTGATCCTCTTCGTGATCCTGCTCGTCATCACGGTCGTGCAGATCCGCTTCGTCGAGAGGAAGGTGCACTACGCATGACCGCCCCCGCACCCGTCACCGTCACGGAGACCGCCGGCGAGCCCGAGCGCCCGCGCCCGTTCTCGTCCCAGAACCTCATCCGCACGATCGCCGGCGGCTACGTCCCGCTGGTCATCGCCACCCTCATCGTGGCGCTGCCCCTGCTGTGGATGGTCGTGAGCTCGTTCAAGAGCCCCGGCGAGATCGTCACGACGGACCTGAAGGTCCTCCCCCAGTCGATCAACCTCGACAACTACAACACGGCTATGACCACCGTCCCGTTCGCGCGGTTCTTCCTCAACTCGACGATCGTCACGGCGGTCGGCGCGGTCGTGAAGGTGACCCTGGCCATCATGACGGCGTACGCGCTCGTGTTCGTGCGCTTCCCGTTCAAGAACCTCGTGTTCATCCTCATCCTGGTGGCGCTCATGGTGCCCTCGCAGGTCTCGATCCTGCCCAACTACGTGCTCATCGCGAGCATCGGCGGGAAGAACACCCTCTGGGGCATCATCCTGCCGGGGCTCGGCACGGCGTTCGGCACCTTCCTCCTGCGCCAGCACTTCATGACCCTGCCCGCCTCGATCCTCGAGGCCGCCGAGATCGACGGCGCGGGCCACTGGAAGCGGCTCTGGAGCATCGTGGTCCCGGTGTCGGTCCCCTCGATCGCCACGGTGGCCCTCGTGACCATCGTCTCGGAGTGGAACGACTACATCTGGCCGCTCATCATCACGGACAAGCCCGAGGTCATGACTCTGCCGGTGGGCCTGACGCTCCTGCAGAACTCGGAGAGCGGCACCGGGTCGTGGGGCATCCTCATGGCCGGTGCGGTGCTCGTGATCGTGCCCGTCCTCATCGTCTTCGCCATGCTCCAGCGCTACATCGTGGCCGGCCTCACCCAGGGCTCCGTCACCGGCTAGGCAGAAGCTCCACCACTCTCAAGCACCTACGAAAGGCACAGCAATGGCATTCCGACTCGACCGTCGGCACTTCCTCGGCCTCGCCGGCGCGAGCGCGTCCGTGGCGGCCCTCGCCGCCTGCGGCGGCCCTGACACCTCCGGCAGCAGCGCGACCTCCGCGGTCGCGGACATCGACTTCAAGGACGTCAAGCCGGCGGCGTCGATCGACTTCTGGTCCAGCCACCCGGGCAAGTCCGAGGACATCGAGAAGCAGCTCGTGGCGAAGTTCGAGGCGGCGAACCCGGGCATCAAGGTCAACCTCGTCACGGCCGGGGCGAACTACGAGGAGATCGCCCAGAAGTTCCAGACCGCGCAGGCCGCCAACTCGGGCCTGCCGGGCGTCGTGCTGCTCTCGGACGTGTGGTGGTTCCGCTACTACATCAACGGCAATATCATCCCGATGGACTCCGCGATCAAGCAGCTGGACATCAAGCTCAGCGACTACCGCGACTCGCTCGTGCAGGACTACCAGTACGCGAACAAGCAGTGGGCCATGCCGTACGCCCGCTCCACCCCGCTGTTCTACTACAACAAGGACCACTTCAAGGCCGCCGGCCTGCCCGACCGTGCCCCGGCCACGTGGTCGGAGTTCGGCGACTGGGCCTCGAAGATCAAGGCGGCCTCGGGCGCCCAGTACGCGTACATGTACCCGGCGCTGGCCGACTACGCGGGCTGGACCCTGCAGAACAACCTCTGGGGCTGGGGCTCGGGCTGGTCCAAGGGCTGGGACATCACCTGCGACTCGGACGATGCCGTCGCCGCGATGCAGTGGGTGCAGGACTCGGTGTACAAGGACAAGTGGGCGGGCGTGTCCTCGAAGGACTCCTCGGCGGACTTCGGCGGTGGCATCGCCTCCGCCACCATCTCCTCGACGGGCTCCCTCGTGGGCGTGCTCAAGACGGCCAAGTTCAACGTGGGCGTCGGCTTCCTCCCCGGAGGCCCGAAGGCGACCAAGCCGGTGTGCCCCACGGGCGGCGCGGGCCTGGGCATCCCCTCCGGGATCTCCAAGGAGCAGCAGCTCGCCGCGGCCATGTTCATCAAGTTCGTGGGCCAGCCCGAGAACGCCGCGGCCTTCTCCGGGGCCACCGGCTACATGCCGGTCAACAAGTCGGCGGACATGACCGCCGTGCTGGCCAAGACCCCGCAGATCCAGACCGCGATCGACCAGCTCGCCGTGACCAAGGTCCAGGACAACGCCCGCGTGTTCCTGCCGGGCGCGGACCAGGAGATGGCCAAGGCTGTCGCGAAGATCGTCACCCAGCAGGCGGACGTGAAGTCCACCATGGGCGACCTCAAGAAGACCCTGCAGGGCATCTACGACAAGGACGTGAAGCCCAAGCTCAAGTCCTGACCCGGGCAGTCGTGGAGCGGCCCCGAAGCCTCTCCACACCACCGGGGGACGCACGACGGCGCCGCTCGCCTTCCACGGTGAGCGGCGCCGTCGTGCGTCGGGCAGGCAGCGCTACGTCAGGGGCGGACCACGAGCTTGCCCCGCACGTGGCCGCCCTCGAGCGTCCGGTAGGCGTCGGCGGCCTGGGCGAGCTCGACGACGTCCGCGACCTCGACCTTGAGCCTGCCGTCCGCGGCGAGCTGGGCCAGTTCGGCGAGGTCCTCCGGGTTCGGGCGGACCCAGATGTACTGGCCGCCGTACTCGTCGCGGGCCGCGGGGTCGGTGATGGAGGCGACGGTCCCGCCCGCGCGCAGCAGCTGCGGGACGGTGTCCAGGGCGCCGTTCCCCACGAAGTCGAGGATGTGGTCGAAGCCCTCCGGGGCGAGGCCGCGCGCCGCCTCGACCAGGCCCTCGCCGTACGCGACGGGCTCGGCGCCGAGCGAGCGCAGGTACTCGTGGTTGCCCTCAGAGGCGGTACCCACCACCCGGGCGCCGGCGAGGACGGCCAGCTGGGTCGCGTAGGAGCCCACGCCGCCGGCGGCCGCGTGGATGAGCACGGTCGAGCCGGCGGAGACCCCGGCCCGGCGCACGGTCTGCAGGGCGGTGAGGCCCGCGAGCGGGAGCGCGGCCGCGTCCTCGAAGCTGAGGCCCTCGGGCTTGCGCGCGGCGGTCCGCACGGGGACCTCGACGAGCTCCGCGAGGGTGCCGCCCGAGATGACGTCCTTGCGGGCATAGGCGAGGATCTCGTCCCCGACCTCGAACTCGGGGGTGTCGAGGCCGGCCTTGACGATCACGCCGGCCACGTCCCATCCCGGACCGCCGGGAAGACGGTGTCGATCACTCCCTGCAGGTAGCCCTCGCGGGCCTTGTAGTCCACGGGGTTCAGGCTCGCGGCCTTCACCTGCACGAGCACCGAGTCCGAGCCAGGGTGCGGGTCGGGGAGCTCCTGGAGCGCCAGGACGTCAGAGGATCCGAAACGGTCGTATGCGATGGCCTTCATACCCGGCGCCAACGCCGGGGCTACCGGCCGGTATTCCCTCGGGCCGCGGTCCTGCGGCGGGCGCCAGCAGGGTCCCTCCCCGGGGGGTGCCTCTATGGTTTTCGTCAAGCCGCGGCGGCGGTTGGGGGCTGGTAGAGGGTGCCG